>QCVD01000031.1 GCA_003208835.1 Synechococcus sp. AG-683-C23 | reverse complement strand
CTCAATCGCCCATCGACACCCTGGGGCCTCTCCATCGGTATCAGCCAGATAGCGGGCAAGGCAGCGAATTCCATTGCCACACATCTCAGCTTCGGTGCCATCGGCATTAAAAATCCGCATGCGCAGATTGCCATCCTTCTGGGGAGGTAGAGCCAAAATCAAGCCGTCACCACCAACGCCAAAACGTCGATCACAGATGCGTCGAACCCATTCGGGATCAGGCTCCGAAATGCCAACAGAGAGTTGCCCCTGACGACCTTCAAGAATCAGGAAGTCGTTGCCAAGACCCTGATATTTGCTGAACTGCAGCATGCTCCCCTGCGTGTGTTCTGAATTTTATGGAGACCGCACTACTTAACACGAGTCTTGCGGGTGTGCGGATGCTGCAGAACTGGATCAGTGAAGGTCTCGCTGTGCGCATTGCCATTGTTGATCAGGAGCGCATCGACGGACGTCTGATCTGGCAAGACACTTAGTTTCTCGCGCTCGAACGTCTCGGATCGACTCGCCCTGTTTTGATCGCTCGTCGACACATCACCCTGATTCGATCCATCGATTAATCAACAGGCGTATGGCACGATCGCAGCCATGCCACATGCGGGTCCCGTGAACGCTGCCTCTTCTTCAGCTTCAGCTAGCAACAGCCCGCAGGACAATCGTTACGACCCCACAGCGCTCGAGCAACGCTGGAGAGCCCGGTGGAAAGACCTAGGGCTGGACATCACAGAGACCGACGCCACGAAGCCGGGGTTCTTTGCCCTTTCAATGTTTCCGTACCCATCAGGAACCCTGCACATGGGTCACGTACGGAACTACGTGATCACTGATGTGATCGCGCGTGTTCAGCGCATGCGGGGGGATTCTGTCTTGCATCCAATGGGCTGGGACGCCTTCGGATTACCTGCCGAAAATGCTGCCATCGAACGCAATATTGACCCAGGTGAATGGACTGACCGCAATATCGACCAAATGCGGGACCAGCTCGACCGGCTCGGACTGTCAATCGACTGGGATCGCGAACAGGCCACTTGTCATAGCGATTACTACCGCTGGACTCAGTGGCTTTTCCTCGAATTATTCGATGGCGGACTGGCGTACAGAAAAAACGCCACGGTGAACTGGGATCCCGTTGATCAAACGGTCTTGGCGAATGAGCAGGTGGATGCTGAAGGGCGCTCGTGGCGGTCGGGAGCACTGGTCGAACAACGTCAGTTAAATCAGTGGTTCCTTCGCATTACCGATTACGCCGAAGCACTTCTGAATGACCTCGACAAGCTGAAGGGTTGGCCTGAACGGGTTCGCACAATGCAAGCAAACTGGATCGGACGCTCAGAAGGGGCCGAAATCACATTTCAGGTAGAAGGTGCCAATCAGGAATCAATCACGGTGTTCACCACGCGACCCGACACCCTGTCGGGGGCCAGTTATGTGGTGTTGGCACCAGAGCATCGACTGGTGCCAACACTCACAATAGAAAAGCAACACTCGTCCGTTGATCAGTTCCGCAAGCGAGTTGCACGCCTCAGCACGATTGAACGCACAAGTGACGATCGGCCCAAGCAAGGGGTCGCCACCGGTGCCTGTGTCACCAATCCATTGAATGGCGAACGACTGCCGGTCTGGATCGCCGATTACGTCTTGGCCGACTACGGAACAGGTGCGGTGATGGGCGTACCTGCACATGACCAACGGGATATCCAGTTTGCCAAGGCCAATGGTTTACCGGTCCGTCAGGTGATCGACGCCGAGGGTGCCAAGGAAGCAATTGAAGCAGGCAAGGCCTGGACAGAGGATGGAACGCTAATCAACTCTGGCTCGTTTGATGGCCAACCCTCAACCCAGGGCAAGGCAGCCATCACAGACCACGGAGAGACAGCCGGATGGGCCTCCAGCAAAGTGACTTACAGGTTGCGTGACTGGTTGATTTCACGGCAGCGATATTGGGGCTGCCCAATCCCCATAATCCACTGCTCCACTTGCGGAGTTGTGCCCGTTCCACAGGACGATTTACCGGTGGAATTACCTCGAGGCATTGATCTGTCAGGAAAAGGCGGGTCACCCCTGAGCCAACAGACCGATTGGGTCAACGTGTCCTGCCCTTGCTGTGGTAGTGCCGCTCAGCGTGAAACCGACACCATGGACACCTTCATGTGCTCCTCCTGGTATTTCCTGCGCTTTGCTGATCCCCACAACACAAAACAACCCTTCAGCAAGGAGGCCGTGAATCGATGGTTACCGGTGAAGCAATACGTTGGAGGAATTGAACATGCAATTCTTCATCTCCTTTACTCAAGATTTTTCACTAAGGCACTCCGAGATCGTGGGCTCATTGATATCGATGAACCCTTCGAGCGTCTGCTGACCCAGGGGATGGTGCAGGCAGTGACGTATCGCAATCCGACAACTGGTAAGTACATCGCAACAGCTGATGTCAGCGATCCCAATGATCCGGTCGATCCAATCACTGGCGACAAGCTCGACGTGTTGTTCGAGAAAATGTCGAAATCGAAGTACAACGGCGTAGACCCAGCGGCAGTCATCGATCGCTACGGCGCCGACACGGCCCGAATGTTCATTCTGTTCAAGGCACCCCCTGAGAAGGATCTCGAGTGGGATGACGCCGATGTTGAAGGGCAGTTCAGATTTCTGCAGCGTCTCTGGCGTCTGGTTGAAAGTGCATCTTCGACGCTGACCAATCTGGACAAAACAGACCTTCCAACGGACTTAACGGAGCAGGAAGCCGATGTTCGTCGGGCACTTCACCTGGCGATTGATGCGGTTAGTGAGGATCTCGACGATGAAATTCAGCTGAACACGGCCATTTCTGAATTGATGAAGCTCTCCAACACGATTACGGCATCGGAACCCGATCGTCTTAGCCCTGCAATCCTCCAGGAGGCCATGTCTGGCCTCATTCGGTTGTTAGCGCCTTTTGCTCCGCACATCGCCGAAGAGTTCTGGAATCGTCTCGGTGGTAGCGGCAGCGTGCATCAACAAAGTTGGCCCTCTGTGGATACCAGCGCCTTAATCCAAGACACCATTTCGATCGTGATTCAAGTGAAGGGCAAAGTTCGTGGAAGTATGCAAGTGCCTGCTGAAGCGGACAAAGAAACCCTTGAATCCATGGCGCTGTCCAGTAATGTTGCCAAGAAATGGCTTGAAAGTGCACAACCGAAACGCGTGATCGTGGTGCCGGGAAAACTTGTCAACCTTGTTCCCTAAAATATGTTGGACATCATCAATTGAAGCAACAAATTTGAATTTAAACAGACTTGTATATTGCTAAATGACCATAAAAGTTAAAGCCAATAAACTCTACTTTCATCCTTTACTGAAGCGTATACCAGCGGGACTCGACCAATCGCCTTGCGCGTTGTATTGGCGCTTATTACCGGTTAGATGTCGCATGATCCAAAAGATGGATTCATCACTGCCATCATCGATAACTTGTCGGATCTCAGAAACAGTGCGAGGCACTCCATCCTGAAGAACCTCTTCGACGCATTTTTGCAAGTCGAGGATGGCTGCTGCTGCTTTCTTTCCTGCCTCAACCCCTGGTTGGTGATAAGCATTCACATTCACTAATTCTCCATAGAGCCCAACCGCGCGCTCAAACAGAGCGACGAGAGCGCCCAAGCGACGTTCGTCGAAGCGCCGCATGGTGATAGTCATATTTTGGCGTCCACCTTCCGTTAGAGCTGATCGTGTTCCCTGTAAAAAACCATCGAGGAAATCACCGGGGCGCTCATTTTTGATTCCCGGAATATCCTGACTGTCTTCGAGTTCTTCAATGAATGTAGCAAAAAAGTTATCAACTCCATCGCGCAATTGTTGGACATAAGCATGTTGATCGGTAGAGCCTTTGTTTCCGTAAACAGCAATACCTTGATGCACAACATTGCCATCCCGGTCAAGGCGTTTACCGAGGGACTCCATCACCAGTTGTTGGAGATAGCGGCTGAACACCTCCAGTCGATCGCGATAAGGGAGAACCACCATGTCGCGGCGACCTTTGCCATCCCCCGCCACATACCAAGACGCCGCCATCAGCGCCGCAGGATTCCGACGGCTGTCGGCCACGCGGGTGGCTTCGTCCATCTGAGCTGCACCCGCCAAGAAATCTCTGATGTCGCATCCAATGAGTGCCCCAGGCAGTAACCCGACGGCACTGGTGATGCTTGTCCGTCCGCCAACCCAATCGAACATGTCGAAGCGTTTGAGCCAACTTTCCTGTTGGGCCTGTTGATCAAGACGACTGTTCAACATCGTGATGGCAACCGCTTGCCCAGCCCACTCACCACCGGCATTCTCCAGTTTTAAGCGGGCTTGCTCCATGCCTATATGAGGTTCCGGTGTTCCACCGGACTTGCTCACCGTCACCACCAACGTGGTCTTGAAGCGTCCGGACAGACCTCCAAGAACGTTGCTCATTCCATTGGGATCAACATTATCGAGGAAATAAAATGGGAGCCCCTGGTTGTTGTTCTGGAGCGCACGAATCATCAGGGCAGGGCCAAGACCACTGCCTCCGATCCCAATCCACAACACATCTGTGAACGATGCTCCACTTGGAGCCTTGATCTCACCACGAACCACAGCACGGCCAAAAGCCTCGATTTCATCGACTTCGCGAGAAATATGGGTCCGAACCTCATCGGATGGAGCGAGCTGAGGATCCCGCAGCCAGTAATGCCCGACTTGCCTTTCTTCATCGGGATTAGCAATGGCACCCGCTTCTAGCTCTTGCATGGCTGTGAAGGCACGATCCATAGCCGGTTGCAACGCCTCAAGCTCCGGAGCATTGAGGTGCATTCGGCTGACATCCAGCCACAAACCAAGATCGTCGTGATACCAGAGGAGATCACAAAACCGCTGCCATTGAATCTGAGCGTCGCTAGCGCTGAAATCCGGAAAGCTCACGGGCAGGGTGCTGCTGATATCTGCTGAAGCTATCCAGGATCTGACCAAATGCGCACTTTCTTGGACAACCCGCGTAGTTTCATCCGAGTTCCTTCGTATTTGGCATCACTCCCCCATGTCTGATCGTCTGCGCTTTATCGCTGCAGGAGCCTGTGTTGCCGTTGCCATCGGACTGGGGTTCTTGCGCACAACGCCAGGCATCGACATGGAACCTGGCCATGCGCAATCCACGCTGGAAATGCAGCTAAATCCTGCTGATTTCAGCGTTGAAGAATTACAAATCCTGCAACAGAGATTCGGAGTCCATGGGCCCCAGACACCTCTGGCCCAGCTTTTCACCGATGGGTTGGATCAATTGCAACCCCTGCGGTTGCGCACCCTTGATCGCCTCCAGGCACTCAAACCGGTCATCCTTCGTGAATCTGCACAACATCGGGTGAATCCGATGTTGGTAACAGCGATTCTGTTTGATGAAATTCAACACTCCAAACCTGGAGAGGGATTGCCGTTTATTGCTCATTCGGGCTTCGTCAAAACCCATGGCCCCGCCCAACTTGGCATTAGTGAATTAATTCACCAAAACAAGCTCCCCCAACAACCGACCCCGGAAGAAGTCGCTTGGGCACGCGATCAGTTGTTGAATCCAGAACAAAACGTGCGGCTTTTGGTGGGAAAACTGCAGCGGCTTAAACGCGAATTAGGGCTTTCACCCCAAGGAGTGCTCCAAGCCAGCCGTTCCTATTTGGATGCAAAAGCGATTGCGACACTCAGCTACTTACACAACGGCAAATTGGACTACCCGGCCAGGGTTTTGCGATACATGCAGGATCCGGAACTGCATGGGCTGATTTACTCGAGGCGAGCTCCCGCCCGAGCACGTTTCATTTGAGACGATCGGACAAATCACGCTGATTACGAAACACAAAGGTCTCCCAAAGCAGCAAGCCGAATCTGCAGTGCCCACCAATCGAAACTACGAGGATCGGCGCGTTCGCCTCCAATATCCACGTGACGGTGGGTCGTGACTGTTGTTGGAGAGAGATTGAACGCGGTCATCCACCCGGACAACACCAGGGCCAAAGCGTCGTATTGCTGGGACGAATAGCCGCTGTGACCAGAACGACCATTCGCACCATTTATTGGCGTTTCGAGGCTTAGATGGAGAGCAAAATTATTCACCGATCCCTTCAAACGTTTGTTTGTAATGGCCCATTCGCCAAGAAAGGCTGAATAGCCAGCTCCATAGGCCCGCTTCAGTGGGTGCACCAGGTCCAATACTCGGCCATCAAAGCTGATGAGGGTGTGATAGCTGACTTGGTCTTCATCTCTCGGGTGAGGCGTTTGAAAGGTGTTAACCGCAGAGATCACGGAATACACCGTTTCATGCAAAACAATCACCCGGGGAGAAGCGTCGATGCGACGACCAAAAGCGTCTTTGCTGAAACGCTCGCCAAAGTTGGACGGGTCAATGGGCACAAAAGTCCGCCACGATCCCGCCTGCTTCTGGAGGTTTAGCAACCGAGAACGAATGCTTTTGTCAATGCTCGAACATTGACGGGCCAGTGGCGAACGCCACGAACGGGATTGAGGAGCGAAAGGAACGGATCCAAGCGGAGACGTCTTGCGCTGACGATCCTTGTCCTCAGTCACCTGGTCGAGTAGATCCAACAACGAAGGTCGATTCCCAGCAAACGACAGCATTCGGCCGTCGATCAGAAGCCAACTCAACACCACAAAACTGATTGAGCCAATGGCAACCGCTGACAGGGCAGTCTTTTGATGACGCTGCAAAAGCGAAATAGTTTTCTTTCGGCAACGGCTCAGACGTTTTTGAACCATTGCTCTCTTAATGCCAATTGACCGGATGACGCCTGGGGATCAATGTCCAAACGCCAAGACTCAATTGCCATTTCAGGCTGTAGGCGCGTTTCTTTCATTAAGCCCCGACGCGCAAAAGACAGCTTGACGTCACGACAGTTACGCATGAGATCAGCAACTGCATCGATGCAACGGACACGGAAACCGTTGATCGCCAGGATTTCATCTCCGACCACCAAATCGGCCCTCATTCCAGGGCTGTTGTGCATGACCCGTTGAACCACCAGATCACCAGCTGACTGTTTCAACATCAGCCCATGATGGGGGGACCTTTGCTGGACAGGCACCAACCGCAGACCAAGGAGTTCAGCCGATTGCTCCAACGGAACCGCGCTTGTGTCATCAAGCCACTGGTCTAGTTCTGCAGGAAGACCCATATCCACAGATGTGAGCCATTGATGGAGGTCGTTTCTGCAAAAACCTCGACAGGATTCGCCATAGGCGCTCCACAAATGGCGCAGCAACACTGGAAGGGATGAGCCCAAACTGCGGAGGCGTACATCCAGGCAAAATGCAACAGCAGCTCCAAGGCGGTAGTAGCTGATCTGGGTATCCCGAGAAGCGGGTGTGGCCTTGTACAACTTCACCCAGGCTTCTTCTGCGCTCATCGATAGGGACTGAATCGACCTTCCAGGTGACATCAACACACTGGACAGCTCCGCACCGAAGTCCTCCAAAAGCATGGCCTCGTCACTACACCCTGCCCATAAAGGAAGGAAAAGGTCGTAGTAGCTCGTGATCCCCTCCGCGAACCACAACCCCTCGCAAATCACCGGTTGGGAATAGTCGTAAGGACGCAGCTCAACCGGACGAAGTCGCCGCACATTCCACTGGTGCAGATACTCATGGCCTATGAGTTGAAGTAGCTGCCGGTAACCCTTTTTGCTTGCCAGAGCAGACCAATTGAATTGCAACACCGCACTATGGTCGTGCTCGAGGCCGCCATATCCCTTTTCAAGAAGCTGAAGGACCAGTTGATAGCGGTCCCCTGCGGGGGGTGGCGTCCCCAACAGATCACAGGTGGCCTCGCAAACGCGCTCGATGTCCGTGATGAATCCCTCCGGCCAACCAAAGGGAGGAGAACCAATCAGGAGAAGATCATGCCGATGCCCATGAACAGAGAAAGGCTTGACCCCAAACGGACCGGCATGCAGCGGGGTGTCGATCAGCGCATCGAAATCTTTAGCAAGCCAACCCTTAAGGGCAGGTTCAAGCGGCAGATGCACCTGCCAGTGGGAGGGAGCTGACACCTCCAGGTGGTGGGGCATCCAACGGCTGCCCTCAATCTCCATCGCCACTGAAGCCAGACTGAGGGAGGCAAAATCGGGGTCGACCAAACCTGTCCGAACCGTGAGATCACGCGATTCGATGGAGAAGCTCAGCGTGAGCGGCTCCAGGGTCGTCAGTTCGCACAGCCAACGACTCGGGGACAAGCGACGCAGGCTGAGCGCACTGGATCCGTTACTCAGCCTGAGACTATGCAGATGTTGAACGTGATCTCGAACGGTGTAGGACCCTGGCGTCCACACGGGAAATTGCAGAATTTGGCGATTCCACTGGGGCGTCCAAACCATTTGGACCCCAACCGTCTGGCTTGATGGTTGGGTTAGGTCGAGCCGAATCTGAACCGAATCGCTCACATCAGTCCTGTTGGAGAGAAAGGGCGGCAGTTGTTACGAGATCACCCTCGATCGTGATCTGCTCGATGGCGAACAGCAGTGCATAGCGACGCGCCACGCGCTGAAGTCGCGCTTCAAGTCCTGGATGTGAGCTGATGCGTTGAAGGTCGCCCCAAAGGCAGATGCTCCCATCCGACTGACGTGACCAACCCAGCGGACGAACATCACCGCAATAAGCCACAAGGTCGACGGGCACTGGGGCTGCACCGACGTCATCAAGACACCCACCGAACTGAACCTTGAAGCCTTCTTGGGTCAAGGAACGAGCCAAATAATCAAGCCGCGTGTACACGGTGGGCAGGATGGAGAGATGGGACATTGACCAATCGCCTGCTTTGACTGACCCTAGCCAGTGGAATCCAGCTGACCAGGCCCTTTTACATCCGTATTCAGAAGGCGTTGCTTCCCTGATACCACCGTTACGGATTGGGGTGATGGCCTCCGGCAATGGAAGCAATTTCGAAGCCATCGTTCAGGCCATCAACACCGGTCGACTTGGGGCCGAGATTCCACTGCTGGTGGTCAACAACAAAAATTGTGGTGCCCATCAGCGGGCTGATCGCTTCGGCATCCATCTCGAAGTGGTGGATCATCGGAGCTACCCGAATCGAGAATCCCTCGATCGACAGCTGGTTTCCCTCTTTCAGTCACATCAAGTGGATGTCGTGGTGATGGCCGGCTGGATGCGAATCGTCACCGATGTGTTGGTGAAGGCCTTTCCGGAACGACTGGTGAATATCCATCCCTCCCTCCTGCCCAGTTTCCGTGGACTCGATGCTGTGGGACAAGCCCTCAAAGCTGGGGTGAGCATCAGTGGCTGCACAGTGCATATCGTCACAACTGAGCTTGATGCTGGACCCATCCTTGCTCAAGCAGCAGTTCCAGTTTTCGGTGCCGATAACCGCGACTCCCTTGCAAAACGAGTGCAACAACAAGAACACGTTTTGCTTCCAGCAACGCTGCAGCAAAACGCTCATCGCTGGCGTCAGGGGTAAAAGGGTTGCAGGGGAAGTCCAGTCTCAGGTACCAAACCCGCCATCAGATTGAGACACTGCACACCCTGGCCTGCCTGCCCCTTGATCAAATTATCGATCGCACTCATCAACACCAATTGACCTGTCCGGTTGTCAACTTGGACGGAAAGAAGCGCTCGGTTCGTGTGACGCACCCACTTTGTGGCGGGATACGTGCCGACTGGCAAAACGGAAACGCAGGGATGGTGGCGATACACCGCTTTCAACACCGTTGTGCAGTCTTCGGCTGTGAGGCCTGGATCCCTTAATCGGGCATACACCGTTGAAAGAAGGCCGCGCACCATCGGCACCAAATGCGGCGTGAATTGAAGTTGGATCGTTTGACCAGCAACCTCTTGAGCCATCTGCTCAATCTCGGACGTGTGGCGATGACCAATTACGCCATAGGGAGCAATCGACTCAGAGGCTTCTGCCAACAACATGGCTTCTTTGGGAACCCTGCCACCGCCGGAGGTCCCTGTTTTGGCATCGATGATGATTCGATCGGTATCAATTAATCCTTGCTTAAGGAAGGGCAGAAGCGGCATCAAACTGGCCGTTGGGAAACAGCCAGCTGCTGCTACCAGTTTCGCCTCAGCGATGTCCGGACCGTTCCATTCTGGAAGCCCGTAAATAGCATCACGACAAAGTTCAGCGTCGTTCCGATTGAGATTGCTGGCTTCCTGGGCGTACACCTCAAGCCACTGATCTAACGAGCGATATCGAAAATCTGCAGAAAGGTCGACAACGCGAACACCCCGATCGAGTAACTGCGGCGCTAACTGACAGGCCAGACCATTGGGAAGGCTAAGAACGGCATAATCGGCATCTTCAGCAATCCGAACTGGATCGACGGATTCAACAAGGGGATCATCCGGCAACGGTAAAAAGGAGCAGATGGAACTCCAACGCCTCCCAGCACTGCGCTCTCCACCGAGATAGGTAACGGAAAAGGATGGGTGCTCTTGCAGTAAGCGGATGGTCTGAAGGCCGCCGTACCCAGAGGCGCCAACGATGGCAACACGCCCCCCAGACGTCGCCGCCATTTCAGCCATCGTGGACGGTCTGCTGCTTGGCATTGGGGAGCTCTCGTAACGATCGATCGTACAGAGATTGATAATGAAGACCTATTTCGACTTTCCAGGCTCCTGAACTCCAGTCCTCCTGCTCCCTCCAACGAAGCGATTCAATTCGACAGCATTGCGGAAGCACTCGTGGCCATTCGCAATGGAGCCTGTGTCGTAGTCGTGGACGACGAGCAACGTGAAAATGAAGGCGACCTAATTTGTGCGGCCCAGTTCGCCACCCCTGAGGCGATCAACTTCATGGCTACGGAAGCCAGAGGCTTGATCTGTCTCGCCATGGAGGGAGACCGCCTCGATGAACTCGATCTTCCTCTGATGGTGGATCGCAATACCGATGCCAATCAGACGGCCTTCACCGTGAGCATCGACGCTGGCATCGAACATGGCGTCACCACCGGCATTTCAGCCGACGATCGAGCGCGAACCATTCAGGTTGCCCTCAACCCGTCAACACGTCCTGCGGATCTACGCCGTCCAGGACATATTTTCCCCCTTCGTGCACGCTCTGGGGGCGTCCTAAAGCGCGCCGGCCATACGGAGTCGGCTGTTGATTTATCCCTGCTGGCTGGTCTCAGCCCAGCTGGCGTTATCTGTGAAATTCAGAACACCGATGGCTCCATGGCACGACTGCCCGAACTTAGGGCCTACGCCGATCAATGGGGGTTAAAGCTGATCAGCATTGCCGATCTCATTCGCTACAGGCTCGAAAATGAGCGTTTCGTCAAGCGTTTAGCGCACGCTGAACTCCCCAGTCAGTTCGGGGCCTTTCAAGCGATCGGCTACAAAAATGATCTCGACGGGTCAGAGCACGTTGCTCTGGTGAAAGGTGATCCAGCTTCTTTGCAGGAACCGGTCTTGGTGCGGATGCACTCGGAATGCTTAACGGGAGACGCCTTCGGATCACTGCGCTGCGACTGTCGTCCCCAATTGGAGGCGGCTCTACGCCAAATCGAAGCCGAGAAAGAAGGTGTCGTGGTTTACCTGCGACAAGAAGGACGCGGCATTGGCTTGATCAACAAACTGAGGGCTTACAGCCTTCAGGACGGCGGACTTGACACCGTTGAGGCAAATGAGCGATTGGGATTTCCTGCCGATTTACGCAATTACGGCGTTGGAGCGCAAATCCTCTCCGACCTTGGGATCCATCGATTGCGCCTCCTCACCAACAACCCGCGCAAGATTGCCGGATTGGGTGGATACGGCTTGCAAGTGGAAGAGCGTGTCCCCCTAGTCATGGATGCAGGTGACCACAATGCCGACTACCTAGCTGCCAAGCGAGACAAGCTTGGCCACTTGCTGGAAGCCGACACGCCTTGCATTGTGTTGGCCATGACTGTGCAAGGTCAACCTGATACTTGGCCAGAGATCCGGCAGCAAGTTGAGTTGGTGGCACAGGAGCACGGCTTCCAATTGGATGCGCTCCATGAACCAAGGCTGCTCGCCCTCTGGGACAGACCGCATTTCGTCTGGAAAATCAATCCTGGTGATCAGGATCCCTCGCCTTTAATTCAAGCGTTAGCCAAGATCTCCAGCACCGAGGCTTTAGGCCTGATGCGTGTTCCAAGCGAACGCATGGCACTCCATCCCCCTCAAACGTTGGAACGTCTCGACCGAGAGTTCAAAGATTTGGAGGCCAATCAGAGGGCTGGCTTAATGATGACCAGCCCAGTGTTGTTGTTTTGGCGTCAAGGAAAACAATGACGCCGAGACCAGTCAATCAGTTTTCTTGGATCGTAACTTTGTTGATGCGTGCTCCGTTGTTCAGCTTGAGCACGACGTCCATATTTCCGGTGAGACCAAAAACGGTATGAACGCCATCGAGGTGTGGCTGTCCCTCGTAGCAGATGTAGAATTGTGATCCCCCAGTGTTGCGACCGGCGTGGGCCATCGCAAGGGTTCCAGCCTGGTGCTTTTTCGAGTTGATCTCACAGTCGATCTGATAGCCAGGGCCGCCGGTGCCAGCCATTCCCTTCGATCCTTCACGACTGTTAGGGCAGCCACCTTGTGCCATGAATCCAGGAATCACACGGTGAAAAGCGAGGCCGTCGTAGAACCCGTCTTTTGCCAATTTGACGAAGTTAGCGACTGTTTTTGGCGCATCAGCCTCGAACAGCTCGAGCTCAATCTGGCCTGCTTCGGTGTCCATCAGGGCCTTGGTCATGGTGGCGCGGGCAAAGAGACACCTTAGAAACAAGGCAAGATGTCGGCGGCGAAAGGATTGCGATGGAACACCAAAATCCAGATCTATCCAAGGCACGCGTTGGGGTCATTGGCGGTAGTGGTCTGTATGCGATCGCTGGTCTTGAGGATGAACGGGAGCTCGAGGTAGAAACGCCTTATGGCCTTCCATCTGATCGATTGCGCGTTGGTCGTTTAGAGGGCGTCGAAACCGTTTTTCTGGCTCGCCATGGACGCCATCATCAATTTTTGCCCCGCGAAGTGCCCTACAGGGCCAATCTTTGGGCGATGCGTTCGCTTGGTGTGCGCTGGTTGATTTCCGTTTCCGCGGTTGGCTCCCTCCAAGCCTCGATACGGCCGAGAGACATGGTGGTGCCCAATCAATTCATCGACCGAACACAACAACGGCCTCAGACGTTTTTCGGAGAAGGATGTGTGGCCCATGTGAGCTTGGCCGATCCCTTTTGTTCCCGCCTCAGCCAGCTGGTATCGGAGGCGGCCGAGTCGTCTCTACCAAATGGGCAAGCCTTACATCGGGGTGGCACCTATTTGTGCATGGAAGGTCCAGCGTTTTCCACCCGTGCAGAGAGCGAGCTGTTCCGGAGTTGGGGATGTTCAGTGATCGGTATGACAAATCACACCGAAGCACGATTGGCTCGAGAAGCTGAACTGGCCTACGCCTCCCTCAACATGGTGACCGACTTTGATTGTTGGCATCAGGACCACGATGCCGTCACCGTGGAGATGGTGATGGGGAATCTGAGGGCCAATGCCATGGCCACCGAACCCATCCTTCGAACGCTGATGCAACGGATCGGCCTTGAACGACCAGCATCACCTGCCCATAGGGCATTAGCGAATGCACTTGTTACTCCAAAAGTTGTGGTTCCCCTTGAGACTCGGCGGAAGCTTGAACTCTTCACAGCCCCCTATTGGGGGACCTTGAATCAAAGCTGAGCAAGCGTTACGCCGCAGGTCTCCAGCGCCGGACGCAACTGTTGATCATGCTGGTTCAAAACACTTTTGGCCTGGTCCTTCGAAAGGTCTGCGGCCTTCATGAGAAGTGCAAGTTTGACGGAACCATCAGACAGGCCCAAAAGGGCCAAACCTTCCTCACGATCAACGCCGATGAGATCTCGCAGGATGCGAAGGGAACGGTCCACCAGCTTGCTGTTGCTGGCTGCCACATCCACCATGCGATTTCCATAGACCTTGCCGAGACGGACCATCACGCTGGTCGACAAGAGATTCAGGGCCATCTTCGTGGCGGTACCTGCTTTGAGTCGGGTGGACCCCGTTAACAATTCCGGTCCGGTTAACAGACGGATATCAATATCGCAGGGCAAAGGGGCTTGATCTTTGGGAACACAGGCCATCGCAATCGCAAGTGCACCGATGGATCGGGCGTAGGACAAACCACCACGCACATAGGGCGTCGTGCCTCCAGCCGCAATGCCCACCAAGCAATCCCCCTGCTGGAATCCATGCCGATCCAAGTCATCACGACCGGCCTGTTCCAGATCCTCAAGACCTTCTGAACTTCGCAACAGGGCTGGGGCGCCTCCAGCCAAGACCCCTTGCACAAGCTCGGGATCACTACAAAAAGTTGGAGGGCATTCAGCGGCATCCAGAACACCAAGCCGCCCAGAGGTCCCGGCGCCCAGATAAAACAACCGACCACCGCCTAGAAGACGCTCAGAAATGGCATCCACAGCGGCGGTCAATGCAGCGGACGCACCCGCAACCGCCTCCTGGGGACGGCGATCTTCCTCCACAAACAAGTTCACAAGATCCGCTGTCGTCAATTCATCCAATTGGCGACTGCGCAGATTGCTTTGCTCCGTGAGTAGATGACCTCGGTCATCAGAGGGCTGAAGCGTGGGATCAAAAGCAGCCATCGCGTTAAAGAAGTCCTTCGAGACGTTTTCTCAGCGCATCCAAGTCAGGATTGGATTCAGCGTCGCGTGATGAATCGGAATCAGACGCCGGTTCAGCAGCCGCGTGTTCCTCGTCCTTCCACTGACTCACATCGCGGTTGGATTCAGGGGGGGCCATGAACAAACGCTCTTCATCGTTGCCAGGCACGAAACCAGCTTCAATCAGGCGTGCCTCGTACCCGGCATCTCGACAGAACAATTCCACATCCTCAAGATCCAAGCCCTCAACGGTTGGAACCGGAAAATCCTGGGCTTCAAGCAACCCTGCATAACGCTCAGCGTCTTCCGGGTTTTCAAACAGCAGCACCACCGTGCGTCCAGCGATCTCTAGCGAATGAATGCCCTCGCTGTCCGTGCCAGCGTCAAACAAAAGCACGTGAACGCGCATCCCCGAACCATCAATCCAATCTGGAGCGGAGTCTCTCACCGACCCAAGGAACGATGCAGCTGCAGAGGTAGGAATTACCTCACTGGAGCTCAGATTCGAGCGCTAGTTCCTGCAAACGTCGATATAGAGCCCGTTCGTCTTCACCCAAGTCGGAAGGGATCACAACCACCACTTCAACGAGTTGATCGCCCAGTTGATCGTCGATGGAGAGTCCCCGGCCCCGCAGACGTAGGAGACGACCGCTGGAAGAGCCAGGAGGAACCTGCAAGGTGACAGGACCATCAAGGGTTGGCACATCCACGGCACAGCCGAGGGCCGCATCAGGGGGAAAGAGCTCCAATTTGAAGTGCACCCGCAGACCATCAACACGCAGTCCCTCGTCAGTGATGACGCGCAGGTGCAAGAAATGATCTCGTCCACCTGGAGCAACACCCTCAAGCCGCAAACGCCAACCATCACCGGCAAACGGTGGGGTATCGAGCTGAATCAGAGTTCCATCGCCAAGGGTGAGTTCCACCTGGGTTCCCAAAAGCGCCTGGTCTGGGGTGAGCTCCACAACAGATTCAAGATCTTCGACGGCCAGTACAGGCGGGGGTGGTGCGGGTGCTGCCACGGGTCGTTCCGATGACTCGTGCCCATCGGTTGCCTGCCAAGGCATGACCTCAGGATCAGGGTCGTCGTGACGTTCTCGCCTCCCGAAAATCACATCGAGGTAATCCTCAAAATCAGGAAACCCCGTTGAAAAGGGGTCGTCATCGGCCGCTACTGCACCCCCTCCCCGCTGCCAAGCATCCCGACGTCTTGGATCATTGAGAACCGCATACGCCTCATTGACGAGTTTGAATCGCTCTTCGGCAACGGGATCATTTCCATTCAGATCCGGGTGCCAACGACGCGCTTCTCGACGGAATGCTCGTTTGAGTTGCGCAGCATCGCTATCGGGGCGGATCCCAAGCAGGGACCAATAATCAGGATTAGCGGTAGATGTCATCGTCCCAAGCGGATGCATCACGCCGGTTCAACCCACGGCTGCGATCGGGGGGACGACTGGGGGCTCCCCAAGGGTCCTCATCCCAATCATCTGAGAACAATTCATTCTTCAGGGAACCGAGGGTGCTGCGAATGCCCTGAAGAGGACTGGCATCGGATTGACGCTCAGCCGAGAGGCGTCGGTTCAACCCAAACAAAGCTTCCTCCAAACCGCTCACGCTGAGGTCAATCTCCTGCAGGTCGTCTGCAGCCAGACAGTCCTGAACATCACGGATGGCCATTTCCACAGATCGTTGCTGACGTTCTGCGCCGTACGGACCAAGTTCAAGCGCCGCATCGCGCAACCGGCGCTCTGCTTGTGAAAGAAGGGTTTGAGCTCGATTGCGCCGCTCAATTTGATTCCGTTTGCGGCGATCTTCATCAGCTCTGGCCTCAGCTTCAGCAAGGAGAGCCGTCACCTCATCTTCATTGAGATTCGAACCGCCTTGAATCGACACCGATTGTTTACGACCAGTCGTTCGATCCGTGGCACTGACCTGCAGCAATCCATTGGCATCAATGTCAAATGCCACTTGCACCTGAGGAACTCCGCGGGGTGCAGGAGGAATGCCAGAGAGGCGAAAGCGTCCTAAGGACTTGTTATCCGATGCCATCTGGCGCTCTCCTTGCCAGATATGAATTTCAACCGAGGATTGATTCGCTTCGGATGTACTGAACACATCGGATTGACGCACTGGGATGGGGGTATTGCGTGGAATCAAAACCCTCATCAAGCCGCCCACCGTTTCCAGGCCGAGGGACAGCGGCGTGACGTCGTTCAACAACAGATCTCGGAGTTCCCCAGTCAGGATCCCGGCCTGGACTGCGGCACCAATGGCCACAACCTCATCTGGGTTGACCGACTGGCATGGGTCAATTGGAACGAGGGTACGAACCAGTTGCTGAACCATCGGCATCCTGGTGCCGCCCCCCACTAACACCACATCGTCAATGTCATCTGGTGCCCAGCCGGAATCACGCAAAGCAACCTGCACAGGATTGAGCAAACGGTCGAGAAGGTCCGGGCAGAGGCCTTCAAATGTGGGTCGGTCAAGGTTGACTTCGATATGAAGAGGACCCTCATTCCCCGTTGCGATAAAAGGCAAGGAAATGGGTGTCGTTAAGACACCAGACAGTTCTTGCTTTGCCTTTTCTGCAGCCTCAGTGAGCCGTTGCAGCGCCTGGCGATCGCGTCGCAGATCAATGGAATGCTCCTTTTCAAAGGAAGCAGCTAACCAATCAACGATGCGCTGATCAAAGTCGTTGCCACCGAGCTGGGTATCACCGTTCGTCGATTTCACATCAAAAACACCATTGGCAATGCGAAGCAACGACACATCGAAGGTGCCACCACCGAGATCGAAAACGAGAACGCGGCGGACAGCACTGCGATCAAATCCATAGGCCAGTGCTGCCGCTGTTGGTTCATTCAAAATGCGCTCAACTGAAATACCAGCCAACCGACCGGCATCGCGCGTTGCTTGCCGTTGGGCATCATTGAAATAAGCCGGGACCGTGACGACAGCGGCTTCGACGGTTTCGCCCAAATAAGTGGAGGCATCGTCCACAAGCTTTCGAATGATGCTGGCGACCAACTCCTCGGGGGCATATTCCCGCTCAGTAACGGGGCAAGGGACACGGACTTGCCCCCGTTCATTAGCCCGAACGCTGTAGGGCACGGAAAGACTGCTGTCGTCCAACTCATCCCAATCCCTACCGACGAACCGTTTGAGATTCGAGAAGGTATTGCGAGGGCTTAAAACAAGCTGCCGCCTGGCAAGTTGACCAACAAGAAGCTCTTGATCCTTGGTGTATCCGACAACGGATGGAGTCGTGCGGCCGCCTTCGGCATTGGCAATCACTTGGGGACGTCCAGCTTCCAAAACGGCGACAACCGAATTGGTGGTCCCTAGATCGATTCCGACGATCCGACCCATACCCGCAAACTGTGGGACCTCAGGCTAACGGCCGGTCCCGAATAAACCTCCACCTCACGGGCATGGATGCGTATTCGGTAAGAGAGGAAACCAAGGACCGATCTCCCCCATACTTTGTAGCGGTGTGATCTCCCGGAGAATGTCCAGCAAGTTGGACGATCGGTACCGACTCCGAAAACGACCGGTATCCGAAAAGCTGGTGGACGTTGGTTTCAAAAACCTGGCGATCAGCCTTGCGTCGATCGTGGCCCTGATCCTGCTCGCCATTTTGGTTGTGGTATTTCGGGGGGGCCTGCCAGCCATGGTTCGATATGGCTGGCAGTTTTTAATCACGTCCAATTGGAACCCAGTCGATGATGAGTACGGAGCTGGGGCCGCTATCTACGGAACATTGGTGACTTCACTTCTATCATTATTAATCGCAGTTCCACTGGGCGTTGGTACTGCAATTCTCATAACCGAAAATATCATTCCACAGAAAATAAGAAACCTTATTGGCCTAATGGTTGAGTTACTGGCGGCAATCCCATCAGTTGTTCTTGGTTTATGGGCCATCTTTGTGATGGAGCCATTCATTCGGCCTGGCTTGGAGATTTTATACAATTATTTTGGATGGTTTCCACTCTTTGGATCTCCACCTATGGGGCCGGGAACATTACCAGCTGTGTTGATTTTAGTAGTAATGATTCTCCCAATCATCACAGCAATTACCCGTGATTCACTCAAGCAAGTACCAGACAAATTAATTCAGGCAGCGTATGGCGTAGGCACTACACGCTGGGGCGCGATTATGAACGTAACGCTACCCGCAGCGATATCTGGAATCGTCGGAGGGGTGATGCTTGCCCTAGGTCGCGCGATGGGCGAAACAATGGCGGTAACGATGATTATTGGAAACTCAAATAACTTTAGCTTCTCCTTATTAGCACCCGGCAATACAATCTCTGCGATGCTAGCCAACCAATTCGGCGAGGCTGATGGGTCGCAGGTTTCATCACTGATGTATGCGGCTTTTATTCTCATCCTGATGACCCTAGCAGTCAATATTTTGGCGCAGTGGATTGTTAAGCAACTAAGCCTCAAATACTGACATGGAAAATAATAACTCACCCAGATTTGCTTCAACGCCAATCGACCTCAATTACAAACCAACAATTGTTAGAAATATTGGAAACAGATTAATGACAGGCCTCGCTGCACTATTTTCATTAGTCGCCGTTCTGCCATTGATTCTTGTCCTGGGCTACGTATTGGTTAAGGGTGCTTCAAAGATCAGCATCAGTCTGTTTACACAATTACCACCACCCCCAGGACTGAACGGAGGAGGGATCGGAAATGCAATCGCTGGAACATTAGTCGTTACATTAATTGCAGCTTTATTTGCAATTCCGGTAGGCGTTGGTGGAGGGATTTATTTAGCGGAATATTCAAGGTCAGGCTGGTTCGCACGATTTGTGCGTTTTGGGACCAATGTTCTTTCAGGAGTTCCTTCGATCATTGCTGGTGTATTCATTTATGGAACATTAGTGACGACCAGAATTTTATTTGGAAACTCCTACAGCGCTGTTGCTGGAGGCTTAGCACTTTCGATTTTAATGATTCCAACAGTCATTAAAACGACGGATGAAGGATTAAAGCTTGTACCCGATGATCTTCGACGTGGAGCATTGGGTGTTGGGGCATCTCGATTCAGCACGATCACACAAATCACACTACCCGCGGCATTTACACCAATCGCCACAGGGGTAGTGCTCGCCATTGCAAGGGCTGCGGGAGAAACAGCACCCCTAATCTTCACAGCATTATTTTCTTCATACTGGGCAAACCTTTTTTCAGTCGACGGATTGTTTTCATCGATTGCCACTTTATCAGTCTTAATTTATAATTTCTCCATCATGCCTCTTGAGGTTCAAAATGAATTAGCTTGGGCGGCATCTTTTATCCTTGTAGTATTGATTTTGTCCCTCAACTTATTTGCACGCTGGTTGGGACGATTCGCCTCAAGGTGATTCCATCGTCAGCAGTCATCTAAGGATCTCGCCGACTCCTTCCACTTCTTCTTCAGCACAACAGGGCGCCATGACCAGCGAATCCACAGAAAATCAGCCGAATATCTCCCAAGAGAATGCTATTTCAATGCAGAATATAACTATAAGTTATGGTAATTCTGCTGCCGTTAGAAATGTATATTGCGAAATACCAAGAGGAAAAGTAACAGCTTTTATCGGGCCTTCTGGATGCGGCAAATCGACACTTTTGAGATCCATCAATCGTATGAATGATTTGATCGAAGGCTGCACATTGAAAGGTCGTATCCTGTTTGATGAAGTTGATTTATATGCAGCGACTGTCGACCCCGTTGAAGTAAGACGACGCATTGGAATGGTGTTTCAACAGCCCAATCCATTTCCAAAAAGTATTTATGAAAACATTGCTTTTGGAGCCCGGATTAATGGGTATACAGGCAACATGGATGAATTAGTGGAGCGTTCCCTTCGACAGGCAGCCGTGTGGGATGAATGCAAAGACAAATTAAAAGACAGTGGTTATTCCCTTTCCGGTGGTCAACAACAACGCCTCTGCATCGCCCGCACAATTGCCATTCAACCGGAAGTAATTTTGATGGATGAA
>QCVD01000030.1 GCA_003208835.1 Synechococcus sp. AG-683-C23 | reverse complement strand
CTGTTTGTGGATTCCCTTCTCGCAAGCTGTAGAGGGTTAGGCAGCCCGCATCCTTAGCAGCATCACATTCTTCTCGATTGTCGCTTACGAAAAGAATATTTCTGGGTTTGCATGCCATCGCTGATGCGATGCTTGTATAGCTTTTTTGATTTTTCTTGTTGCCAATGTGGGTGTCAAACCAATGGCTAAATAGATTTTTGATGTCCCCTTTGCTTGTGTATTTATAAAGTAAACGCTGTGCCTCAACGCTTCCTGATGAATACACGGCAAGTTTGTATCCTTTTGAGTGCCACTTCTTCAGGTTTTCATGGGCATCTTCAAAAAGCTCGGAAGAGATATTACCTGTTGTATATCCCTCACGCCATATTTTCCCTTGTACATCTTTAAGGGCTGTTGATTTTTTGTCAGATGAGATTAAAAGCTGTAGATAGGCTCCAACTTTCAAGTATTTTGGTTGTCTTGATTCTTCTAGTTCGTTTCGCAGGCTGATACTTGCTTTGTCTTTGTCGTCGTTCCACTCGGCCTCTGCATCATTGACCAGTTGGCTTATTGATTGGTTGTCTTGGTGACGCTCTAGAAAATTAGGGAGTTCTGATTTTGCATAAGGGAAGAGTATGTCCGTTACAAATGAGACGGGGCAGGTGGTCCCTTCGATGTCTAATAAGATATGACTAATCATCGAACTGGTGGCAAAAGTTGTTTGTGCCATACGGCTGAGAACAAGAATTCAAGGATCTGCACATGCCGTTGGGCTTCTGCTAACGAATCCCCCCATGCATATAAGCCATGGCCTGCCACAAGGATTCCAGGGATGTTGCCATTAAGATAGGTGTAAACAACCCGGCTGAGTTCTTTCATGTCTTGGTTGTTGGCAACAATCGGAATATCGATACTTGTTTCATGGGTGCTTATTCCTTTTATGCCCTTGAGCATTTCCCAGCCTTCTAATCGGATTGCGGCCTGTTTTTCAAAATATTTTGAAAGTACCGTTGCATAAATGGAGTGTGTATGGAGCACTGCACTGCATTTTAATTTTTTAATGATCTCTATGTGTAGCGTTGTTTCTGCACTGGCTCGTCCTTCTCCGTCAATAACGTTTTGTTGTTCATCGACGATCACTAGCTGCGTCGGAGTGATCTGGCCTTTGTTAACACCACTGGGGGCCATAAGCAGCAGTATCGGTTTTTTCTGCACCACAACACTGAAATTTCCCCCTGTGCCCTCGCACCATCTCCGTTTATGCAGGTCTGCGATGGTTTTGGTCAGTTGTTCGCGGAGCTCCGGGATGGTGTTCACGCTTTTGTAGGGGTGTTGTCTTCTATACAAGTAGAAGCTAAACGTCTGTTTTGACGCTCCCCCCGAGTCTGCGCTGGTCTGGTGATCATCTTGATTTACTTGATCAGCGTTGTTTGCCCCATACGGTTGTTTACCGAAAGCTCACTCGCTGGCATCAAGTAAGTGATGCAATACGTTCCATGGCTGTTCGTGGTGCCCCTGCGATTGGTGTTGCGTCTGCGTGGGGTGTCGTCCTTGCGGCACGTGCTGGAGATGATCTTGATCAAGCGATTGAAGGGTTACGGGCGTCTCGGCCGACTGCCGTCAATTTGAGTTGGGCTCTCAATCGGATGCAGTCAAGCGACGCGGCCAACGCTCCGATCGATGTTGGTCAACTTGAACGTCTCGCCGCTGCCATTGAATCGGACGATCGCGTTCTGACTCAGGCATTGGTGAACCATGGCGTTGGATTACTGCCTAAGGATTGCCGTGTTCTTCACCACTGTCATACCGGTGCCATTGCCACGGCCGGAGTGGGCACGGCCCTTGGTGTGATCGTTGCGGCCCATCAGCAGGGGATTTTGAAACATGCTTGGCTGGACGAAACTCGCCCGCGTCTGCAAGGGGCGGCACTGTCCGCCTGGGAGCTCGGCTGCTGTGGTGTCCCATCGACGGTGATTGTTGATGGTGCCAGTGGCTTGTTGATGCGTCGTGGTGAGGTGGATGTTGTTTTGGTTGGTTGTGATCGTGTGGCTAGGAATGGAGATGTGGCCAACAAAATTGGGACCTACAACTTGGCCCTCGCCGCGCGAGCTCATGGGGTTCCTTTTTATGTCTGCGCCCCCAGCAGCAGTATCGACATCACCACCATTGATGGTGATGCCATCACCATTGAGGAGCGTCCGGAGGACGAAATTACCCATTTCAGGGGTGAGCCTGTTTGTGCAGCAGGAGTGCGTGCTTGGAATCCTGCTTTTGACATCACTCCAGCCCACTTAATTACAGGGCTGGTGACTGAATTTGGTGTGATTCGATCGCCCTCGAGAGAGTCTCTTGGTTCGTTGCCTTTGGCGAACTATCGCTGACAGTTTGGGCACCAGTGGGTGCTTCGGCCCGATAACTTTTCACGGCAGATGGGCGTTCCGCAGCGTCGGCAGGGTTGTCCGCTGCGTCGATACACCCAGGACTGACCGCCGTAGTTTCCATTGACGCCTTCCAAATCTCGAAAGTCGCTGAAGGTTGTTCCTCCAACCCCAATGCTGATGTTCAGCACGTTGATCAGTTGATCCCGAAGGCGAACGAGCTGCTCGATCGAGAGCTTCCCCGATGCTGTGAGCGGTGGAATCCCTGCAGCAAACAAGCTCTCATCGGCATAGATGTTTCCCACTCCGGCAACGAGAGATTGATCCAATAGGGCGGTTTTGATGGGTCGTGTCGAATCCTTGAGCCGTTGCTTTAGGTAGGCGCCAGTGAATGCGTCGCTGAATGGCTCGGGCCCTAGCCGTTTAAGGCCCGTCATCACGGTGTCGAGATCCTCGCCTTCAGGCACCCACCACATTTCTCCGAAGCTGCGTACGTCGACAAATCGCAGCTCTTCGTTGCTCTGATTCCAAAAACGCACGCGTGTGTGATTGCAAGGCGGTGCTGGTTTGGCATGCCATTGGAATTGGCCTGTCATGCGCAAATGCACGCCCCAGTTGCCTCGATTGGGTTCGAGTTGTGCCATGAGGTATTTGCCTCTGCGAGACCAGGCTCCGACCGTGGCACCCGTTAGGCCCGCCACAAATTGATCGACACCACCGGGGCTCGCGATTGCCCTCGCACGGCAGACTTCAATCTCTTTGATTTCGAAGGAATTGAGACGGTCCGCTAAACCTCGGCGAACCGTCTCAACTTCAGGAAGCTCAGGCAATGGCCTTAAGCGGGCTCGAGTTCTGTCTCGGCGAAGTTGTTGGTGTTGATGCCGCCATCAACGCCTTGCATGCCGCTGTAGTTGACCTTCTCAAAACGCACGACGACCGGATAACGGATTCCAGACGTGTCAATTGTGGCAACAGTGCCAACTTCGTTGAACCAGTAGGACTCGGGACGCTTGATGCGCACCTTGGCTCCGCGGGAGATCGCCATGGCTGGGCACAGGAGAGATGCAATTTTGAGAGTATCTCGCTGGATGCGGCAAGAGACCGCTACGTCACAGAATGTCGTCGGTTCTTCCTCGGCGTTGCACTTGACCAGATCTGTTGTGCCTGATCAACCCTCATTGCAGCTGGATCTTCCGGATCCAGAGAGCGATGACATCAGCACTATGGAATTCCTGGCTCGCCTAGAGCAGGCCTGGGCTATCTGCGATCGCTTCGATCTGCAAACAGAAATTTGGCGCGGCCGCATTCTTGGAGCGGTTCGTGACCGGGAAAAAAGAGGTGGAGAGGGGCGTGGAGCAGGCTTCCTTCAATGGCTGCGCGAGAATGAAATCAGCAAAACGCGGGCCTATGGCTTGATTCAGTTGGCTGAATCAGCGGACGCGATGCTCACGGAGGGCGCCCTCGAGGAAAGCAGCGTTAATCAGTTTTCGAAACGTGCCTTCATCGAAACGGCGCAGGCGGTTCCAGAAGTGCAGCTAATGATTTCGGAGGCAGCCAATGAAGGGCAAGAGATCACGCGGAAGCAAGTGCGTCGTTTAACCGATGAATTCACAGCGGCGACAAGTCCGCTGCTGCCAGAGGTGATTCGTCAGCGCACCCAGGAGAATCTTCTTCCGCCCAGAGCTGTGGCGCCTCTTGTTAGAGAGCTCGCCAAGTTGCCGGAACCGCAACAGGAGGATTTTCGCAAGGTCCTTCGGGATGAACCCGAGCTCGATCGCATTAAGGACGTCACCAGTACGGCCCGTTGGATCACAAAAGCGAATGAATCCGGTGCTGCTGTTCGGGCTTTTCAGCAGGGGGAATTGGATTTAGAAAAAGCGATGCAAGAGGCGCAACGTCTTGACGCACTTGGCCTTCTGGCGGATGCGGTCGGTCAGGCTCAGGCCCTGGAGTCTGCTGTGCTCAAGTTGCACACCTCTTGGAGACGTCTTGGTGGTTTGCAAGAGCGCCTTTGGGTGGAAAGTGGCAGCAGTACTCCATATTTGCGTGATGTTCTGAATGCCTTGCAGTCTTTGAGTGGAGCCACGATGCGCGTGTCGTTGGGGGAATTGGCAGGTGGAAAGCGTGTACGGCTGCAATTGGTCGAGGAATCCCCCGATCAACTGGATCCACCACCCTTGCCTTAACACCAGATCTTGTGCTCGTTATTCTGGAAGCACTAGATCTGGTGTGTCCTGGATTCCCTTGAAAGCGCTTTACAAACTCATTTTGGGTGGGATCGCTTTCGAGCTGGTCAGCGAGCTGTTGTTGAAGCCGTCTTAGAAGGTCGTGATGCGTTGGCGGTCTTGCCAACGGGAGGAGGGAAGTCACTTTGCTATCAGCTTCCAGCGTTGGTGCGTGATGGCTTAGTAGTTGTGATTTCTCCGCTCGTGGCCCTCATGGAGGACCAGGTGTTGGCCCTCCAAAAACGTGGGATAACCGCTGCCTGTTTGCATGCCGGACTCGATCCGGGTCGAAGGCAGCAGGCCATGGCGCGTTTGCGTGATGAATCCCTGCGCCTGCTCTACATCGCACCGGAGCGGTTGCAGGGAGAGGCCACGCGCCAGATGTTGGCAAACCATGCCTCTGAGGGGCGTCTCGTGGCGTTGGCCGTGGATGAGGCCCACTGCATCAGTGCCTGGGGCCACGACTTTCGTCCTGATTACAGACGTCTAGGCATGATTCGCCGCCTCTGCCCTGGCGTCCCGATGCTGGCGTTGAGTGCGACGGCGGCTCCCCGGGTGCGGGCCGACATTCTTCGCTTGCTCGATCTCCGCAGTCCCTTGGTGCAAGTGAGTTCGGCGCGGCGGGTCAATCTGAATTACACGATGCAGCGTCGCCCCCGGGACCCGATGCCACAGGTGCTCAAGGCCCTGGAGCAATCGCGAGGGGCTGCTCTGATCTATGCCCGGACCCGTCGTTCTGTCGCGCTCTGGGCAGAGCGGCTGAGAGAGCACAAGGTGGATGCCACGCTGTACCACGCTGGATTGAACCCAGAAACCCGGCGGACGGCCTTGACACGGTTCTTGGAGCAGGATCGTCCAGTGCTTGTGGCAACTGTGGCCTTTGGTATGGGGGTGGACCGTGGAGACGTGGGTCTGGTGCTCCATCTGGATCTTCCTGCGACTCCTGAGGGATATCTGCAGGAATCGGGTCGGGCAGGACGTGACGGACAACCCGCCAGTTGCCTTGTGTTGTTCTCTCCAGGGGATCGCACAACGTTGAGCTGGGCGATGCAGGCTTCTGGGCGTTCCAGTACCTCGTTAGAGGAGAAACGACGGCTTGATCTTGCTCAGCAGCAGCTGCGGCGGATGGAGGCTGTTGCTGAAGGCGAAATGTGTCGTGAGCAGGCGTTGCTGCTGGCTGTTGGGGAACTTGTAAGCCCCTGTGGGCATTGCGACCGCTGTAAAACCACTCCGAACCACCGTGATTGGTCCATGCAGGTGCAAACACTGCTAACGCACCTCGCTGAGCAGGAGGGGATGGACCTTCGACGCTTAGGTGAGCACCTTGCCTTGCATGAGCCTGGTCGTGGAGACCGTTGGACTTGGCTGGCACGGCGTCTCGTGCAGGAGGAATTGATCCGTGAGAGCAACGATGGTGCCCAACGGCTTTACCTCCGGGATAGCGCTCGCAGTTTTCTTAAGACTCCATGGCCCCTGGATTACGCGGCATAGAGATGTCTATGCCATGGCCTGACAGCGATCCTTAACCAGCGCTTTCTCAAAGCGGCTTTGGGGGGCGGCCCATAGTTTCCAGCTGCCATCGGCTCCCGTGGCATTGATTTTTTTGGCGGAGCAATTCACCGCCAGATACAACCCTTGGCCTTGGGAATTCAGTGTTGGAACCACCTGACTGCCCCCCATCGGTTGCCAATTGGCCCAGTCCACCTGAAGTGGTCCATAGGTTCTCCAATCCGCTGACTTCGCCACTTCCGTTTTGGCTGTTGTCGCGGCAGGCTCCACCTTTTTGGCAGTTTTTGTGGAGGTTGCTGTGGTTTTGACGGGCTTGCTGGCGGCCGGTTTGCGCTGGCTTGGCGACGCTTTGGCGGGGACGCTTTGGGTCGCCAAGACCGTGGTGGGTTGCTTGAGATACAACCTTGTTCCAACCTCCACTTTGTTCGGATTGCTGAGGTCGTTGATGCTGATCAGAGTGGAAATCGGCAAGTTGTAGGCCTTGGCGATTTGGGTAAGGGTTTGTCTCTTGGCCACAGTGTGTTGAGAGGCTCCAGGGATAGGGGTTACGGCCACAGGCTTGAAGCCGGGCTTTGGGAGAGCGGCATCACTAGGCAATTTCAGGTTTTGACCGACTTCCACGTGGTTTGCGTTGCGGAGGCCATTGACGGCCATCAGGTCTCGGCTGCTCACCTTGTATTGGCTTGCAATCCGGCTGAGGGTTTCTCCCTTTTTAACTCGATGTCTTCCCTTGCCAGCACTCACACGTGGCCCTGGAACTTGAAGCTGGCTTCCCGCCTCCAAGTAGTTGCCATTGCTCATGTTGTTGAGCCGCATCAAGGTGCCCACACTCACGCCCGAGCGGTAAGCAATACCCGTGAGCGTTTCACCGGATCGCACCGTAACGGTGGCGGCGGTTGCCGATAGGGGAAGGACCAGGGCCATCAGGGCAAGGACGGCGAAACCAGAGCGGCGCATTCGACTCCTTTCATTTCCCGAACCATACGGTGCCTGAAGCAAAGCGCCAGCCCTCCAGAGCGACTGCTGCAGAAGGGATGTCTCTTTCTGTTCAGCTCATCCCGCGATTCGTCTAAGCACGTTGAGATCCACGCTGTAAGGCGGGTACCGAAGTTTGAAATCAAATCGGAACCCCCGTTTCAGCACGGCTTTGTAGTGGCTGAAGGTTTTAAAACCGTTGTGACCGTGATAACTGCCCATGCCACTGGCGCCGACGCCTCCGAACGGGAGCTCTGGAATCCCTGCTTGCATGACCACATCGTTCAAGCACACCCCGCCTGAACTGGTGGTGTTCAACACCTCGTGTTGCTGAGCCTCGCTTCCTCCAAAAAGGTAGAGGGCTAGTGGTTTGCCTTGTCTTCGGATTGCCTGAAGAGCGTCGCTGAGGTTGCCCATGCGCAGCATGGGCAACAGCGGCCCGAAGAGTTCTTCGCTCATCAGTGGGTCCTGGCGATCGTTCACTTCAATCACAGTTGGGGCGATGCGGCGTTGCTCCCTGCTGATTTCGCCGCCAATCAAGATTCGACCGTTCGCCCTTGCTGTTTCCAGCAATTTTTCCAGTCGATTGAACTGCTGTTCATTGATGATTTTTCCGAGCTGATCCGATGCCAGTGGCTCCTCCCCGTACATCGCCAAACGTTCGTTGCGCAGCGCATTCACAAGATCTGAGTAGAGATCTGACTCCACCAGAAGATGGTCTGGGGCAATACAGGTTTGCCCTGCATTGATGCCTTTTCCCCAGATCAGTCGACGGGCACTCACCCCAAGATTGGCGCCTTGAAGCACGAGGGCAGGGCTTTTCCCGCCCAACTCAAGGGTGACGGGCGTGAGGTTCGCGGCCGCTCCGACTAGGACTTTGCGGCCGATGTTCCCTCCCCCCGTGAAAAAAATGTGGTCAAAGGGCATGGCCACCAGTTGTGCTGCCACGGCACCATCGCCTTGTTCGACCCTGACGACGTCTGGCTCGAAATGTTCCGCGACAAGCTTGGCGATTAAGCCGGCGACAGCTGGAGAGTGCTCGGAGGGCTTCAACACCGCTGTGTTGCCAGCTGCCAGGGCACTGATTAGTGGACGAAGTGTGAGCTGGAATGGGTAATTCCAAGGACCAATCACGAGGACGCACCCCAGGGGTTCCGCCATCACCTGGGCCTTCCCAGGGCTAAGGGCAACTGGAACATGCACCTGTTTGGCACGCATCCAACGCCGCAAATTGCGGCGTGTGAATTTCAACTCCTGCCGCAGGGCGACAATCTCAAAGAAAGCTTCGGTTCCTGGTTTTCCGAGATCTGTTTTTAGGGCCTCCAGCACGTCCTGCTCATGCTGCTCGACCAGTGATATCAACCGTCCCAACTGCTCTTTGCGCCAGGCCAATGGTCGGGTGATCCCCGAGCCAACGCTCTCTTGCATCCTGGTCAATTGTTGGATGGAGAGGGGCACGGGGCTGACGTTCTAGTCAGATGGGTCTAGCAGTGGTGCATCTGCATCCGGGGGATGACCACAGGGCGGCCATGGTGGTCAGGAACGGTTGTTTATCAACTAATCGTTCGTAGCTACTCCGACGGGAACGGCGATGGCATCGGTGATTTCAAAGGTTTGGCAGCGCGTTTGCCATACCTGCGTTGGCTTGGGGTGAAAACTCTTTGGCTTACGCCTGTGTATCCATCTCCACTGCGGGATGGTGGATATGACATCACTGATTTCAAGGGGATTCATCCAGATCTTGGCGATCTCGCTTCGTTTCATCGCTTTCTGACAGCAGCCCATAGCCAGGGGATGCGGGTGATTCTCGACTTGGTTTTGAATCACACCAGCGACTTACACCCCTGGTTCCAGCGGGCCCGATGGGCTCCAAAAGGGAGCTCTGAACGCGGTGTTTACGTCTGGAGTGATGACCCCAAGCAGTACAGCGATGCTCCTGTGCTGTTTCGACACTTCGAATCATCGAACTGGGAATGGGATCCGGTTGCAGAGCAGTACTACCTGCATCGCTTTCTTCGTCACCAGCCTGATCTCAACTACGCCAATCCCTGGGTCCAAGAGGCGATGTTGGAGGTCGTCGATTTCTGGCTGGAAAGGGGCGTGGACGGCTTTCGGCTCGATGCCGTGCCGTTTCTGTTCGAGGAAGAAGGAACCCGTTGCGAAGGGTTGCCGGAAACCCATGCGTTCCTAAAGCGCCTGCGGAAGCGTGTGGATGCCCATGGCCGCGATGTGTTGTTGCTCGGTGAGGCGATTCAACCAGTGGAGGAGGCGGCGCCTTATCTCGCTGATAATGAGCTTCAGGGAGCCTTCAATTTTGTGCTCACAGCCCATCTGTTTGCCGCCATCGCCAGTGGGACGGCCCAAAAGTTGGGGCAGTGTTTGCTGGAAGCGGAGCAGGCTGTGGATGGTCCCCGATGGGCGCTGCCGTTACGCAACCACGATGAGCTTTGGCTCGGTGATGGACACCTCATTGAGGATGAGGTCATTCAATCTGTGAGGGTTGGTTTGCCCCAGGGGCAGGGCCATTGGCTGAACTGGGGAATCAACCGTCGCCTCGCCCCGCTGCTCAACGGTGATCCCCGCTCCAACCGCCTCTTGCACGGTTTGCTGTACAGCTTGCCCGGGATGCCTTGCTTGTATTACGGCGATGAGTTGGGTATGGGGGATTGGCCTGGCTTGAGGGACCGTGATCCCAACCGAACTCCGATGGCTTGGACTCCAGCTCGTAATGGTGGTTTTTCCATGGCTCCTGATCCATTGCTGGTGCTGCCTCCCATTACGGCTCCGGGTTACGACTACCGCGTCGTGAATGTGGAGGTTCAAAAGCAGTTGCCAGGTTCATTGCTGAATTGGCATCGCCGGATGCTCACCTCACGTCGGTTGCTGCCAGCTCTGCAGCATGGGGACTTCACCTTGCTTCCCAGTAGTCATCCAGGTGTCTTGGTTTATTTGCGATCCACAGAAGAGATGTCTGTTTTGGTGGCGGCCAATGTGACGGCGGCGGGGGCTTCGTTGAGCTTGGATCTCTCGGCGTGGAAAGGACAACGCACGCGGGAAGTGATGTGGGGGTGTGAATTCCCCATTGCCAACGAGGAGTGGTTTGTGAATTTGCCGCCTTACGGATTCAACTGGTGGCTCATTGGTGAGGTGGAGGTGGCGGCTGACTCGAGGCCGGATTGAGCGAGATGCTTCTCAGTGAGTGGTTCCAGCCGTTGCGCTTCAGCAAAATCCACCATGGCCAAGCGGCACCGGCGGGCAAGAACGTCGGTGCTGCTGCGTGCCTGTTCCACCTTGATGGCATGGACAATCTCCGCTTCACAGAGAGGAATCACGTCGCTGAGGGGGGCTCGCTCCTCGGGTGCGGCGGCTGCGATCAGCGGGACCGCTTGAAGCCCATGGCTGCGCTGGAGATGGGCGATTTGGGCATCGCGTTGGGGAGTGTTGAATAGAAGATCTTTGAGCTGTTTTTTTTGCTCTTCCAGCTTGTCTCTGGTGGCTGTTGGAGTTGGTCCACTCCCAAGCAGCGCCATGGCTTTGGGGGGTGGAAGGGCTTGCCCGAGCTGACGCTCGACAGCAGCCAGGGTGTCGAGCGCCATCGGTCGACAGGTGGTCCATTTGCCGCCCATCACACTCACCAATCCACAGGGCAGCGTTTCGACTTCGTGCTCGCGAACCACTCTGCTGCTGTTCAATCCCTCGCCAGGCGGTTTGAGCAGAGGTCTTCCACCGGCCCAACGGCTGGTGACCTCCGGCTCGGCACAGCCTGGGAACCACTCCCGGACGTAATTCAACAGATAGCTTTCTTCTTCAGCCGTACAGGATGAGGCCAAGCTTGGATCGCAGGTTTCATCGGTGGTTCCCACCAAAGTGCGCCCAAAGAAGGGCAGCATGAACAAAACGCGACCGTCGGCTGTGGAGGGAACGAGGAGTCCCAGACCCTGCGGACAGAGGTTCTGCTTCAGCACGATGTGGCTGCCTCGACTTGTGAGCATCCGCGCCGGGGCTTCGGGGTCTGCCATTTGACGGAGGGCATCGGCGCTGAGCCCTGTTGCGTTGACAACGACGCGGGCCTTCCACCGTTCTTGCTTCCCGTCTCTGGATTCGCTGATGGCGGCAGCAAGACGGCCGTCGCCATTGCGTTCAAGTCCAACCACCTTGCAGCGGGTGCGCAGCTGTGCGCCCGCTTGCTGGGCCGTCAACGCCAGAAGCAGGTTGAGTCGCGCGTCATCGAATTGCCCATCCTTGTAGGCCACAGCGCCTTGGCAGCTTTTCAGCTGCGGCAGGGCTTCGTTCAATTGATGGCTCGATAGCAATCGACTGGAGCCAATCCCTTGACGCCCGGCAAGGGCGTCATAAAGGCCGAGCCCAATGCGGTAGTAAGCCTGGCCACATAGCGTTTCGGTGGGCAGTGCTAACTCGAGGCGACGGGCTAAAAACGGGGCCTGTTCCAACCAATGGCCACGCTCCAGCAGTGCCTCCCGCACAAGATTCAGCTGCGCTAAGTCAAAGGTTTTAAAAGCAAGTTCGAGATACCGCACGCCGCCATGCAGCAGTTTTGTGCTGCGGCTGCTTGTGCCACCGCCGATATCCCCCCCCTCTAAGAGGGCAACAGAAAGCCCACGGCGAACCGCTTCATAGGCCACGCTGGCGCCGCTGGCTCCTGCGCCAATGACAACTAAATCAACGCTGTGATCATCCATGCCAGTTCAAGCTGCGGGTCACGGCGTCATCCCATCGTGTTCGCCAAGCCTTGCGCTGAGCTGCATCCAGTTTGGGTTGGAACAGTTCGGCTCCATCACGTCGGTGTACGGCAAGGTCGTTTAGATCCTTGATCACTCCAGCTTGCAAACCAGCAAATAACGCCACTCCTCGTGCTGTGCTTTCCAGGCTGGCGGGTCGCCGCACCGTGAGCCCTGTGCTGTTCGCTTGGGCCTGCAGTAGCGGATCTGAAGCGGCGGCACCCCCATCCACCGCCAGCTCCCCTAACCCATAGCCGAGGGCTTGTTCTGCGAGATCCACCAGGGTTGATACAGAAAGGGCAATCCCCTCAAGGGCGGCCCGTGCAATGTGACAGCGGTTGCTGTCTCGGGTTAACCCCACCAGGATTCCCCGTGCCTCGGGGTTCCAGTGGGGGGTGCCCCATCCGGTGAAGGCTGGCACCAGCATCACTCCGCCGGAATCGGCAACTTGATTGGCGAGGTCGTTGACCTGTTCGGCGCGCTCAATGATTTGGAGACCGTCGCGCAGCCACTGGATCACGGTGCCGGCATTGAAGAGGCTGCCTTCAAGGCAGTAGGTGGGGACTCCGTCTGCATCGGTCCACCCCAAGGTGCTCAGCAGCCCGGCGTCGGACCGACGGATTTGGTTGCCGGTGTTGATGACGAGGAAGGCTCCAGTGCCGTACGTGCATTTGCTTTCTCCGGGTTGCAAGCAGAGTTGTCCGAGGGTGGCGGCCTGTTGATCCCCGAGCATGGCCTGGATCGGCAGCCCTTCAAAGGGCAGGCCTGCGGCAATTTGCGCGATGTCTCCTCGGCAGGGCAGCAGATCCGGCAACGCATTGGCTGGCAATCCGCTGTGGATGCGGAAGTCATCCACCCACTGACGTTGTTCCAGGTCGAGCAGCAGTGTGCGGCTGGCGTTGCTCAGATCACTCCCATGCTGTTTCCCCGCGGTGAGCTGCCACAAGAGCCACGAATCCACTGTGCCAAAGCAGAGGTCATCGGCTGCGGCTGCCGCTGCGGCTTCTCCGTAGTGCTCCAACATCCAGCGAACCTTGCTGGCACTGAAATAAGGATCGAGCAATAACCCTGTGCGTCGGCGCCAGTCCTGTTCCAGACCTTGGCGTTTCCAATCTGCGCAGATGGCTGCGGTCCGACCGTCTTGCCAGACCAGCGCTGGTCCGCAAGCAACGCCGGTGCTGCGTCGCCAAAGCACGGTTGTTTCCCGTTGATTGGTGATGCCACAGCTCACAACCGCTTGTCGCTGGTTGTCACTCAGCTTGCTCTGAAGGTCGCTGAGGGCTTGCCGTTGGCTCGCCCAGATCTCCAGCGGATCCTGCTCGACCCAACCATCGGCGGGGTATTGGATTGGAAGTGGGGCACTTGCGCTGGCGACAAGATCACCCGCCGGATTAAAGACAACAGCTCGGGAGCTGCTTGTGCCCTGGTCCAGGGCCAACAGGAGAGGCTGATGCGCCATGGCAGTGCTGTTTCTTTCCTGCTAGCGAGGGGATCGCCACCTGGAAAGGTTATGGGCTTGCCCACATTGTTTTCCGACCCGCCGGCTTGGGTCACTGAGGCGGTGATTTACCAAGTCTTTCCGGATCGTTTCCGTCGTAGCGCAAGGGTGGAGGCCCAGCAGCATTTGCAGTTCAAACCCTGGGGGGCTGATCCCACTGAGGAGGGGTTTCAAGGGGGTGATCTCTATGGGGTGATCGATGGGTTGGATCACCTTCAGGCGATGGGCATTAACTGCCTGTATCTCACCCCGATCTTTTCCTCGGCGGCGAATCATCGTTATCACGCTTACGACTACTTCCAAGTTGATCCCCTGTTGGGGGGGAATGCGGCTTTGGATGCCCTGATTGCTGCACTACATCAACGCGGCATGCGACTGGTGCTTGATGGTGTTTTTAACCATTGCGGCCGCGGCTTTTGGGCCTTCCACCATCTCGCTGAGAACGGGGAGTCATCCCCTTATCGAGATTGGTTTCATGTCCGGAAATGGCCCATTCGGCCTTACCCAGCCCAGGGTGAAGATTGTGGATACGACTGTTGGTGGGCTTTGCCAGATCTGCCCAAATTCAACCACGCCGATGCCGGTGTGCGTGAGCATTTGCTGGCTGTGGCTCGTTACTGGCTGGAGCGTGGCATTGATGGCTGGCGGCTCGATGTGCCTGCCGAGGTGCCCGAAGACTTCTGGGTGTCTTTTCGACAGGAGGTGCGAAGGGTCAACCCAGAGGCCTGGATTGTTGGAGAGGTGTGGGGAGATGCACGCCGCTGGCTTCAAGGCGAGCATTTTGATGGCGTCATGAATTACCGCCTTGGCTGGAGCAGTTTGTGCTGGGTGGCTGGGGATCAGCTGCGCCAGAGCTATCGCAATCCCGAGTACCCCTTGAACCCTTTAACAACGACGGAGTTGATCGATATTTGGACCACCACGGCGAGCTGGTATCGAGCTGAAGTGAATCGTGCCCAAATGAACCTGCTCGACAGTCACGATGTGCCCAGGGCGTTGCACACGCTGAAGGGTGATGTGGCTGCTTTGAAGTTGTCGTTGCTGTTGCTCTTTCTCCAGCCAGGAGCGCCTTGTATCTATTACGGCACCGAGGTCGGGCTGGCCGGTGGCCCGGATGACGACCGTTCCAGTGGTCCGGAACCTGCCTGTCGCGAGGCTTTCCCTTGGGAACAGCCCTGGACCGCCGATCTTTGCAGCTACGTCTCGCGCTTAAAGGCACTGCGCGATCGTTGGATCAAGCTTGGCCAGCCGTTGATCACCTGGAATCCCGTGGGATCGGATGGGCTGACGGCATCCGCGGATACGTGGCGGCTGTGGATCAATCGCAGCCGACAAACCGATCTGCGTTGTTCAACCGCAGATACAGCCAATGATGTGATCTGTGGCAGTTTCGTTGATGGAACCTTGCGTCCCCAGAGTGCCGTTGTCTGTCTCACCCCTGGTGCCAAGGGGTGAGATGTAAGCCCTTGTCGAGACTTGAACTCGAGACCTCTCCCTTACCAAGGGAGTGCTCTACCGCTGAGCTACAAGGGCGTGTGGAAGGTGGGCCGGGTTGGATTTGAACCAACGTAGGCAGAGCCAGTGGATTTACAGTCCACCCCCATTAACCACTCGGGCACCGACCCGAACCACACCTGGAGAATTTACCAGCCGATGCGTCATTCCTTGGCTTATCGATACGATCAACCCAGCTGAAACGGCCTTTTGGCCATGAACGTTCTGCTCATTAATGGTCCAAACCTCAACCTGCTTGGGCAGCGGGAGCCTGGAATTTATGGCCGCGACACCTTGGCCATGATTGAAACGGAGCTCACTCGAGAAGCCAACGCGGATGGTGTTGAGCTGGTGTGCTTTCAGAGCAACTTTGAAGGGGCTCTTATTGAGCGCATCCATCAAGCCATGGGTGAGAGCCAGGGAATTTTGATTAATGCAGGTGCCTACACCCACTCATCGATTGGGCTTCGTGATGCTCTAAAGGGTGTGGCCATTCCCTATGTGGAGTTACACCTCAGTAACACCCACTCTCGGGAGCCCTTTCGCCATCATTCATACCTTGCTGATAGTGCCGTTGGTGTAGTGAGTGGATTCGGCCCCAAGAGTTATTCGTTGGCTCTGAGTGGACTCGTCCACCACTTGAGACAAGGCGGATGACCGTTTCGTTCCCGCAGAAGTCCACCCCGGAGAAGTCAACCGCTTCGATTCGTTGGCTCGCGGCACCCACCAGTTGGAGTTGGGTTGAACAAGCCATTGCGCGGCCAATGGAGGTGTTGATTGACCATGCCCATTGCGAGCGGAAAGCAGCAGGCTCCGCAGTACAGATGATGTTTCGTTATCTCTGTGAACCAGGTCTGGGGGAGGTGCTGAGCCCCTTGGCGCGGGAGGAGTTGGAGCACTTTGAGCAGGTTCTCGCCCTGATCAAATCACGAGGCCGATACCTCGAGCCCCTTCCTTCGCCTGGATATGCAGCAAACTTGGCACGTCATATCCGCAAGGGGGAACCCCTGCGGATGCTGGATTCATTCCTTGTGGCTGGCTTGATCGAAGCGCGGAGCCATGAACGGATGGCTCTCTTGGCCGAGCACAGTCCCGATGCTGAATTGCGATCGCTGTATGGAGAACTTTTAGAGAGCGAAGCGCGTCATTTCGGGCTGTATTGGGTTTTGGTGGAGGAGCGTTTTTCGCGAACGGTGCTGGTGGAACGCTTGCAAACTCTGGCGCTTGCCGAAGTTGAGGCGTTGCAAGGTGTCCTTGATTGTCCGGAAGATGTGCGGATGCACTCCTTTGGCGTGTCTGTTGTTTGAGCTAAGCCGACACATCCTTGGCTGCTATCTGAAGTGCTTCTTGCCGAGAGGCCACAAGCTCTCCGTGAACACCGAATTGGCGCAGGCGCTTTTGAAGTTTTGAGTTAGCTCCAGCTATCAAAATTGTGCGTCCGGATGTTTGTGCCTCTTGCACCATCCGTTCAATGGCGAGAGAAGCGGAGATTCCAATTCGTGGGACCTCAGTGATGTCCAGAATCAAAATCTTGTAGTTCTGAATGAGGCCCATTCGGGCACTGATTCCCTTGGCGGCTCCAAAGCTCAGCGGTCCGCGGAGCCGGAACAGCATCAGAGCGTTGCCACACCGATGAACCAAGGCCTTTTCCTCGGCATTGAGATCATGGTGACGGCCTGCTGCAACATCGGGCGAATTATCGGCGTCCATCCCCTCCAACTGAGTTTGGGTGATGGAATCAACGGTGAGCAAGTTGGCGATGAACATCCCGACTAACACGCCCCAAATCAAGTCCCAAAACACCGTCATTAATAGAACGGAGTACATCAATACGGCTGTTTTGCCGGAGAGACGGTGGGCACGAAGCAGAAAGCCCCAGTCGATGATGTCGAGCCCAACTTTGATCAGGATTCCGGCCAAAAGTGCGGTGGGAATTTGTGCCGCAAGCGGTCCTGCCCCCAGCAGAACAACCAGCAGAACAAGTGAGTGGCTCATTCCGGAAAGCGGTGTGCTGCCGCCGGACTTGATGTTGATCACGGTGCGCATTGTGGCGCCAGCTCCGGGCAGGCCAGACAAGAAGCCCGCGGCGGTGTTGGCCATCCCTTGTCCGATGAGCTCACGGTTGGAATCGTGGCTGGTTTGGGTGATGTTGTCGGCGACGAGAGAGGTGAGTAGGGAGTCGATGGATCCAAGTAGTGCGAGGACAAGACCGGCCTTCACCAGCTCAGGGAGGTGTTGACTGAAGTTGGGCATGACCAGCTGAAGTCCCCCCTCTGGGATGCTTCCGATCCGAGCCAGTGGTTCCATTCCCAGGGTGTTTAAACGGTTGTCGTTGAAGAGCAGCAAGGACAGTGGCGTCACAATCACCAGTGCCAGGAGTGGTGAGGGAATCCACTGGCGCAACCGCAAGGGCGAGAGGAACACCACAGCCAAAGTCATCACACCCACCGCTAAAGCTGCGGGATTGAGGCCAGGGCTGTTGGCCAGTGTTTGCAGCGTATCCATGACACCACCTCGGGTGGTTATTCCCACAAAAGGCCCGAGCTGCAAAACGAGAATGATGAAGCCGATGCCCGACATGAACCCCGACACCACGGAGTAGGGCACGAGCGTGATGAAGCGGCCGAGGCGCAGCACACCAAGCAGTACTTCGCAGACGCCACCAATGACCACAGCGGCCATCACCATTGGCAAGATTTCGCCTGCGTTGAGGTCTTGATTGACTCCAACAGCAGCGAGGCTGGAGACGACCCCCGCCACAGTCACACTCATGGGTCCTGTCGGACCACTCACTTGGGCGGGAGTTCCGCCTAGTAGAGCGGCTAAGAATCCGGTAACAATCGCCCCGTAAAGCCCATAAATGGCTCCGCCTGGACCCAGTGCCGCATTGCCAAAGGCCAGTGCGAGAGGGAGTGCTACGACGGCAGCAGTGAGTCCACCGAGAAGGTCGCCTTTCAGATTGCGGCGATGGAGGCCATGAATGAAGCCCATTAAGGCAGGCCGCTCCAGCTGGTCAGCGCGTCGAGCGATTGCAGCCCTTCTCGCCGACGTCCATCAGGCATGACCCATGTGGGGTAGGCGCGAATGCTTGCAGCTTCACAATCGGCGGCTTCTTGGGGAAGCTTTTTGGGTTGACGACATTCGACATAGGGAACGGTGCGACCCGCTTGTTGGCCGAACAGGCTCATTTGGCGAAAGCAAGCCGGACAACTCCAGGAGCCGTAAAAGCGTGCTCCGATGGAGCTCAGATGATTGGCTAATGCGATCGCCTGATCACTTGAAGCTCGAAGTGGTTCACCGATCGTGCCCTTCCATTGCTGCTCTGCTGAAGCGGGGAGAGTCCAGATGGAGGCGCCCAAGACCCAACCCGTGAAAACGAGTCCACCAATTCGCTTCATGCAGCCCAAGCGCTTCCAAATGAAGTTAGGGCGGACGGCACCGTTCGGGCTTCCCTCCATCTCGAACCCTCATGAAACGTGCCTCCGTTGAGACAGTGGGATTCGGGAATGGGAACCATGGCTGGTAGCGGTTACAAGGACTATTTCCAGGTTCTCGGTGTTGACCGATCCGTTGATGCTGACGGAATCAAGAGCGCTTTTCGAAAACTGGCTCGCCAATATCACCCTGATGTGAACCCTGGCGATCCATCGGCAGAGGCGCGTTTTAAAGAGATCAGTGAGGCTTATGAAGTGCTCTCTGATGCCGATAAGCGAAAGCGTTATGAGCAGTTTGGCCAGTACTGGAACCAGGCAGGGGGGATGGGCGGTGGAGCCCCTGGCATGGATGTTGATTTTGGACGATATGGAAACTTCGACGATTTCATCAACGATTTGCTCGGACGCTTTGGCGGTCCTGGGGGTTCCCCTGGATTTCAGGGTGGTGGTTTTCCGCGCGGAGCCCAGGCATCGCGTTCACCGGTGAATCTGGATGCGGAAGCGGCCGTTGGGGTCACATTCACGGAGGCTTATCGGGGCGGAGAGCGCACGTTGTCGGTGAATAACGAGCGGGTTCAGGTCCGCATACCGGCTGGGGTCAAAAACGGATCGCGTCTTCGCCTTAAGGGGAAGGGGAATTTGCAGCCTGGAACAGGTCGGCGTGGTGATCTTTATCTGAATCTTTCGATCAAGCCCCATGCGATCTGGCGACTTGATGGTGATCAGCTTCGTGCCGACCTTCCCGTCAGTTTCGATGAGTTGGCCTTGGGCGGGATGGTGGCCGTGATGACCCCCGACGGCGAAGCTCAGGTTTCGATCCCTCCTGGAACTCCGCCAGGACGCAGTCTCCGACTTAAGAACAAGGGTTGGCCTTTGAAAGGTGGCCGCGGCGATCTCCTGTTGACACTCACCCTTGAGTTGCCCACCGCGTGGAGTGCGGAGGAGCAGCAATTGCTTGAACAACTCCGTGTTCAGCGTTCTGCGAATCCCCGCCACGACTGGTTACGAAGTGCCGCTCTTTGAGCGGCGGACCGTACGATCGCTGATACCTCCCCCGGTCTGATGGAGCTCACTTACCGCCCCCGTCGTTTACGTCGTACGCCGGCCTTGCGCGCCATGGTGCGAGAGCACAGTCTCTCAGCTGCGGACTTTATCTATCCCTTGTTTGTGCATGAGGGTGATGGGGTGGAGCCAATTGCTGCCATGCCTGGAGCCAGTCGGTGGAGCTTGTCTGCATTGATGGGCGAAGTCCAACGAGCATGGGACCTAGGTGTTCGCTGCATCGTGTTGTTCCCCAAGGTGTCTGAGGACCTTAAAACTGAAGATGGGGCTGAATGTTTCAACGAAAATGGGTTAATTCCCCGTGCTATTCGCCAAATTAAAGGGGATATTCCTCAAATGGCGATCATGACGGATGTTGCTTTGGATCCCTATTCCTGTGATGGTCATGACGGGATTGTGAGTGAGGATGGGGTTGTGCTTAATGACGACACGATCGAACAGCTTTGTAAACAAGCGGTGGTCCAAGCCCGTGCTGGTGCAGATCTCATTGGTCCGAGCGACATGATGGATGGCCGGGTTGGGGCGATCCGTGAAGCTCTTGATGATGAGGGGTTTGAATATGTCGGCATCATTAGTTATACCGCTAAATATTCTTCGGCTTATTACGGTCCGTTCCGAGAGGCTCTTGATTCGGCACCGAGATCTACCGGGTCAAAGCCGATCCCGAAAAACAAAGATACTTATCAAATGGACCCAGCCAACGCTCGGGAGGCGATTACTGAGGCCCAGCTAGATGAGCAAGAAGGCGCCGATATCATGATGGTGAAGCCGGGTTTGGCTTACTTGGATATTATTCACCGTCTGCGTGAGGAATCGGAATTGCCGATTGCTGCATACAATGTAAGTGGCGAATATTCGATGGTTAAGGCCGCCGCAGAGCGAGGTTGGATTGATGAAAAAGCGGTTGTATTAGAAACCTTGCTGAGCTTTAAAAGGGCCGGTGCCGATTTGATCCTCACTTATCACGCCTGCGACGCTGCTGGCTGGCTTCGAGAAGGTTGATTTCATGCATGGACTTCTTGTATTAAAGAGATAATGCTTTTTCTTTCTAGATTGAAGTTCTATATTGTCGCTCGGGCTGATTTATTCGTTCAGTTGTTTTTACTAAGGTGGGGGCGGATTGCTAAGGGTAAGTAGTGATTATGAGGAGTTTTTTGGGTTAAGAGGTTGTCTGCTTGAGCTGCCAATTGCAATTTTTAATACATAAAGTTCATTGCTGGAGTCTTTGATTAGCTCGAAAGCTCGCTGCTTTGTGTTGATCTGCTCCACAATGGTGATCTTCAATCGCTTCCTCGAATGCCAACCGTTGATCGGCTCGGCCATGTCGCTATCCGCGTCGATGATGTGGATCGTGCCGTGTCCTTCTACACGGGGTTGGGCATGCGTCTGGTTTGGCAGGCGGACGATTGGTGCTACCTCGAGGCTGGGGACAGTCGTGATGGGTTGGCATTGCTAGGCCCGGGCTACAAAGCGGCTGGTCCTCATTTCGCATTTCATTTCCGTGATCGGGCTGAAGTGGATGCCATTCACCAGCGACTCAAGGCGCAAGGAACCCATGTGGGTGCAGTGCATGACCATCGCGACGGCACCGCCTCTTTTTATCTAAAAGATCCCGAAGGCAACTGGCTCGAAATGCTGTATGAACCACCCGGTGGTATTCCTTCCAACTGCGATTGAGACCGTGAGTCCCCCCAACGATCATCAAGCTCTCAGCGAAACGCTTGAGCTGTTGGAGTGGCCTGATGTGTGCGAGCACCTGGCGACGTTTGCCAGCACGCGCATGGGCCTCGAGTCGGCTCGGGTAACCCGGTTGCCCTCTTCTCTGGCGGAAACGGTGAAACGTCAGGCCGAAACTGTCGAGATGGCTGTTTTGGACGATCTCACTGAGGGCGGGTTGAGTTTCCGTGGTGTGAAAGATCTTCGGGCAGTTCTGTTGCGATGCCTCAAGGGTGGTGTGGCCTCAGGAGAGGAATTGCTGGCCGTGGCTGGAACCCTCGCCGCCGCAAGGAAGCTGCGTCGTCAAATCGATGATCAGGAGCTGCGTCCCGTCTGTACAGCACTGATCGAAACGATGGTTACCCTGCCTGATCTTGAGCAACGCTTGAAGTTCTCCCTCGAAGAGGGAGGTCGTGTTGCGGATCGAGCAAGCCCACCGTTAACGGGCCTTCGACAGCAATGGCATGGCTTGCGCCAGGAACGACGCGACAAGCTCCAAGAACTCATGCGTCGTTATGCCTCCTTTCTCCAAGACTCAGTCATCGCTCAACGTCATGGACGGCCTGTCCTCGCTGTTAAAGCAGGCGCGGTGGGCCAGATTTCGGGTCAAGTCCACGACAGCTCAGCGTCTGGAAATACCGTTTTTATTGAGCCCCGCTCGGTGCTCACGATGGGCAACAAGCTCGTCGATTTAGAAGCTCGAATTCGAAAAGAAGAGCAGCGGGTTCTCGCTGAGTTGAGTGCCTTGGTTGGCCAGGACGAGCCAGTGCTGAACTCGCTCGTGGAGATCCTATTAACCCTGGATTTGGCCTTGGCCCGTGGGCGTTATGGCCGATGGCTCGGAGGAACCCCTCCGACCATGGAGGAGGAGCCTGATGCGCCATTCCAGTTGAAGGATCTTCGGCATCCACTGCTGATTTGGCAGCACAAACGATCGGGTGGCCCGCCGGTGGTTCCCATCAGTGTCGATGTATCGGCGCAGTTGAGGGTTGTTGCGATTACAGGGCCCAACACTGGAGGGAAGACCGTCAGCCTTAAAAGCTTGGGCCTTGCTGCACTCATGGCCCGCGCTGGAATGCTGATTCCATGCTCTGGTCAGCCCTCATTGCCTTGGTGTGGCCAGGTACTCGCCGATATTGGCGATGAGCAATCTCTTCAACAAAGCCTGTCCACATTTAGTGGTCATATCAAACGGATTGGCAGGATCCTGCAGTCACTTGAATCCGGACCAGCTCCCGCCTTGGTGCTGTTGGACGAAGTTGGGGCAGGGACAGACCCAAGTGAAGGCACAGCCTTAGCGACAGCTTTGCTGAAAGCGTTAGCGGATCGGGCTCGACTCACGATCGCCACAACACACTTTGGCGAGCTCAAGGCGCTGAAATACAACGACGACCGTTTTGAAAATGCTTCGGTGGCCTTTAACGCCGAAACCCTGTCTCCCACCTATGAACTTCTCTGGGGGATTCCAGGGCGCAGCAATGCCCTAGCGATTGCGAAGCGTTTAGGTCTTGATGCAGGGGTGCTCGACCAAGCGCAAGCCCTCTTGGCTCCGGCGGCGGAGGGCGAGGTGAACACAGTGATACAAGGCCTTGAGGAGCAACGCCAGCGACAGCAAGCAGCCGCGGAAGATGCAGCAACGCTCTTGGCGCGTACTGAGTTGTTGCATGAAGAGTTGCTCTTGCGCTGGCAAAAGCAAAAGCAGCAGACGGCCCTGCATCAAGAACAAGGACGTCAGCGACTGGAACATTCCATCCGTGAGGGACAGAAGGAGGTGCGGTCCTTGATTCGCCGGTTGCGGGATGACCAAGCGGATGGTGAAACGGCGCGCAAAGCAGGACAACGTCTTCGCAAGCTGGAAGACCATCACCGTCCAACAAAAGAAAAGCGTTTACCAAAACCCGGCTGGCGTCCTGAGGTTGGAGAACGCGTTCGGTTACTGGCGTTAGGAAAGGCAGCAGACGTGTTGGCCATCTCAGAGGATGGTCTGCAACTCACGGTCCGTTGCGGCGTGATGCGAACGACCGTAGAACTCAATGCCTTTGAAAGCTTGGATGGCCGTAAGGCGGACCCTCCTTCGGTCCCCGTTGTGAAAGTGCAAGCGCGCTCGGGATTGGGAGCAGGCGCTCAAGTGCGAACGAGCCGTAACACCTTGGATATTCGTGGGATGCGTGTGCACGAAGCAGAATCCACCGTGGAAGAGCAGCTCCGCAATGCCAATGGTCCCCTGTGGGTGATCCATGGAATCGGTACGGGAAAGCTGAAGCGTGGTCTGCGGGCTTGGCTCGATACGGTTCCTTATGTGGATCGTGTCGTTGATGCCGAACAGGGTGATGGCGGCCCTGGTTGCAGCGTTGTTTGGATGCGCTGATCGCGTCTATCAGGTCGTCTCAGGCAGATGTGCTCCTGCTGCCATGGGATCTGGCATGGAAATGGCGTTGCCGTTTTCATCAAACAACCTCCAGCCGCGGGGATCTGGCGAGAGATGCACCATTTGTCTTGGCTGATAAAGGGGTACTGGTGGCGTTCGAACTTGGATTAAGTGATCCCCGTCCAGCAATCGACAGGTGACGAATTGTTCGTTGCCCAGCACTTCGCAA
>QCVD01000029.1 GCA_003208835.1 Synechococcus sp. AG-683-C23 | reverse complement strand
CCCGCCACCGTGTCGGCATTGATGTTGTGGGCTTGGCCGTCACTCGGGGTCGCTGCCACGCTTGAAATGACAGGTACATAACCCTTGTTGAGCAATGGCTCAAGAACATCAGGGTTGATGCGGGCCACATCACCCACCAGACCATGGCTGCCATCACCCCATGGACGGGCTTCCACCAAGCCGCCGTCGCTGCCACTCAGCCCTACTGCTCTTGCACCCAGTTGGTTTAAACCGTTCACGATCTGTTTATTCACACGACCAACCAACACCATCTCCACCACATCCATCGTGTCGGCATCTGTAACGCGTAAGCCGTCTCGAAATTCCGCCGGGATGTCGAGACGTTTGAGCCACTGATTGATTTCTGGTCCACCACCATGAACAACGACCGGTTGAACGCCGACACAAGCAAGAAGCGCGATGTCGCGAAAAACAGCAGCTCGCAGCTCGGCGTGGGCCATGGCGGCTCCGCCGTACTTGATCACGATGCGTCGTCCTGCGAAGCGCTGGATGTAGGGCAGGGCCTCACTCAGCACAGAGACGCGTAGGGCGTCATTCGCGGAATGGCTTAGATCACTCATCAACTAGCTGGCCTGCAAAGGCAATAGCAGGAGATCCAATTGGTCTCCACCGAGATCTTTGATTTCAGCCCGCAGCCCTTTCGCGAAGAAGCGACCCAGTCGCGCTTCCCGTTCAGTCCAGCGCTCTAGGGAGACCGCACCGAGTTGGAAGCGCATCCGCAGGCCATAGCCGGCTTCGGTGTCGAGTTCTTCAATCTCCTCAAGTTGAGGCGGATTGTCGTCATCCCAAAGCTTCAGGGCTTCCAGTGATGTTTCGAGGTGAGCTTTTTGTCCATAGCGCCACCGCGTGACGTCATTCACCAATTTTCCGAGTTCTGGATCGGCGGCCTCCCGTTGACTGCGAAGGGCTTCCATTGGGGTGATCCTGACTGCTGGGGGAAGCTCTGAGGATTTCAATGCCAACCCCCCCAGCAAAATTGGAATGCCGTAGAAGATCGTTGGCAAACTGAGATTGGCGCTGCCCGTGGTGTAGGCAATGGCACCAACCACCGTGAGTGCACCACCGGCCACCGTAATCAAGCTGCCTGGGGAGAAGTAATCCTTCATGGGTGCCATTGCGTGGTCGCCATTGTGACTGGCTGACGACCAGGATGGGTGCTCTTCTGTGACCACGCATCGGTGTCCCAGTCCCCGTCATCTGAGATACAAGAACTCCTCCAACAATTGGATGGAGATCGCAGCTGGTTGCTGCAACAGATCGATGGTGGTCGTTGGCCTGACCTCCGCCTTGATCTGGCTGCCCTGGAACGGGAGTTGGGACAAATGATCACGCGAGCAACGGAACTTCAAGAAGATGCCAGTCGCTGATGGGCCTTAGAACGGAATGTCATCCGTGTCGGGCACAAGGGGCGCTGCATTCCAGCTGGCCGGTTCAGGCTCACTTGGCTTTGGAGTGGCGGCGGGCGCAGCGATGGGGGTCGGACGCTCAGGTCTGGCCGAACCACCTGGGGGCTGGGATCCTTGCGGCGGTGAACTGGTAGTTGATGAACTGGTTGTTGAGGCGCCGATCGGATGGAGGCGGGCCAGGGTGAACTCGGCCCGTTTCTCCTTCATGCCGTCGCCGCGTGGAACGGTGTTCATGCGCAGACGCCCTTCAATAAGAAGCCGTTGACCCACCTGAACGCGATTTTGCAACTCCTGAGCCAAGTTGCCCCAGCCCACCACCTTCAATTCGCTTGGAGGATCTCCATCGCGCAAGGCATCGAACCGCACCGACATCTCGGCAATGGGAGTCTGATTGTCTTGGGTGTACCGAACCGTCGGCGCGTCGATCACCTCGACCTCGAGCACGCATTGGTTCATGGCTGCTTCTGTCTTCGGCGCACATCCTGATGCACGACCCTCCTATTGACCAGCCTCGCGTCTGGTTGCTGGCCGGAACAGGTGATGGTCCACGGCTGACCCATGCACTGCTTCAGCGCCATTGGCGGGTTCGAGTGAGTGTTGTGAGCCCGGTTGCGGCTGAGGCTTACCGGGGACTGGCGGTGGAGAGCATCGCCATTGGCGCCCTCGGGGGAGTGCAGGGAATCGCTGCAGAACTGAAGCGTCAAACATCGCTGCGTTGGGTGGTGGATGCCACGCACCCATTTGCAACCAAGATCAGCGAGGACTTGGCAAACGTGTGCCTCGCCGCTCAGCAACCGCTGTTGCGGTTTGAGCGTCCTTGCGAGCAGGGCAGTGCTGCAACCCATCTGCTGGGAGATGGTGCCGCTCTATCAACGATGGCGCTAGCTGGACAGCGACTGTTGTTAGCCATTGGTGGACGTCATCTTGCTGAAATCGCAGCTGCGGCTGGCTCGGCAGGAGCAGAGCTGTTCGCCCGTGCCATGCCCACCCAGTTGGGCGTGCGTTCGGCCTTGGCTGCTGGGTTGCCGCCCGATCACTTGGCGGTACTGCGACCGTTGCAGGGGGACCCCCCTGGTCAGGTTGAGCGGGCGTTATGCCGGCGTTGGGGGATTACGGCAGTGGTGTGCCGGCAGTCCGGCGGCACGACAGAACGCCTATGGCGTCGGATTGCTGAGGAGCAGCAGTTGACGCTGATGCTCCTCAGGCGTCCAGCGCCACCCTCAGGTGTGGACATTGTTGTTGGAGAAGCCGCCTTTCTGAAACGGATCGACCATGGCTGAGGCGAGTCCTTTGATGTTGGTGCTCACCTCGGAGGGTGATGCGATGCGAGCCAAAGTCCTAGCCCGTGCGCTGCTCGAACGCCGGCTTGTGGCCTGCGTCAGCTTGCAATCTACGGATGCGCACTACCACTGGGAGGGGGAGATCCACTCGGATTGTGAGGTGCAACTTCTGATGAAAACCACGGCTGATCGCCTCGAGAGGCTGCAGCAGGTGGTGGGGGAGTTGCACAGCTACGACACTCCCGAATGGTTGTGTTGGCCGGCGACGGCTTCGCTGGCCTGTGGACGTTGGGCGATGCAGGTCTTCAGCTCAGATGGGCGCTGACCAAGTCATGAAGCGAGACCTGAGGACGAGCTCCCAGTTGGGTCACGATCTGTCCAGCACAAATGGCACCGAGGTTGCCGCAGCGCTCCAGGGACTCCCCTTGGGTGTAGCCGTGCAGGAATCCACCCGCATAGAGGTCTCCGGCACCCGTGGTGTCGATGAGGTCTCCAAGACCCACAATTCCAATGTCCCAGCGTTGGTCACCGCTCAACACGACAGAACCTTGGCTGCCGCGGGTGATCGCGATGACGCTGCAACTGCCTCGCACGCTCTCTAAGGCTGCATCGAAGTCGTCGGTTTGATAGAGAGACTTGATTTCAACTTCGTTCGCGAACAGCACATCGACATGACCATTGACGAGGTCAAGAAAGCTGTCGCGGTGACGATCCACGCAAAAGCCATCGGAGAGAGACAGTGCGACCTGTCCATTGGCAGCACGGCAGGCCTCAGCCGCTGCGATGAAGGCGCGCTTCGCTGCGGGACTATCCCAGAGATAACCCTCGAGGTAGAGAACTTTGGTGTCGCTCACCATCGAGAGATCGAGATCGTCTGGTTCGAGCTGGGTTGAGGCCCCAAGGAAGGTGCACATCGTCCTCTCTGCGTCAGGAGTGACGTAAATGAGGCAACGGGCTGTTTTGGCGCCACTGGTGGCGGCCGGGGTGTCAAAGCGAGCGCCGACGGCCCGAATGTCGCGGCTAAAAATGCCCCCCAGTTGATCGTCTTTCACGCGTCCGATGAAGCCGGCACGACCCCCCAATTGGGAGATGCCCACCATCGTGTTGGCAACCGAGCCGCCGGAGGTTTCCAGGCCAGGTCCACTGGCTGTGTAAAGGGCTTCTGCCTGTTGTTCATCGATGAGCGCCATGCCGCCTTTTTGCAGGCTGTGCTGCATCAGAAAGGCGTCGTCGGTTTGAACCAGTACATCAACGATGGCATTGCCGATGCCGACGACATCAAGACTGCAAGTTTTGGAGAATCGAACCTCGGAGGCCATGAGCAGAGCGCTTTTAGCTCCGAAGTATGGCGGTCGGCCCTTAAGCGCTTAGGAGGGCTCGTTTCGGGCCGTGGATCGGATCTTCCACCACGATCGTTTGATCACGGCTTGCACCAAGAGAGACGATGGCGATCGGGACTTCCATCAGATCAGCAAGAAAGCGCAGGTAGTCCATCGCAGCCTTTGGTAAGTCCTCAAGCTTTCGGCATTCTTCCGTGGAGCACTGCCAACCCTTCAGCGTTTCAAAAATGGGTTTGCAACGGGCGAAATCGTCGGAGCTGCTTGGGAAGTGTTCGATCCGTTCACCGTCGAGTTCATAGGCCACGCACACCTGGATCTCATCCATTTCGTCGAGCACATCGAGCTTGGTGACGGCCAAGCAGTCGAGACCGTTCACTTGAACGGCATAGCGACCAATCACACCATCGAACCAACCGCAGCGGCGGCGGCGGCCAGTGGTGGTGCCGAATTCCCCTCCCCGTTCAGTGAGCTGGTCATTGAGGCTCCCGCTGAGCTCTGTGGGGAATGGTCCTTCACCCACGCGTGTCGTATAGGCCTTGGCGACGCCAATGACGCGATCGATCAGGGTGGGTCCGACCCCTGCCCCGATGCAGGCTCCTCCCGAAACGGGATTGGACGATGTGACGTAGGGGTACGTGCCGTGGTCGAGGTCCAGCAACGTGCCCTGGGCACCCTCAAACAAAATGTTCTTGCGAGCTTTTGCTGCGCTGTGAATGGCACGGGTGGAATCCACAACGTGTTTTGACAGCCGTTGGCCGTATTTCAAATACTCCTGAATGACGGCTTCTCCATCGAGAGGCTCGATGCCGTAAATCTTCTCCAGGAGCTCATTCTTCTCGTTGAGTGGACCTTCAAGTCGGTTGCGCAGACGCTGCTCATCCAGGAGGTCGATCACCCGGATTCCGCTGCGCTGTGATTTATCGGCGTAAGTCGGGCCGATGCCCCGCCCTGTGGTGCCAATACGGCGGTCACCACGCTGTTTCTCCATCGCTAGATCAAGCAACCGGTGGTACGGCATGGTCACGTGGGCCGACGACGCCAGGCGAAGCCCTGAAATGTCGATGTCGTTAGCGAGAAGCATGTCCAACTCGCCAAGCATCACCTTGGGATCGACCACCGTTCCAGGTCCGATCAGACAGATTGTGTCTGGGTACAGGATCCCGGAGGGGATGAGATGAAGCTTGAGCACACGACCGTCGACGACGATCGTGTGCCCAGCATTCACACCGCCCTGATACCTGACCACCACATCGGCGGAGCGGCTCAGGAGATCGGTGATTTTTCCTTTCCCTTCGTCACCCCATTGAGCGCCGATGACGACAACATTGGCCAAGGACTCGGCGGCCCGAAGCCGCAGATCTGCACAATCCGTGAGTATTTCAGATCCAGTGGCCTTCCGTCAAAGGGTGTTGTCTTTTGTGGGATCAGGTTCCGCGCACAACAGCTTTTTCAGCTTTGTTTAATTCCTTGGCTAAACGATCGTGCAAAGCCTCTGGGAGGGGACGATTCGCATAGTTTGCGTAATGGCCCGCAAGGGAATTCAGAGCTGTTTGCATGGTTGTAAACGAGCTCAGCCCGTTGATGCGGGGCTGGGCCCTGTAGCGCGACACGTAGTCGGTGATCAAAGACCGTGCTTCGCTCTCCGCTTGAGCGTGGCTTGGATCGTCCTGGGGGATATCGATCATCTCGAGGATCGTCTGGGCGACCGATAACGTGTCGTCTGCGTAGTTACCGGTGAGGCGAGCATCCGGGTCGCCGCTGCAAGCTGTCAGCATCAAACACAGACCCAGTCCAAGGGCGACAGCGGCCCTCGTGAAGGGTTTGAACAGGCGAGCCAGTGCTGAAACCATGACACCGTTGTAAGAAATCGAACTTTAAGGGCGGAGTGTGCTGATCAGTCCTTTCAGGGCATCCGCGTGGGGCAACTTCTGCACGCCACGGTTGGCGCGCTCAACGAGTTCAACAACGCCGTCACTGGCATCACGACCCACAACGATCCGCCAGGGAATACCGATGAGATCGGCATCTTTGAATTTCACGCCAGCCCGTTCCTTGCGGTCATCGAACAGAGCGTCGACGCCAGCAGCGATCAATTGGTTGTAAAGAGACTCGCCCAGCTCGGCCTGGGTTTGGTCTTGCATGTTGGCCACCACAACGATCGCTTCGTAGGGCGCGATCGTTGTGGGCCAACAGATGCCAGCGTCGTCGTGATGTTGTTCAACGGCAGCTTGGGCTAGTCGTGAAATTCCAATGCCGTAGCAGCCCATCCAGAAGTGTTCGGTCTTGCCTGCTTCGTTGGTGAAGCGACTGTCCATGGCCTCTGAGTACTTCCGTCCCAGTTGGAAGATGTGTCCCACCTCGATCCCCCGCTTCTCGATGAGCTGAGTCTCTGGGTTGTGAACACACGCTTCACCAGCGCGGGCCTTGCGCAGGTCGAGGCCTTTTGGCGTGCCGCCGAGATCGTCCCAGGTGGCGTTGAGGCGGTGCTGATCGGGTTGATTCGCACCACAGACCATGCGCTCCATCGTGGCGGCAGTTTTATCGGTGCAACGCAGAAATTGTTTCGTCCAACTGCGCGCTGAACGCAGTGCGTCGTCGTCCAAGTCCGGGCCGATAAAACCGAGGGGAATGCTGTTGACGCCCTGGCGATCCAGGTCTTCAGCCTGGATTGGACGGCAGTCCAGGACCTCTTGGCCCTTCAAGCGACCCACTGCATTGATCAACTTCACCTCATTCAGTTCTTGATCAGCTCTCAAGCTGATGAGGAGGGGTTGTTCAGTGCCGTCGTCTAAGCGGGCGATGAACAGCAAAACCTTGATGAGTTGGCTGGGATGCCAGTTATTGGAACGGCAAAGCGCATCGATGCTGGTCTCATCTGGCGTGCTGATGAGCTCCATGGCCGCACCATCGAGTTGGACAGCCTGGGAGGGAACCGATACAGCTTTTTCTTGGTTGGCGGCATAGGTGCCGTCGTCGCTCAGCAAGATGAGGTCTTCGCCTGCATCGGCGGTGACCATGAACTCTTGAGATGCAGCGCCTCCGATGGCTCCGCTGTCGGCATCGACGGGCACCGCGGCCAGGCCACAGCGCTCAAAAATTCGCCGATAGGCCTGATCCATGTCCAGATAGGTGTTCTGGAGATCGGCCTCGCTGGCATGAAAGGAATAGGCGTCTTTCATGATGAATTCCCGCCCACGCATGAGCCCGAAACGGGGGCGAATTTCATCCCGAAATTTGGTTTGGACTTGGTAAAGGTTCACCGGCAGCTGTTTGTAGGACTGCAAAAGGTCCCCAGCGAGGCTGGTCACGACTTCTTCATGGGTTGGCCCTAATCCCAGTTCCCTGCCTTGTCGGTCTTCCAGGTGGAACATGATTCCCTCTCCGGCTGTGTAGCCCTGCCATCGACCACTGCGTTGCCAAAGTTCAGCGGGATGCAACTGAGGAAGCAGGGTTTCTTGTGCTCCTGCTGCGTTGAGTTCCTCTCTAACAATGGCAGTGATCCGTTGGATCACTCTCCACATCAGCGGAAGGTATGCATATATCCCTGATCCCACCCTGCGGATATAGCCGCCACGTAATAGCAATTGGTGCGAAGCAATTTCTGCTTCTGCCGGAACATCCCGGAGCGTCACCAGCAACAGGCGGGAGACGCGCATGGGAAAGAATTCAAGAGGTTTTGGAAGCTATCACCAGCTCGATCTGGAGCCGCTGTCGGAAGTGTCCGTTTCTCTTGAATACCCCTGTACGACCTGAGTCTCAACTGCTACGGTCACGACCATAAAGCTCATAATGCGCGAATCTCAATGTTTCCTAGATCTGTTGCAAATGTGGCTTCACAGGTTCAACAATCAGTCGATATCGCTATGGAAACCCCCATCGTTCCAGCGCAACCAGATGCTCTTGTCGGAATTGATGATGTACAAAAGTCTTTAAATCGTTCGCGGGCTTCGGTGTATCGCTATACCAACACTGATCCCCGCAATCTCAACCCTCCTTTTAACCCTCGCAAACTCAATCCCGAGTATCGAGTCGATCAAAAAGATCCTCTTTATTTCCACCCAAACGAAGTTGCTCGCTTTGCCAAGGATGTTCTTCGGATTAAGGAAGTTACCGTTGAGGTGTTGAACTCCCCCTCAACAGCAACGCAACAAATGCTCGGAGCCATTCTCGAGGAGCTCAGAGGAATTCGGGCTCATCTGGAAGGTTCAGCTGAGCAAGCACCGTCGGATTTGGCGGCGCGACGCGATCTTCAAGATCGCCCAGCTGCGTAACGCCGAAATCGATGACAGAATAAGCGCTATCTTTCAACAATGAGTTTTGGAAGCTGCATCGTGGCTTCCTAATTCCATGGCTTCAGACCCATCACTCCCACCCGATGACGACGGCCCTACCGCTGAATCTGATGAACCATTCAGTCCGAGCGCACAAATCACTGCGATAACGGGTTTGTTGATCGCTTGTTTCAGCCTCGGAGCACCTATGGCTGCTGTTATCACCGATCGTTCGATTGCGCCATCACGACTGATCCCCACTTCCTTGGATCGTCATGGATCTCCGCCCTCTCCCCCCATCTCCATCACCAGGTTTGATCAATCTGCTCGTTGAAATTCCTGCGGGTAGTCGGAATAAGTACGAATATTGTCCTCAATCCGGGCTGATGGTTCTTGACCGTGTCTTGCACTCATTCAGTGCGCTACCCATTGGATTACGGGTTTATTCCAAATACTTTGACTGAGGATGGTGCCCCCCTCGACGCCATGGTGATCATGGCGGAACCAACTTTCGCGGGATGTTTGATTCGGGCCCGCCCCATTGGGCTGCTTGATATGAATGATCATGGTGCCTATGACGGCAAAATCCTGTGCGTGCCTGAAGCTGACCCACGTCAAGCCTCTATAAACAGCATTCGCCAGATCGGCGCAACACTGCTTGAAGACTTCGTTGAATTTTTCTGTATTTACCGCAATTTCGATGGACGAGTTGTGACGATTAAAGGTTGGCGGGACGCCCATGCAGTTCAGCCTTTACTGGACTCCTGCATCGCGGCCACGAATTGATCTGTGATTGGTCCGCTGTGGACGGCAAGATGCTTGTAAGTTAGTGCGCACTAGAGATCCAGCAGAACCCGTGCCCACCATCCGATTTGAGCAGGAAGGAGAACAGGTTGGGTGCATTGAGGGTGCAAATCTCCGCAGGGCGTCATTAGATGCCGGCGTTAATCCCTACAAAAGCCTGAACAACCTGAACAATTGCAGCGGTGTTGGCCAGTGCGGCACCTGCGTGATGGAAGTGCTTGAGGGGCAAGAAAATTTGTCTCCGCGTAGCGACGTTGAAGAGGTTTACCTCGCCGATCGCCCCGCTAACTTCCGCCTCAGCTGCCGCACAACCGTGTTTGGTGACATCACAGTGCGGACAAAGCCTGATGAGGGCGTGGGTCGCGGTTCCAACAGTCTTGTTGGTGCCATTAAATCGTTGTTTGGCCGCTGAGCTTGGCTGAACCGCTTTTGGTTTACAGCTACAACCGCTGCAGTACGTGCCGAAAGGCATTGGCCTGGCTCACAGATCAAGGACTGGCCCACGATGTGCAGGACATCGTGGATTGTCCCCCGTCTCGAGACGATCTCGTTGCTGCTAATGCCTTTCTGGGGGATCGAAAGCTGTTGTTTAACACCAGTGGGCAGAGCTATCGCGCTCTCGGGTCATCCGTTGTGCAAGCCATGACAGATGCTGAAGCCCTCGATGCCCTGTCGAAGGATGGGAAGCTGATTAAGCGTCCGTTTTTGAAACGACCTAACGGTAGCTTTTTGGTCGGTTTCAAGCCGGAGGTTTGGGCGTCCGCTCTGCAGAACTGAAATTCAGCCCGTCCAATTCACTGATCAGAGCATCAACATCGTCTTGATCCCTGAATTGGCGGAATCCAGAGCGTTTTAGATCCTCCAAAAATGAGGTGAGAAGCTCTTGGCTTCGTTCCAAAACCGGACCTTGCTCCAAGGTCACGGCAAGCTCTTCCCAAAGCCGGTCGAGAGCGTCGATGCCGAGGGTTTCCAATGTTTGGTCCCGTTGACCAATACGGGTTCCGGCTCCCCGAGATAGGTCCAGCACGGAATCGACCATCCCAGTTGCCAGCTGCCGACTGAATTCAGCTTCGGCGGATTGAAGTGCTGCCACACGACGAAGCGGTTCGGGCATCACGCTCCGACTCAAGCTTTGTTGGAGCAAGTGTCCGATTAAGGCCACCAGCTGAGGCCGTAAGGCAGGCCCAACTTTGGTTAACAACAGCGGAAGCCAAAGTCTGATTAACTCAATTAGTTCCCGATCATCATTGGCGTTGCTGGTCTGATGGCTGCAGAGGCTGCGCACGCGCTCTGGCAATTGGGGGGATCGGATCAGCTGTTGAAAGCTATCCACCACGCGAATGGTGATCACTTCAAACAGTTCAACGGCTAACAGAGCCACAACGGCGCGGCTGACAACTGCACGAAGCGGTTCCAGTTGGATGAGGCCAGCCCTGGAGAGACGCTCCGTTACAGGAACAAGGCGCATCCAACGGGCGAAGGGAAGCAATAGGGGAAGGTCGATCCAGCGCCGCAGAACCGCCTCCCGCCAGCGAATGGCTGGGTATCGCGATTTCAGCCGAAGACAGCGCAGAACGATATCCAGCAGAAATAGCAGTTGGAACGGGGCGTCAACCCGCCAACTCAAGTCCGTTGGTCGACCGTTCTCGTCAATGCTTCTCCGGTAGTTGATTTCAACCAAGGGAAGGATTTGTTGGTTCCAGAATTGGCGTTCGCGATTCCATTCCCTCTGACTGAGGTAGGCCTCACTTAGGAGAACGTCAGCCGATTGTTGGGCTGAGTTCAAGCCGGTTCGAGCTCGGAGGCGGTTTTTCATTTGGTCGAGGGCTCCAACATTGCTGGAACTCAAAAAACGTGGCGAGCTGATCAGCTCCTGCGTGAGCGTTTGTTGTTGCTTGAGCAGGCTGATGGTGGCTGAATTCAGGATGCTGTCTGTTTGGAGTGCCTGGTCGAGGCGCTTGAAGCCATCGAGATAAGCCTGGGTTTCGCGCAGTGGCTCAATCCCTTTAAGTGGATCCAGGACGGGGGTGATGTCGGGTAGCCAGGGAAGGGGGACCACCAGTGGAAGGGATGCAACCGGATACAAGTTGCGCTGCAACCAAAAATTGCGGAGGGGGATATAGCTCAGATCTACGAGCACCCAAGCCAAATTCAAGGTGGCGATGATCGCTACCATCCGATCCCATCGACGCCACGCCCCAGCGTTTTGCTGCGGCTTCAGTCCTTGCCAGCGGGGACGGATCATGAGTGATGCACGTTGCTCCTATCGTGGGCGATAAGAACGAGCTTGCCCACATTGAACGCGGAGAAAGGACCTTCGGGTGTGTCAAGCAAAGTAAGTGCCATTTGGGAGTTCTGGGCTCCATTTCTGTTCACTGTTTCCATCTATCTCCTGATTCGGCAGTTTGTCTTTGAAGCGCGTTATATCCCATCAGGATCGATGCTTCCAGGCCTTCAAATCGGCGACAAATTGATCGTTGAAAAGCTGTCCTACAAATCACAGTCGCCGCGCCGAGGCGACATTGTTGTGTTCAATTCACCAAGTGCATTTGATCCGGTGTGGAAGCTGGATGCTGGTAGCCCTGATCCCTTGAAGTGTGGATTGGTCACCTTCCCTGGGGTGAGCTGGTTCGTGGATCGGTTGCTGGTGCAGCGATATCCGGAATGCGAAGCATGGATCAAGCGCGTTGTAGGCGTGCCTGGCGATGTCGTCGAGGTGAATTCCCAGGGGCAGGTGTCGATTAACGGCAAGCGATTTGAAGAGCCCTACGTCTCCAATTTCTGCATGACCGACCGCGGTATGCCCGGTTGTAAGGGCCTGTATGCAGCAGTGCCCAAGGGGAAGGTTGTGGTTCTTGGTGATAACAGGCGCAACAGTCAGGACTCCCGCCGTTGGCCAGGGGGACCGTTCCTTCCGGATGATCAAATCATTGGCCGTGCTGTGTTCCGGTTCTGGCCTCCGGCTCGCATGGGTCCACTTAGCGATTGAGTCCGCACGCGATCACGCGTCCTTTGAGCGTTTGGCCCAGATAGGGCATGTTGGCCCCACGGGGTGCTTGGGGATCGTCCCGGCGGACGGTCCACTGATGGTGTGGATCAAACAGCAGCCAGCGTCGACTGCCGAGGCGCAGGCCCTCCGGTGGTTGATCGATCAGGGCCGATGGGCCAAAACTCAAGGCCTGCCAAAGGCTTTCGATTGGCGTGTTCCGCTGCCTCACAAGGGAATCCCAGAGGGTAGGGAGCACAAGGTGATGGCCGCAGAGCCCAGGAGGTCGTTGATCCGGAGGTAGCAGCATGTCCTCGTCATCGAGTGACACAGCGTGAACTGAAATGGCTGTGATGGTTTGACAGAGCACGGCATCGATCAGCCGTTCTCGGTCTTCGGCACCGCCGAGGGAGGGGCGAATCCTCCAGCCGGGATCGCCTGCTGCCAAGCCATTGCGATCCGCAAGGAGATGCCACCAGTTCACGCTGCTCAATGGTGGATTGTTTCCAAAGGCCACGAGCTGCTCCACCGCTGCCGCCGTGGACAGGTTCATCAGGCGTAGTTGTCGATCGGGGTGGCGTTGATGCAACATCAGCAGTTGGCTGATGGGAAGGATCTCGCTGCTGATCGGGTCTGGGGGCCATCCAGCCCGCAGAGTCTCGACCCCCTCGCGCACCATGCCAGCCCCCTGTAAGACAGGGTCCCTCGGGGCGACTAGGACGGGGCAACTGCCCATTTCTCCGAGCACCAAGCCCTGTTCCAGCAACTGGGGGGAAATCAGGGAATCGTCGTCGGCTAATCCGATGGCGCCATGTTCGAGCAAGTCGCCATGGGGTGCCAACGTTTCGGATGTCCCACCGTGGCTAAACCCGCCCCAAAGGTGAAGTTGAACCCCGTTCTTGGGATCTTTGCAAAAGCCCTGCAGGCACTCCGGTTGATCGCGCCAGGTTCGGCCGCGGGGCAAAAGAGCCACTTGTCCATAGCCGGCTGCTGCGGCGCAACGCCGCAGGCTTTCAATCGTCTCCTGATCACCACTAAACGGTGTGTCAAGAACGGAGTGGGGATCCACTAAGCATGGAGCCACCAGCTGATTAGGCGCTTCTGTGGGGGTCAGTCCTAAGGCCTTGGCCTTGTGGCGGGCGTCGCCGTCAAACGCTGTCAGGACTCCCTCCTCCATCAGCACAGCCCCCTGCTCAACAGACTGTCCGATGCCACGCAAGATGCGAACAGGATCCAGCAGCAGGGTGTTGTCCATCACGGTTAGAGGGCGCCTGCGGCTGTGCGGTCAATCACGCTGCCGAAGTGGGATGTGAGATTGAGGCAGGTCACCACCGCAGGCTGGCTTGAATCCAGGGCGATGTCGACAACGGTGACACCGCCATTGCCCTGTTTGACAGCCCAAATGTCCGCTGGTGTGAGTCCCAGGAGATCGCAAAGGATCGTCTTGTTCACTGCATCGTGGGCCACCACAAGGGCCGTTTCTTCGGGTTTCAGGCTGGCAGCGATGTCGCCCCAGCTTTTGACCGACCGAGCCCAAACGTCTTGAATCGTTTCGCCCTCAGGCATTTGAACGGTCTCTGGACTGTGTTTCCAGGTGTCCAGGAGTTCCGACCATCCATCACGGATTTCCGATTCCAGCTTCCCTTCCCAGAGGCCATGTCCGATTTCTACCAATCCTTCCGTTTGGCTCAGAGGGACGTTGGCATGGGCTTGGAGAATGATTTCAGCTGTTTCGGTTGGCCGCGACATGGTGCTGCTCCAGGCCCGATTGATCGTCACATTGCTCAGAAAGTCCCGTGCAGCAGCGGCTTGGCCGCGCCCGTTTTCATTGAGACGGATGTCGATCTGACCTTGGAAACGCCCGGCTTTGTTCCAATCTGTTTCTCCGTGGCGGACCAAAATCAATCGGGCACCATCGCCTTTGGGAGGAAGGGGTTGGAGGTGCGTGGTGTTGTTCAGGCATTCGATCTGCACTTGAGGACCCTCGCCCCCAACGCCGGGGCGCAGATTAAAAATTGATAGGGAGGTGTTGTCGACCCGTAACCGTCGGAAGCCCCGCTCCGGTTCACCGAGTACGGCGAGCATCAAACAGCGCAGGATGGCGTTATGGGCCACCACCAACACCGTGGCATTGCTCTCAATGGGATGGCGCTGAATCAGATCGTCAATGAATTGGCGTGCCTGCGCTTGAAGTTCAGCAAGCGGTTTGTAGGTCGAGCCATCGCGACGATTCAATTCGAGTTCCAGAGGTTGGCGTTTCCACACGCTGTAGGCCTCTGGATGGCGTTCGGTTAACTCCTCGATGCTCAGACCTGACCACGGTTCGAGATCAACCTCCAGCAGTCCGTTGTCAAATGTGGTAGACGGTGCCTTTCCCCCACGCCCCTCTAGGACAGAGGCGGTGGTGCACGCAGCGCGTCGAAGCGGTGAGCTGTAGACCGCATCGATGCTCACCTCTTTGAGGGAGCGTCCCAGCGCTCTGGCCTGGTCGTGGCCTTCGTCCGTGAGGTTGGAGAGGTCGTCGCGCCCTTGGATCCTGCGCTCTTTGTTGAAGCTGCTTAGACCGTGACGGACCAGGAGAAGGCGAAGGGACACCGTTTGGCTTCAATGCGCGGCCATCGTATGGGGCAAGGGTTGCAGAGGGACAATCAGAAGACATCGCCCTCACCAGGTGTCTAGTTCGTCACGCCAGGTTTCTCCGCGTTGGAAGGTGCTTCTGGCGGCTCTGTCGTTGCTTTTGGCAGGGGCCATTTGGCTGTCAGGGCTGGTTGACAGTCTTTCGAGGCCATCTGTTTCTCCGTCGCTCACCCTGCAACAGCAGGAGCTGTCGTTGTTGGCTCAGCCTGCCCTGCCTCCGTCATTGCAACCGGTGCTGTTGGGCGAAGATCCTCGCGATGCCTTGCTTCAAGCCTTGCAGGCCAGCACTCCAGCCGACCGGAGTGATCGGCAGCAGTTGTTGTTGGGATTGCTGCAAGAGGATCAGGGGGCGCTTGAACTCCAGAACCGCTGGCCAAATGATGCGCTCATCCAGCGTTTGATCTGCGAGCGAAAACGATTAAAAGTTGATGAGTGCATTGATGCCGATTTGGCATCAGCAGCGGCGTGGCGTCTTGCCGTGAGTGGTTTGCTGCCCCTGCTCACGGTGCTGGTGGGCAGTTTGCTGTTGTTGGTTCAAATCATCCGTGCGCTGCGGGGGCGGCTTCAGCCCTGGCCGGTCATGGAGGGGCCAGGGCTCAGCCTGATCGATCTGGTGTTGTTGGTGGCCGGTGGCTTTGTGGTGATCAGTGCCGTAGGCGTTCCGTTGGTCGCCCTGCCGTTGGTCGCGAGCGTCACCGCAGGATTGGAAAGTCCACGGCGCGAGGCGGTCACGGTCGTGATCAATTACAGCCTGATGGCCCTGCCGAGTTTGCTCATCCTTTGGCGCCAGCTCAAGGCACTGCCTCGAGCTCAGGCACCCCAGGGGGGATGGCTGCAGTGGCGCTTGCGCCCATGGCCCGGAGCGATCTCATCAGCCGTCGCAGGTTGGTTGATGGTCACGCCTGTGGTGGTGGCAACAGGTTGGCTTTTGGTGCGCTTGGTCGGCGACCCCGGTGGCAGCAATCCCCTGTTGGAGCTGGTTTTGGGAAGCAAAGACCCGCTGGCACTGTTTTTGCTCGGATGGACCGCTGTGGTTTTGGCGCCGCTGTTTGAAGAGACGATTTTTAGGGGGGCGCTGCTTCCGGTTCTGGCCAAACGCTGGGGCACAGCGGGGGGCGTTGTGCTGAGTGCCCTGTTGTTTGCCATGGCCCACATCAGCATTGGTGAGTTGGCACCCCTAACCGTTCTTGGCGTTGGCTTGGCATTGCTGCGCGTCAGTACGGGTCGACTGCTCCCATCGGTGTTGATGCATGCCCTTTGGAATGCCATTACCTTTCTCAATTTGCTTGTGCTTTGAGCCTTGCCGCTGCTTGGAGCAGATGGTTCACTTACTTATTCGCTAGTCCCAGAGTGGTAGCCGCTCCGGAAAAGCGTTCATCGGCCCGGACCTTAAAGCTCATTCAAGGTTCTTTGTCGTCTGGACGCGTTGCCAGGCGGTCGCCCTGGTTAGGGAGTGTGCACCGTTTGATGGACGGCACCCTGCTGGGGGTTGTTGGTGCTGCTGCTGTGTTGGCTGGTTTGACGTTGCACTGGCAGCACCGTTGGACGGTGGCGTTCAATCGTCTTGAGTCCACGCGCATTCAGGCCCATCGCTTGACAGAATCAACGGCTGTGATGGAACAGTATTTGTTGCGGAGCTCCACGCAGCCGGCCAGCCTCGTGCCGACGCAAGTCACCAACCTGGTGCATGTTGAGCGTCCCATCTCCACAACCCAGCCATCCGCCAGTGCGTCGTTGAGCTCTTCGATTGGTGAGGTGATGTTCCAGCGGCCACGCACGGGGTATTAATGACGAGACGCTCCCGCCCTGAGCAGCGGTCGCGTCGTCCGTCGCGCACGACCACGAAGCGCACACGTTCAAGGGTTGTGTCGTTGGCGCAAGTTCCGCCGAACAGGTTGTGGATTGTTTTTTTGATCCTTTGCACCGGCTTGGTGGGTTTAGTCGGCCGGATGGCCTGGCTGCAGTTGGTGCAAGCCCCGGCCTTGGAGAAGCAAGCACGCCAGCTTCAAACCCAACGCACAGGTCCCCTGGGGCAACGGCGACCGATTGTTGATCGCACCGGTCGCTTGGTCGCGATTGATGAGAAGCGCTTTCGTCTTTGGGCGCACCCCCGTTATTTCAACCTTCCTGGCGATAACCCGAATCTGGTTCGCCCTCCCGAGGATGTGGTGGAGGTTTTGGCTCCTCACCTAGCGATTCCGGTATCTGAGTTGTTGAAGTCGTTAAAAACACGCCCCTCCGGGATCAAGTTGGGCGAGCAGATTGATCCTGAAACAGCAAAACGCATTCAGGCCCTAGGCATCAGCGGGCTTGATCTCGAGGCCTATCCCCAAAGGATTTATCCCCAGGCGTCGCTGTTTGCCAGTGTTGTGGGCTTCCTTAATGACGAGCGCGTCCCGCAGGCGGGGCTTGAGCAAAGTCGAGATAGCGACCTGGCTAGACAGGAACAGGCCAGGAGCCTCAGGCGCGGCGCCGATGGCACGCCTTTGCCCGCCAATCTGGCTCCGGGGGTGTTTTATGGCGACGACCTAAGACTTCAACTCACGCTGGATTCGAGGCTGCAGGAATTAGCGGTGAAGGCGCTTGCGGCTCAGGTGGCCAAATGGAAGGCCAAGAAGGGAGCCGCGATTGTGATGGACGTCACCAACGGCGAGCTGTTGGTGTTGGCGTCGACGCCGACGTATGACCCCAATCGGTATTGGAGTTTTCCGACCGGACGTTTCCGTGAGTGGTCTGTTCAGGATCTTTACGAACCTGGATCCACGTTTAAGCCGATCAATTTGGCCTTGGCATTGCAGGAAAAGGCGATACAACCCAATGGTCGTGTCAACGACGTTGGTCAACTCAGCATTGGTGGCTGGCCAATCAACAACCACGACAAGAAAGCCTATGGCTTGATTGATTTTGCCAAGGTTCTGCAGGTGTCGAGCAACGTTGGCATGGTGCAAGCGATGCGCCAACTTGACGATCACTTGTATTGGTCCTGGATGCATCGATTGGGCATTGATCGACGCCCGGATACTGATCTACCTGGGGCTGTTGCCGGTCAGCTGAAAAGCAAGGAGCAGTTCACGACCCAACCGATCGAACCGGCCACAACGGCCTTTGGTCAGGGTTTTTCCCTAACGCCCTTAAAGCTCGTGCAGTTACACGCGATGCTTGCCAATGAGGGGCGATTAGTGAGCCCCCACATCACGCGTGGCTTTCGTTCCGGTACCGCTCTTGCGCCCGCAGCGCCACCTTCCGGCCAACAGTTGCTTCGGCCGGAGGTGACGCACACCGTTTTGAAGTGGATGGAATCGGTTGTGGATCAAGGCAGTGGTAGGGGGGTCAAAACTCCGGGTTATCGCATTGGCGGGAAGACCGGCACAGCACAAAAAGCCCTGAATGGGATCTATTTGCCAGGCGCCAAGATTTGCAGCTTCGTTGCCACGTTGCCGATTGAAGATCCGCGATACGTGGTTTTAGTTGTTGTGGATGAACCCCAAGGAGCCCATGCTTACGGCTCAACGGTGGCAGTTCCTGTCGCTAAACAGATTATTGATGCGCTGTTGGTTGTGGAGCGCATTGCCCCATCCAAGCCTGTTGATTTGAACAAGCCAACGAAGAGCTGACGGTCTGGAAATCGCAGCTACTTTACGACAATTAGAGCCTTCCGCACCATGGCAAGTCTGCTTGAGCAGCTCTCCGAGATGACCGTTGTTGTGGCGGATACCGGTGATCTGGAGGCGATCAAAAAGTTCACGCCGCGGGATGCAACAACCAACCCGTCACTAATTTTGGCCGCGGCGCAGATTCCGGCTTATCAGAGCTTGATTGATGAGGCTTTGCGTTCATCTCGCAAGCTGATCGGAGAGAACGCACCTGTTGAGGAGGTTGTGCGTGAAGCACTCGATGAAATTAGCGTGATCTTCGGTAAGGAGATCCTCAAGATTGTTCCTCGCCGCGTGTCGACGGAAGTGGATGCCCGTTTGAGTTACGACACGGAAGCCACCATCGAAAAAGGACGGAAACTGATTCGTCTTTACAACGATGCGGGCATTAGCAACGATCGTGTCTTGATCAAGATTGCCTCGACATGGGAAGGCATTAAGGCAGCCGAAGTACTGGAAAAAGAAGGTATTCACTGCAACCTCACTCTCCTGTTTGGTTTCGGTCAGGCGGTTGCTTGTGCAGAGGCGGGCGTCACGTTGATCTCACCATTTGTGGGACGTATTTTGGATTGGTATAAAGCTGAAACGGGCCGTGATTCCTACCCAGGAGCGGAAGATCCTGGTGTGCTTTCCGTCACTAAAATCTTCAACTACTACAAGAGTTTTGGTTATAAGACGGAAGTAATGGGTGCTAGTTTCCGTAACTTAGATGAAATTGTGGAGTTGGCTGGTTGCGACCTTCTAACCATTTCACCCAAACTTCTTGATCAGCTTCGGGAGACGAATCAGCCCTTAGTTCGTAAGTTAGACGCTTCAAATCTGGTTGGAGGTGCTCAAAAAGTTGAATTGGATCGTGAGGGTTTTGATTCCTTTATGGCAGAAGATCGCATGGCGACCGACAAGCTTGGCGAAGGCATCAAAGGCTTTAGTAAGGCGATTGAAACCCTGGAGCAGCAACTTGCCCATCGACTTGCTGAAGTGGAGGGTGGAGCGGCATTTGGTCATGCAGTTCAGGAAATTTTCTTGCTCAACGATTTCAATGGCGACGGTTGCATTACCCGTGATGAATGGCTCGGTAGTGATGCGGTGTTTGATGCCCTCGATCAGGATCACGATGGCCGCTTAACACCTGATGATGTCCGTTTGGGCTTTGGTGCTGCCTTGTCATTAACCACAGCTTGATTGATGGGTTGGGGATTCACTTTATTTGAGCCCCCAGTATCAGTATTTGCGGTGTCTTTGCATGCATTTTGCGCGTGGGTCCGATTGATCTGGGTGGTTTTTTATCAGGTCAACTAACGATTAACTGACTCAAAAAATTCTGCTCGATCTGTCCATGTCCCTCATAATCATTCGTGTAATGCAATGCCGTTAAGTCGATGGTGCGTGTTATCAGTCTTGGCCTTCGTCTTGGACTGTTTCAGCTGAGCCTTGGCATCCTTGGGGTGTTGATGCTGGGCTTGTTCAATCGGCTGCTGATTGCAGAGATTGGACTGCCTGCAGCCGTTGTTGCTTTGGCGATTGGGGCTCAGCAGCTGATGGGCTTCACCAGGGTTTGGTTTGGTAACCGGTCGGATCAAATCGCGGGAGGGGGCCTGAGGCGTACGCCGTTCATCGTGAAGAGTGCTCTGGCCTTTTCGTTGCTGTTTGGATTGGCGGGCTGGGTTGTTTTGCAGCTGGCTGAAACTGTGGCTCTGCCAAGTCGGCCTTTCGTGGGTGTTTGGATCGGGGTGCTAACGCTGATTTCCCTTGCACTTGGTACGGCGATTTCTGCTGGAGGTACAGCCTTTTCGGCTCTGATTGTGGATCTCACCTCAGAACGTGAGCGTCCCCGTCTGTTGTCTGTCGTGTGGGGGATGCGTCTGCTTGGGGTTCTGATTGGCAGCGCATTTGTTACTCGAATTTTCGGAGCAGCTTGTGAGGAGGGGGCCAGTGGAGATGCCGTTATTGCAGGTCTGGAGCAGTTGATTGTGGTGAGCCCGTTGTTGCTATTTGGGCTTGTTATTTTCTCAGTCGTCGGACTGGAGCGTCGTGTGGTTGAGCGCGACTCCATCACTCAATCTGGGATGGCTGATGTTGCTAATGATCCGAAGAAGAATGTGCCCCTACTCCAAGTGCTCGGCCGCTTGCGGGCTATTCCTCAGTTCGGACGGTTTGTGGGGGCCTTGTGCCTATTTACCTTCAGCATGTTTCTCAATGATGCTGTGCTCGAGCCCTATGGCGCTGCGCTGTTTGGCATGAGCCTTTGTGCCACTACGGCACTAAACGCATTGATGGCCATGGGATTTTTTGTGGGACTTGGCTTGAGTGGATTCGTGCTCGTCGAGAGAATGGGCAATATCCGCACTGCGCAGCTCGGCGCCGTTCTGGCTGTCATGGCTTTAGCTCTGATGTTGCTGGCGGCGCCAGGGCAGTTGTTGGGCTTCTTCAGGCTTGGTGTAATGCTCTTTGGCTTATCGCTTGGCATTTGTATCCATGCCAGCTTCACCTTGATGTTTAGCTTTGTGGAAGAAGGCAATGTTGGAGTGTTGCTTGGGATCTGGGGTGCTTTTTATGCCTACTCCCGTGGCTTGGCCACCATCGGTGGCGGTGGTTTACTCACGTTATTTAAAACTTTGAATCCAGATCATGTTTTTGGCTCCTATGGCGGTGTTTTTGGTTTACAGATTGCCGGCTTTTTGGTAGCTGCTGTGTTGATGCGTCGGTTGGATGCGGATGCCTTCCGTACGAATGTGCGATATCGATTTAGGGAGCTGGTTTAGAAGAGTGTGGATTGATCAGATCTGATTATTTGTTAATTTTGATCATGTTAAATATTCGTGCTTTTAATTGTTAGAAGTGATTTGTTCTTTCTGCTGGAATGATTTTAATAATAGGTTTTTAACAACTTCTGTTGAAGTGAGCACGGTCGTGCGGTCAATCCACTAGACAGACAAACCCTTGAATCCGGAGTATGGCGGCGCTCCAGCTTGTGTGGTTCAAGAGGGATCTCCGGACCGTGGACCACAGCCCTCTTGTCGAAGCGCTCAAGCGCGGGCCTGTGTTGCCGCTTTACGTCGTGGAGCCTGAGCTATGGCAGCAGCCCGATATGTCGGAACGGCAGTGGTTGTTTTGTCGCGAGTCGCTGCTTGATCTTCAACAAGCTCTCTCTGAACTGGGTCAGCCGTTGGTTGTGCGCTGCGGTGATGTGGTGAACATTCTTGATCGGGCGAGGCAGCACCTCGGCATCGATGCGCTTTGGAGCCATGAAGAAACAGGCAATGGCTGGACCTATCAACGGGACAAACGTGTGGCGGCTTGGGCGAAACAACACGGCATCCCTTGGACCGAAATCCCGCAATTTGGTGTGACGCGGCGGCTGAAATCCCGCAATGGCTGGGCGAAGCGCTGGGAAGCGCAGATGGCCGAGCCGCTGAGCTCGTCACCAACTCCACTGCCGAGATTGGATGATCTTGATCCCGGTGCAATTCCCGATCGTCCCCATGGGGCGATGGCTCCAGACCCTTGTTCCTATCGCCAACTGGGTGGTCGTAGCCAGGCCCTGCGTGAGTGTCGTGATTTTTTTGATCGGCGGGTCGAGCGCTACTGCAGTTCGATTTCCAGTCCGAATCGGGCCTTCACCGGCTGTTCGCGGTTGTCGGCCTACCTCACCTGGGGATGCCTATCGATGCGCGAGGTGCTGCAGCAGAGCCGAACGATTCAGGGTCGAGGGGTGAACAGTTTTGGCTCGCGCTTGCACTGGCATTGCCATTTTATCCAAAAGCTGGAAGACGAACCGTCGATTGAGTTTCAGGATTTTCATCCGTTGATGCGCGGGATCCGAGATCCGAATCAGGATCATCTGCAGGCCTGGGCTGAGGGGCGCACCGGAGTGCCGTTTGTGGATGCCTGCATGCGGGCCTTACGGGCGCACGGTTGGATCAACTTCCGGATGCGGGCGATGTTGATGTCGTTTGCCAGCTACAACCTTTGGTTGCCCTGGCGGCAGAGCGGCTTGCAGTTGGCACGCCAGTTTGTGGATTACGAACCCGGCATCCATTGGAGCCAATGCCAGATGCAATCGGGCAGCACCTCAATCAACACGATCCGCATCTACAACCCGATCAAACAAGGCCGCGATCACGATCCAGAGGGCCGGTTCATTCGTCATTGGTGCCCAGAGTTGCGGGAGGTGCCGGCGATTTATATCCATGAGCCATGGGAGCTTGGCGGCGGGATGCCTTTACCGATCGTGGATGTCACTGCCTCGATGCAGCAGGCGAAAGATCGCATTTGGGCGATCCGTCGTTCTGCCGGATTTGATCACCATGCCGATGCGATTCAACGCAAGCATGGGTCGCGTAAGGCCGGTATGAAACCCACCGGAACGCGTCCCACTTCACGGCGCCGCCGCAAGGTTGCAGATGCAGATCCAAGACTTCAGCAACTCAGTCTTGAGCTTTAGCTTCGTTGAAACATCAAGCGCTTGATCACTCGCTGGGCAATGTCGCCGTAGCCCATCTCGCCTGACAGGATCTGCGCGATGCGCCGAGGTGCTGTGGGTCGTTTGATGCCGAGTTGATAACCCACACCAGGAAAGCGATAAAACACCTGGGCGATGCGCCGGCCCCAGGCCATGGAGTCTCCCCAGCGGCGGCGCATGGCCTGGCTGTAGCCCCGCAGGTTGCTTTGCTCACCCTTCAACCAGAGATTCAGATGATGCGCTGCTTCACAACCACTCATCAGGGCTGGCCGTAGGCCTTCCGCCAAAAAGGGATCGCAAAGCGAGGCCGCGTCACCCACCACCACAATCCCGTCACCATCCAGTCGATGGTGACCGTTCCACACCCGCAGCTGCCCCCGTTGGCGCATGCCTGCAGAAGCATCGAAGCCCAAATCGGGCAAGAGCTCACTGAGCACCGCATCAGGATCGGCATCTTTTTTCCCGATGAAGCTGCCCACACCGATGTTGACGCCACCGGCGATGGGGAAAGCCCAGGCAAAACCCTGTTTCACCAGGCCGAATTCAAAGCGGGTGGTGCCATTCGCCAGTTGTCCTTGGCCTTCCAATCGCACCGACATTGTGGAGGCCATCTGGATCTGTTTCGGGCCAAGCCCGAGTTGCTGGGGCCAAGGGGAGCCTGAGCCATCGGCGATCACCACGGCTCTGCTGCACCACTGCTGTCCATCGCTGGCCGACACCCGCCAGTGGTTGCCATGACGCTCGACCTGATTGATTGCAAAACCTCTGCAGTGCTCGGCTCCTGCTCCAACGGCTTGTTCGGCAAGCAGTTGATCGAGCCGCTCG
>QCVD01000028.1 GCA_003208835.1 Synechococcus sp. AG-683-C23 | reverse complement strand
CATCAAACAAAGCCCATCCCTTGTTAGCCCTCTGTTACTCAATGGCGAGCCCTGGATAGGGAGGAAAGATGCCCCTCTCACCATTGTGGAATTCAGCGATTTTGAATGCTCGTACTGCCAACGATTCCATCAAACAGTGCTGCCCAAACTCAAAAAGGATTATATCGATAACGGACTAGTGCGCTTTATACACAAAGATCTACCCCTTCCCTTCCACAGCCAGGCCAAACCTGCTGCTGTTGCTGCCCGCTGCGCTGGCAAACAAAATAGCTATTGGCAGATGTATAGCGCCTTGTTTGATCAGCAAGCTTGCCTTCAATGCAAAGGGGCCAAGGGCATTGCTCTACAGCAAGAGCTGAATACCGCAGAGCTTGAGAGATGCATGAGCGATCCAACGACACTCGCCCTCATCAATGCGAATGTTTCAGAAGCCCAGCTGCATGGCATCCACGCGACTCCCACCTTTGTGATCGGGCGAACGCAGGCAAACAACAGCCATAGTGGAACTATCGTCGAAGGAGCTTTGCCCTGGCCCCAATTCAAAGCCATGGTCGACCAGCACCTCACAGCGTTGCGTGGGACCTAACCAATGCTTGCCATCAACGGCATAATTTTTGAAATCACTTCGATGGATGCATCACGCCGTTCAAGACGATCGCCTGTGGTTTCACCGACATCCGACAGAGGTCGTGCGCTTTCGTAAATCGGCCAAAGGTGAATTTGCTCCCTTAACCCAACACGGTGAAACACCACCGGCCTTCCGCCCTAGCTGCAGCAGGAATGGCGCTCCACTGCAGTGGGTTGCTGTTGTAGACCTCATGCAGTTACTGGGGACCAGCACTGCAGTGCCCAACGATCCCGGGGTTCGCTTACGCCTACAAACTCCAGCAATTCCCCTTGCAGAACACCGACTGGCTGCCAAACAAGAACTGATGGAAGCGGTGGCGGCAGAACTGTTAATGCAAGTTGGGGAGACTGATCTCAAAGACCACAGCAAACCAGACGAGCAGAGGACTGACGATGGGGCACGTGAGGCCATGGCCGCCTAAAAGTATTCGACATACAATCGAGCATCGCTAGAACAGGCCATTGCTGCGAACCCAACGATGCGCTCACATCTCCAGCTGTTGCTGGCGTTCGCCCTCATCAGTTCAACGACCTCGGCTCCAGCTGCACCGAAAGGCGACGCTGCTTTGATCCAACTCCTGCTAACACAAGAATGCCGACAGTGCCAGCTGCAGGGTGTCAATCTTATTCACGCTCAGCTCCAAGAGGCAGACCTTGAAGGGTCCAACCTTAGGCGAGCCAACCTCAGCCAGGCCCGCCTGGATGGTGCCAATTTGCGCGGCGCCGATTTGAGTTTCACCAGCTTGCATGGCGCTTCACTGCGCGGAGCCAAGCTCCAGGGGAGCAAGCTGGTAGGAACTGACCTACGTGAGGTGGACCTCACCGGTGCAACGCTCGACCCAAATGCCCTAGAGCAGGCCCATTGGAGAAGTGCCATTGGCCTCCAAGCCAACACGCAAAGTCATGCATCACTGCACAACACCGGAGTCGCAGCATCGGAATCAGGTCAGTGGGGCGATGCTGAAGAACTATTTGGATTAGCGATACTTAAACAACCTGATGCTGCTGAAAGCTGGACAGCACGAGGAATTGCTCGAGAACAACTGGGGAAACAGCTACTCGCCATTCAAGATTTCAATTATGCAAGCCAGCTCTACGCCAAAAAGGGTGCGCATCAAACCGCCGAGCAGCTCAATTTTGCAGCCCTATCGCTTCAAGAGAAACCAGGTGATCGACCAAGTGGCAATGGTGCAGGCTCCGCAGTCTTAAACGGCCTACTTTCGACCTCAGAGGCTCTTTTACCCATGGCAATGAAACTATTTTTACCAGTGTTGGGAATTTAAACTCAACTCAGATTTTTCAAACTTCGCACCTCATTGGCAAAAAGCGACTAATAAATCAATAAACCCGTCTCGTGATCGTCATCAATGCAAATGTGCCAATAATCAAGAACTCATTCCTTTGACGATGAGAAGCACTGCCCTACAGCAATTGAAATCAGCGGCCTGACACTAAGAGTTCAGATATATTGAGTGAAGCACACGCCTGAAATTGAATTGGGAAGGAAAATTTAGCGCTCGATATATTCATACAAGAACACTATCAGTATTTAATTTATAGTCAAAGTTAGTCCAACGCAGAGACTTTGCTGAGATCCAGATCCAACAAGAGTAGAAGCCTAGGATTCACATTGACAGTCAAAAGTTGCGGTGTTCTGTCTCCCCGCCATTAATTCATCCAAGCATATTTTAGTCCAATTGTGGCACACCCAAACCAAGCCATTCGTAGACCCAATAGAGGTCATAGCAGCAATCATGTACTCGCCTGATTCCACTTACGCCTCTCTTTCACCGCGAGCATCGACTACTCTAAATTGTTAAGATTAAAGAGCCGATTGCCAAATTTAAATGCTTATTAACAGCAAGTAAATAACTAGCAACTGTAGAGGTTTTTGACCTTGCAAGATTCTTTTTCAATAGGCTCAAACAACTAACGTCTCGCGCGAGTCATCAAAGCATATAGACAAGAGGATCAACTTATAGCTCTATAGGTACAATCTTGCGCATTCAATATCCCCATCAAATCCATATTGAAAATGCTAATTTACCTTGCTATAGAATATGTTGCAAACACTTTTGGTGTACTCTATCGCCAAATCGACTTCATAAATACAAGTCTACAGAAATGCCTGCATGCTCAAAATAAAAACGCACAACTCTTTAATAAGCCTGGCTTACATCCGCCGTACGCCAAACAAGCATAGGCATTATTGCCAACAATTAATGTGCAGCTAATACGAGAAAAATCAAGAAATTAACTACTTAGCATTAAAACATAGATTTCAATTTACAACTTCCAATCTACCATTGATGCAGGACAATCTGCAAGAGATTGCCTTTGGCTATAAAAAACTACTGCAAATGAACTAACAACAAAACTGTTCCCAAACTAATTACCATGCCAGTTAATATTCTTGATGAATCTATCAAAGCCCAATAGGCCTCGGCCTCTTCAAACGTCACTGATATCTACTTGCTCATCCACTCCGCTACCAAGACTTCCGACCATAGAGAACTCAAAAGTGGTCACCTGACTAATTTGGGCCGAAAGGGTGGCCAAATAATCAGCTTCAGAAGTAAATAGTGCACTGCACTGTCCTAATCAGAAAGCTGCGATTTAGGAATATTACTAATACTCTACGCAATCTAATATTATTGCCAAACTAACATTATTTAATTTGAACGCATCATCTGACGAGAAGCCGCGGTACCTGGCCTATAACTATATCCAGTGGATCCCCCCAATGAGTCATCAAGAATTCTTGGAGTAACAATGATGACCAGTTCATTCCTCAAACGCGCCGAAGTAGATGTTCGGAAAAGTTGTCCAATCAGTGGCAAATCACCAAGGATAGGCCACTTCTTAGCAACCTCACGATCTGAATCGGATATGACACCAGTTAATACCAGGGATTGTCCATCACGTAGACGAACCTGACCGGATTTCAACTTTCTAGCTGAAATATTTGAAATTGAGTAACCACCTGAAACATCCCCAGTAGGCAGTGCAACAGAGATTTCTGGATTGATTTCTAACGCCACAAAACCATTATCATCGATTCCAAGAACTTCTACGTCAACTTTCAAACCAGCATTTTCTCTAGTTGGTACAAATGTAATATTTCCATTTTCTCGCTCTGTTTCCGAAACTCCTGTCACAACACTTGTTCCTGTTTCCACTTCTGCTTTTTGTCCCTCCTGAATTAGCAAAGTTGGCTGAGACAGGGTTTTAGTGCTTGTCGAAGTAATCACAGACTCTAAATAGGAATAAAATGAATTATTCGGCTGACGATATCGAGACGGATCGTCCACCCGCCCGTACACAGGTTGACCATTATCATCAACGACGCCAACAAAATCTTTGACATTGGGATTTGACGTAGGTACATAAATCGGCTCACCATTAGCATCAAAAACTTCTTCGAAACTACCTGCAGACCCATCGGATCCTGGCACCCAAACCTTCTTGGGAACGAGCGCGGCACGCTGCAGTTGAACCAAAGGATCCTTCGTTGGGTAAACACCGGGCCTCCCTGACACTCCCGAGCCGTAAAAACCAGTACCTGCAGATGTTCCAGGCTTAGAACTACCTAAATTTATATGTGCAGTTCCACTGTTACTAACAACATAGGTTTCTCCGCCTAGTCTAGCCGAAAAACTTGAATCGATGCTTTTATCATTGTCTAAAGAGACATCTAAAATCTGAATTTTTACCGCAACCTGACGAGTTCTTAAATCAATCTGCCTTAAATAACTTTGTGCAATAGCAATTAGCTGGGAGTCACCAATTAAAGTAATTGTATTTAAACGTGCATCTACTGTACCAATCAAACCCAACAAAGGTCCTGGGAATACATAAGATTCAGACCCAGCGCTAGCAACACCAAGACCAGCAAGATATTTACCTGCTTCTTCTGCATCGGACTGATTCAATCGAAACACTTTCGACATCTGTGGTCCGAAAGTTTTGGAAGAAATCGCTGTACCGATCAATAAGGTACGCCCATCTAATTTGCCCTGCAAACCAGATGCCAAAAGGACACTATTCAGAGCCCGATCATAAGGCTCATCTTGAAATGCAAGCGTGACAGGACGTGCGGTCGAAGTATCGCTAGCCAATTCATCCTGATCTATGAGGATGAATCCATATCCACCAAGCCGGGCTAGTGACATCAAAGCATCCTTTGCGGGGGCGTCTTTCAACGTGAGCGACACTGGTGGGCCGCTAACATTCACGAAACCGCGATTTCTGATCACCATCGTGCCAATCGCCATGTCTCCGAGAGGAGGCGCTACAGCTCGTTGTCGTAACGGTGGCGCGACACGTTGCTGCAAAACACGTCCAGGTCGGCGCAAATCAAGCAGAGCAGTTGTTTTACCGGAAGGAGCTGCCGTGAGGCCATCAAACCGAATAATCAAATCCTCACCATTCGAGCTGATCTGAGGAGCAGGCAACGTGGTTTTGTCATCCGGGACAACTCGAAGAATGTAATCATCTCCAGCCTCAAGCAGCATCACTTTGTCCAAGCCGTCGGTTGGCGTTGAAAGCAGCTGCTGAAGACCAGAGCTCAAACCGGATGCTTCTGAACTAACTATTCGTCCTTCCCAACTGAGTGGGCTGCGCTTCACCTTGATTAAACGAGCTCTTCCACCCACACCAACAACCACCAAGGTAACGCTGTTGCCCTGGCGACGAATCTGCAATTGAGCAGAGCGATCATCGCGAGAGTGGGCTGAGCGAGGCATCAACACTGGGCTTACACAAGGCAATATCGCCACTCCAATTGCAAGCACACCAGACCAGCAACGACGGTGTAATGAATTCATCACGTCGCTAAAGCGCTCCTGATCAGTATCGTCGGATCGTATCGAGGAATTTTGAATACACCAACCTTACCTTGCAACTGGTCGCACAAGCTCCTATGGAATCTTCTCAGACCCTGCGTTATCCCAGGACAGCAATTGGAAAGAAAGAGATGCAGAAGCGACTCTGCAAAGCATTTCATTTCCACAATGGTACCGAAAAGGGATCGAACAACCAATTCAAAATCCCTGACCTTCAAGACACTCTCCACACATCAATTCCCTATGAAAACAATTGGAGGAAATCTGTAGATACTGAAAAAAGCAATCTACAAGCCGTCTGGCGAAGATTTCAAAAAAGGGATAGCATAACTATATCATTGCTTAAAGCAAAGTGCAAACTAAATGTGCAATAAATACTTGCATCGAAATGTCAGAAGCCATGGCGCATCATACATACAAAATGAATACTTCAAAAAGCTCTTACAAAGTTGCCACATTCCTAGAATCCATCCAACAATATCTATTGAGTCATTAACATTGACTAGTTCAAGGCAAGTCACTAATTCATTCACAACATTCTCATATGCTGAAAGCCATTACAACTCGTAGATCAAAAATTTCTCGCCCAAAGCATGAGAAATTCCACACCCAAAGGCCCCCTACTGGAAATAGCGGACAATGCACTTTCTTGAAAAGAATATTTAGAGGTCAAAACAGTCATAGAGTAGCAGAAACAAGAAAAATGCTGAACATTCACTAATTATATATTGTTACATTTCTGACGCTCAGGCAACACGCACCCAACAGAATTGATTTGCGATTGCACGTCAATGGGAATAGCGATATCATTTAATTCAATAGTTCATCAAGATTAATGAGTGCTCGCCTTATTAAGGATATCAATTCTACAGTAAGTTCATCTCCCAATGAACTCACTAGCCTTAATGGTCTTCTTTTCTTTTCAGCAATAATTGAGGGGTCGCCCCCAAATAGTTCAGTCGGATTAATTCGCAGTGATGGGAGCGAAAAAGGCACAACAGTTCTTCGCTCATTCAACACTGTCACCAATCTAGTTAGTACCGGAGATCAGCTTTTTTTCATAGCTGGTATTGACAACCAATATCAACTTTGGGCAAGTGATGGGACTAGCCGGGGCACAAAGCAAGTTAAGGATTTATATCCAAATGCCGACTCGAACTTTCCTCAAGATCTATTTGAGGTTGATGGCGTTCTCTTTTATAGCGCTATTGATAACAGTGACGATATTCAAGGTGGTGCCGAGGGTGGGATCGGAAAATATCCATATGTCAATGGATATGAAGTCTGGAGACGAGAAGGCAACGGAGTTGGTTCACGCTTTTTTCGCAACCTAGTCCCTGACAAGATTATTACGGATATTGAGATTACAGGAAATACCGCAGACATCACGACAACTGTTTTTGAAAACGATTCTTTTCCAAGTAATTTTATTGGTATTAATGGAAATTATTTCTTCACTGCTCAATCCTCCAGTTTTTACAGCCTAGAAACTAGAACGTCTGACATACTAATTGGAGGGCTTGAACTATGGTTTAGCGATGGAACGGAAGCTGGAACACGTCCAATCAACATCAATCAGAATACTTATAATTTTTATGAACCAGAAGATGGTGAATACACACCAGCAGAACGACTTACAAAATCCGAATTTGGCTTCATAGAACAATCCTCAAGTTCGTTCCCAAGACAATTAACTCCATCACGCAACAATCTCTTCTTCGTCGCTAATGATGGCATTACAGGTTTTGAACTCTGGTCGATCACAGACCAAGGAACAAAACCATCATTAATCAGCGACCTCAATCCTGGGAACACAAGCTCATCACCTGAAGAACTTACGGTCGTTGGTAAGAATCTCTATTTTTCAGCGGATGAAGGCTATGGTCGAAAGCTTTTTTATTATAATAAGTCGCTCAAAAAGCCAAAACTTGTCAAAAATTCAGGCGACAATCCAGAGTCATTAACAGCCGTCGGGAAACATCTATATTATTCCGCAGAATCTGAATTAGGACGCGAGTTATGGTCAGTTAAAAAATCAAAAAGCATGATGGTTGAAGATATCAATCCTGGGTCAGAGTCATCATCTCCAAGTGAGATGACAATGATCAAAAGAATCATTAAAGACAAATCAAAACAACGAATATCAAAATACCTTTATTTCACAGCAGATGATGGATCCCATGGCACTGAGGTCATGTTCGTAAATCTCAAAACTAAAAAGAACAAAGTCAGCATCAATGCTGACATTATTGATGGTCCTTCAAGTAGCTTTCCGAGAGAACTGACCAACCATAATCAACAGCTTTACTTTACAGCAAAAGACTCTTCCAAAGGACGCGAACTTTGGACTGTTGGCCCAGCAATTAAAGGCCCATCAGGTGAATCAGGCGCAAGCTCATCCAACATCAATATTTTTGAAGATAAAACGTTTGTTTACCAATTTAAATCAGATAACGAGGGGAATAAGGAAATTAATTGGAACATCAATGGCGGAAATGATGCAGGTCTCTTCCAGATTAATTCTCAGAATGGCAAGCTTGTATTCAGATCAAAGCAAAAATATACAAACCCCAATGACCACAATGCCGACAATATTTATGAGGTCTTTGTAAGATCAACTGAGCACGAAAGTGGATATGAATCAGATCAGCTTATAAACGTATCTATTTCAAAAAAGGGCTATATCAGTGGTGAAATTCTTTATTACACATCCGATTGTGGACCCATTACAGCCAGTGGTCCACTTTATCCATGCAATATCTCCGGCTCCGACTCTATCCTTGGTGGCTCTAACTCTGATGGTTCCAATTTCGTTCCAAGTGCTCCAGGGAACTCTGAACTGAGCTAATGGGAGACATAACTGCAATGATTACAACAAAAATATAATTCATGATACTAAATACGATGGGGATTGTGACTTTGAAATGTATGTACAAGTGCAGGCAGGACACCAATTCGATGACAATAACGATTACACTCATGCAAATCACTACAACGAATACTTTCCTCCAGTCCCTAATGCATTAAATATTCCCACTCAAGCTTCATAAATTCACTCGCCAGCGCCTGAATACCTGCAATTAAGCATGGTTCAAGAGTACAATACATTCACAGATTAAAAACTCAAGCTGACTAATTTCTAAGCAGCTATTTTAAGAACTCGTTAAAATTTAGCTACATGTAAAAGCATTATTTACTGGCACCTCCCTCCACTAGGGGCTGTTTCTGCAGTCTCTTTCTTGCGATGACCCGTTGATGGGGAAACAGCTTTTGGTTTGCGGTCGTAAATCGTTAGGCGCAAAGACAGATCATTTGCTAGTGGCTCAAGCATGAATGATTAATCTTGATTCTGCCGCGAGAAATTCGTTGTTTTTAGGTACAGCTCACTGCTTTCCACCAACAACTGCAATCGCTCCATCCGCCGAAGAAACTACTGCAATCCGGCATACCCACCCGTCACCTGGAAGCGATCAATGACTGGTGAGGAGGGCGCCCAAGGCTCATAGCGCCGAACGTCTATACCACTCACCTGCGCTTCTTGTCCAAGAAGGGTCAAAAACATCTGAATACGGTCACGCACTGCGATGAGATCCAACAACAGCGCATGCTTTTGCGCCCGCCTCTGCGCCTTAACCAACCGGCGTCCAACTCAGGCAAGCTGCGTTGCTGGCCCTGAAGATCGGCCAGACAAGCGTCTAAGGTATCTGCGCGGTTCCAGGGTTGGCCAAAGGATCCCAATCCCAACGCCCGCAATAGACAACAAACCAATCAGCAGAGGAACCCCTAGCAGTGATGGGTGAAACGCAGCAAGCCCCGCAAGGGCCAAAGTGAGGCAGCAATCGACGCGACGCAAGACCAAATCCGCCTGCTGAATCACATCAATCCACGACTGAAGATGCACACGCTTCACCCCAAAGGCGACGGTCACTGGGCTCGTGGGCACCGAAGCATCGGCAGAGCCCAATGTTTAAAGAGAGGTGTAACTCTCTTGGACCTGAAGCGGCCATAGCAAATCTGCCAACGCCGGTTTGACCGGCTCAAACTGATCAGATTTAGTCCTACCCAGAAAAAACCAGTACACCCCAGCCAAAGGAAGCAACAGCTCCACCTGGGCATTGATCAAATAGTGATTCAACAGCAGGTCGGCCAAAATTTTAGCCATCGCTTCTTGCTGCAACGGCATCCCATCGCGACAACAACCTGCAGGCCAGGATCCTGAAGCGACTTTCCACCCCTCATCGGACCGCCAAACGATCCAAAGTCCACGATCCGAGCCAACACGACCACCGCATAGGCAGCTCACAATCGGCGGACTTGGCTTTGCAAAGCCTGGAGTTGTGGAATCTCAGCCAGAGACGGAAGAGGCACCGGGAAGTCGCCGCTGCATCACAAGTTATCGGTGAAACCGCCCTTGATCAGCACTGGAATCAGGCTTGCCAGGGGAGTCCAGAGCCCACGGCCTCACGAATCGAGCGCAAACCATGCCGATCCAGCTGCCCTTCCAAACCTTCAAGAATTCGGGGCACCAAGTCTGGGCCCTGAAAAATCCAACCGGTATAAAGCTGCACCAGTGAGGCACCGGCAACGATGCGCTCCCAGGCCGACTCCGGGGAATCGATCCCACCAACGCCCACCAACGGAAGGGCTGGTCCAGCCCCGGCCCTCAAGCGCCGAATCACCTCAATAGCGCGTCCACGTAAGGGGACACCACTCAATCCCCCCGCTTCCTCAGCCAAGGTGCGGCCGGTTTGAACCAAGCGTCGTTGGGCCAATCCAAGCCGATCGAGGCTGGTGTTGACAGCGATCACACCAGCCAAGCCTTCCTCATAGGCAAGACGAGCAATCGCATCAATGGACTCATCGTCGAGATCAGGAGCGATCTTCACCAGCAAGGGTGGGCATGCTGCCAACCGACGCAGACGCTCCACCAAACGCCGCAACTGGACGGAATCTTGCAAATCCCGCAGTCCTGGCGTGTTGGGGGAACTGACGTTGATCACGGCGTAATCCGCCATGGGAGCCAAAAGCTCTAACGATGCGGCGTAATCATCTGGCGCCTGCTCGATGGATGTGACCTTCGATTTGCCCACATTGATACCCAACACTGCCGGGCGTTGCCCAGGTGGCTCCAAACGCTGGCGGTCCAGGGTTTTCAACAACGCCTGCGCACCATCGTTATTGAATCCCATTCGATTTAATGCCGCCTGCTCCTCCGCAAGGCGGAACAGGCGTGGTTTGGGATTCCCCGGCTGCCCGTACCAAGTGACGGTCCCAACCTCCGCAAAACCAAAGCCAAAGCGATCCCAAATCCCTGCGGCAACACCGTTCTTATCAAACCCGGCCGCCAAACCAACGGGATTCGGGAAACGACACCCAAACAACACCTGCTCTAAGCGGAGATCTCGACGCTGTAGATCTGCCGCCACGCCATCGAGCACCGACGAAACCCCGGGCCAACGGCGGCGCAGGCTGGCCTGACCAAGGGCCGTCAGCGCCACTTGCGAGAGCTGCTCCGCATCCAATCCTTCATCGCGAGCCAGGAGAGGACCCAGCCAACGTTGATAAAAAGCACCGCTGCCAAGCGGACCAACCGAAGAAGACGGCGACATCCGGAGTCTCACGACTCTCCAGATCCTCTCTCGCGACGATGCAAGCGCCAGCGGCCGGTGTCTTCGGGACTCACCAACCAATCCCGCCACATCCAAGGGCCATCCTTGGATTCCAACTGCTTTAAGGGTTGCTCAACCAGCTGCGCCAACTCAATCACCGTCAAGCTGAATGCACCATCCGCCAGCCGCTCTGCCAGCTCCAATCGTGTCAGCAACTGCTGCAGCAGCAGCGGCGCCGAATCGTTGTCAGGTGTAGCCGAAGACACTGAACCCTTCACTCCAGCGGTTAAATCGGGGGCTGCACCGTGGGAAAAAGCCACAGCGATGCGGTCGACACGCTCATTGTCTGGATCACCGCTATGACCCTTCACATGGGTGAGCGGGACGTCGTCGAGACGAGCCGCATCCAAGCACTCCCATAAATCCTGATTCAGTACAGGTTTGCCCGCAGCGGTGCGCCAGCCTTTGCGTTTCCACCCCTTCAGCCAAGATCCCAAGCCATCGATGAGGTATTTGCTGTCGGTCCTAAGGGTGAGATCGGGATGCAGCGGCAATTCTTTTAAACGCTCCAACAATGCTAAAGCCGCCTGGAGCTCCATCCGATTGTTCGTAGTCGCAGGGTCATGCCCCCCAAATTCTTCGACGCTGCCATCCTCAAACCGAAGTAAGGCACCCCATCCACCCGGACCCGGATTACCGCGGCAGGCTCCATCCGTTGCGGCAGCCACCACCCGGCCCCGTGCATCAACCATTGGTTTCCCCTCGCAAAGTTCGGTAGAACACGGGTTCTCACGCAGCCGTGTATGAGGCGAACCTACCCCCAAGCCACAGGATTGGCTGTCACGGGTGTCGCTGCCACTGGTGTTCTTGCACTGCTGTTGCCCAGTGCGCTCGCAGCTCGGGGCATTTTTGAGAGCAAGCCATTACCTCAAGAGCGCTTTGTCGTGCTGGCTCAACCCGTCGGTCAGGACAGATGGAAGCTGCTTGTACTTGAACAAATCAAGCGCAAGCCTCTGTGCTGGACGCCGCGGGCCGACAGCCTAGTCGAACCCACGTTGAACAGCTTTAATTTCGCTGGAATTTGCAGCCGATATCTCGATAGCAATGGTTATTCGATTCGCAGTGGTGATTCAGACCTTGGAACGCGGTTCCGGTTGCGCTTAATGCAACAGGGATCAACCCTGCAACTGCAAGCGTTCAATCCAGATCAAAAGGCGCCAATCCTGGTTGGGCATGCCCCCATTCCCCAACGACAGCGAAATGGCTTTGTTCGCCTTGAATTGAATAACGACTGGCGGCTTGAACGACGCGCGTACCAAGGACGAAGCCTGAGCCACATTTACTTTGCAAATCCGGATCCTGTCCAGCTGTTATTGGCGAAAGCCATCCACCAGAGCAGAGGATCAAGCCTCGCCAGGCTCGGACCCCCTAGGGGCCCCAGCATGCCGCCGCCACTCCCAACGACCTCTCTAAGCAATTCCTTTTTTGCATCACGGCATAGCAACGGCCAGCGGGTTGCAAGCGCAGGCCCGATCCCGCTGCAAGTGATCCCTTACAGGAGCCGGCCCTAGGCGCTGGCACAGTGCCAGTTACCAGAGAGGTCCGCAAAACAACTATTCATGTTTTATGTCCCGCACTATTGACTCGTGTGAGGAGTGCAGAACATCTCTTCGGGGTCGAAACTAGGACAGACTCCTGAATATGTTCCACAAAAAACTCTGCCTTCGGCAGGGTTTTTTTATTGCCTGGCCAAATTGGCCATAAAAAAGCAACCCTCCAAGGAGAGAGAGTCGCTGTTGAGGGAAAAAGATGAAGCGTGGATCGGCCGAAGACCGATCCAACAGGATCACTTGATCGTGACCTTGCCACCCACTTCTTCGATGGACTTCTTGAGGGCCTCGGCATCGTCCTTGGAGATGCCTTCTTTGACCACCTTGGGAGCAGCTTCGACCAAAGCTTTGGCATCGCCCAAGCCCAAGCCGGTCGCTTCGCGAACGGCCTTGAGAACTTTGATCTTGGCGGCAGCTTCGAAGCTTTCCAAGACAACATCGAACTCGGTCTGCTCTTCAGCAGCCTCACCGCCACCAGCAGCGCCAGGAGCAGCCATCACGACACCAGCTGACGCGGCGGCGGAGACACCAAAAGCCTCTTCGATCTGCTTAACAAGCTCGGAAGCTTCAAGCAGCGAAAGAGATTTCAGCGATTCGAGGATTTCGTCGGTTTTTGCAGACATGGTTGAAAATCAGCAACAGATCAGGAAATAGACGTGGTGGCAGAGCCAACTCAGCTGTCGCCGCCTTCGGCGTGCTGCTTGAGTGCCCTGGCCATACCGGTGGGAACCTCGTTGATGCCAACGGCGACCTTGGTGGCCACAGCGTTGATTGCACCAGCGATCTGAGCCATGAGTTCTTCCCTAGAAGGAAGATCAGCGATGGCTTTGATCTCGTCTTGCGACAGAAGCTTGCCTTCAAAAAGGGCGCCCTTGGTCTCAGACTTTTTGAACTCGTTCTGGAAAGACCGAACGGCCTTTACACCAGCACCAACATCGCCTTTTACAAGAACGAAAGCGTTGGTACCCGTCAGAAGCGAATCGAGGTTGGCCCAGGAGCTGTCGCCATCAATGGCACGGCGCATCAAGGTGTTTTTAGTCACCTTGCAAACGCTGTTGGTGACCCGCAGACGATCCCGCAGGTCAGACATTTCCTTGATGGAGAGGCCCTTGAAATCAAGAACCAATGCAAGCTCGGTCTCGGCGAGGAGCCCTTTGAGCTCTCCGACGATCTGTTGCTTGTTCTCCAGAGTGCGGCCCATGATGATTGGATCGGATAGAGGAACAAGCAGGACATGCAGCCGTCCGAGTCTCAAAAATGAGACGAGGCCGCGTTCCAATCCAATCTCACAGGGGAGAAAAAATCTTGCGCGTTTGCCTCGGCGGGAATTACATCATCAAAGAACGAATGAACGTCCCTAGATCAAACCTGCTATCTCTGGCCGGGCACATGCCCGAATTGGCTTTCGCCAATGACTAAGCATAAGTCAAGGGGCGTTAGCCCTCTTGACCAATCTCCTGTAGGGCCGAGAAATCGACTTCGACAGATGGACCCATGGTGGATGTCACGTACAAGCTTTTCCAATAACGCCCCTTCGCGCCACTGGGCTTATTGCGATCGATCGTCTCTTGCAGGGTCTTGAGGTTCTCGAGCAAGGCATCCGCGTTAAAGCTGGCCTTACCAAAACGAACATGCACGATGCCGGTGCGATCCGCACGGAACTCAAGCTTGCCCGCTTTGAAGTCTTTGATGGCAGCGGCGAGATCGGTGGTCACCGTTCCAGCTTTTGGGTTCGGCATTAAGCCACGCGGACCCAGCACTCGGCCGAGTTTGGCCACCTTGGGCATCATGTCTGGCGTGGCAATGAGGAGATCAAAATTCATCTCTCCCTTGCTGATCGCTTCCACTAAATCTTCATCACCAGCGAGTTCGGCACCAGCAGCTTTCGCAGCGGCCACTTTCTCACCACTCGTCACACAGGCGATTCGCACAGTCTGACCCGTGCCATTGGGCAAGGCAACCGTGGTGCGCAGTTGCTGGTCGGTGTACTTGGGATCGATGCCAAGCCGCACATGGGCTTCCATCGTTTCGTCAAATTTGGCGTTGGCGTTCTCTTTAACGAGAGCGATCGCCTCAAGAGGGGCGTAAGCACGATCCTCAATCTTGCTAGCCAAACTGGCGTAGCGCTTTGGGAGTTGGGGCATATCAGGAGTGGGGTGCAGACGACATCAGAGATGTCTCCCCCGGTAATGATGAGGTTGAAGGTGAAACGTTGAGCGTGAACGATGCGATCAATCGCTAACGGCAACGCCCATGTTGCGGGCAGTGCCTTCGATGATCCGCATGGCGGAATCAACGTTGGAGCAATTGAGATCGGGGAGCTTGGTCTTGGCGATTTCCTCGAGCTGCGCACGGCTAATAGAGCCGACACTGCCCTTTGCAGAATCGCCTGATCCTTTCTCGATACCGGCAGCTTTCGTGATCAGCACTGATGCTGGAGGTGTCTTCGTAATGAAGGTGAAACTGCGGTCCTCAAAGACCGAAATCTCCACCGGAATTACGAGTCCGGCTTTGTCCTGCGTGCGAGCGTTGTACTCCTTGCAGAACATCATGATGTTCACGCCGTGCTGACCGAGGGCAGGACCCACGGGCGGCGCCGGGTTGGCTTTACCGGCCTGAAGGGCCAGCTTGATTACAGCTACGACTTTCTTGGCCATCGGCTGGGGGGTTTGGACAACTACGGATCACCAGGCCCTTGGGCCGGATGCGGCGGGATGGAGAACCACCCCAAAGGCCGCCCTCCGCAGGGAGACGGCCGCCACAATGTCAGTTCTGCTTGCTGATCTGGGAGAACTCCAGTTCAACTGGAGTTTCCCGTCCAAAAATGGACAGCAGTGCCTTGAGCTTGTTGCGCTCGCCAGACACCTCGATCACTTCTCCTTGGAAGTCTTTAAACGGACCAGCGGTGACAAGGATTTGATCACCTTCGGCCAAATCAACCTTGACGACCGTCTTCTTCTCAGCAGCACGCTTAAAGATGCGATCCACCTCTGAACGGCTGAGGGGACGAGGTTTGATGTGGCCGCGGGCTTTACCCGTCGCGCGTCGATCTTCAGCACCGACGAAATTAATCACGTTCGGTGTGCTGCGCACCGCCATCATCGTGTCTTCATCAAGGACCATGCGAACAAGCACGTAGCCAGGAAAAACTTTTTCCTCCGTGGACTGACGGCTGCCATCTTTTTTGAGCTTGATCGCAGGCGTTTGAGGAATCTCGATCTCAAGAATGCGATTGCTCACCCCGAGGGTGACCGCACGTTGCTCAAGGGTAGCTTTCACTTTTTTCTCACAACTCGAGGCCACCTGAATCGCATACCAACGTGCAATTGCGGTATTCGCGACAGGCTCCATGGAGAGCGTTCCATCCTCCCCATCATTCGGGGCCGGCAGATCGATCACCTCAAGGGCGTCCGGTGTTGTCAAGTCGTCGGGCACGGCGAAAGAGAGGAGCGAGTCAGCGGAACACTTGTGACGAAGCCCAACCGAAGAAGCGACTCACAGCAGCGATAGTGGCCGCCGACAGGCTGACCATCAAGATAACAGCGATGGATTCGCTGAAAAGCTGTTGTCGGCTGGGCCAAACCACCAATTTCAACTCTTGAACCGTGTCAGCCAAAAAGCCACCCGGACGGGTGGACTCAGCAGAGGGCTCAGAGCCGTTCGTAGTGGTGTCCTCTTGGGTGGGGCTGGTCACGGGAGTGGGACCGGAAGTTGACAACGGTGCCAGAAGGCACTTCGCCAAAAAACCACATTAGCTGATGCCCCCTAATCAAACTTGTGGCTCAAAGAGAAAGGGCTCTCCATCAGCGCCGCCAACAGCAACTTTCACGCCAGTTGCTCCCGTAAAGCGTTCTTCGAGAAGCTGGGTTGCCAATGGGTTCTCCACCTGGCGCCGCAAAACCCGACGCAAGGGCCTAGCTCCGTATTCAGGCTCATAGCCCTGACGCGCTAAAGCATCGGCGACGCCATCCTCAACCGCCAACGACAAGCCCTGTTCCGCGAGCAAGCTCGTTAGATCTTGGAGCTGCAACTCCACAATTTGCACGAGATCCGACACCTGCAGAGGACGGAATCGAATCACCTCATCAATGCGATTCAAAAACTCCGGTCGGAAGTGGCTGGCCAAGGCTTCATCCACCTTGAGTTGGAGCGCAGAATCATCGGCATTCTGTTGTCGGGCATGGTTGAGGATTGCCGAGCTGGCCAGGTTGCTAGTCATCACCACCACCGTGTGCCGGAAGTCGACGGTTCGAGCCTGGGAATCCGTGAGGCGACCGTCGTCGAGCACTTGCAACAACAGGTTGAACACATCTGGATGGGCCTTCTCCACCTCATCAAGAAGAAGCACGGCATAGGGACGCCGCCGAACCGCTTCGGTGAGCTGACCACCCTCTTCGTAGCCGACATACCCCGGTGGCGCGCCGATTAACCGCGCCACGGCGTTGCGCTCCATGAATTCGCTCATATCGAGGCGTACCAATGCCTCTTCTTCATCAAACAAGGATGCCGCCAGAGCTTTGGCTAACTCCGTTTTTCCCACACCTGTCGGTCCAAGGAACAGGAAAGAACCCACCGGTCGTCGGGAATCTTTCATTCCTGCACGGGCACGGCGGATCGCCGCTGCCACCGCCGTGACCGCCTCAGCCTGGCCAATCACGCGTTCACCGAGATGAGACTCCAAAGCCAAAAGTTTGCGCCGCTCCCCGGCAAGCAATCGCTGCACGGGAATGCCAGTCCATCGCGCCACGAGGTCCGCGATGTCTCCGGCCTCCACCTGCTCCCTCAGTAACGCGGTGCCAGCTGCCTGCGCCTCAGCCTGACAAGCCTCGAGCTCTTCCCTGCGTTGCTGAACCCTGTGCAATTGGTCGTACTGCAAGCGCGCTGCTTCTTCCAAATCGCCGTCGCGCTCGGCCTCCGCGATGGCGTGACGAAGATCTTCGTCCTGACGCAACAGCTGGCCGAGTTCGTCCAACTGCTTCCGCTCCTCGTGCCAACGACGACGCAAATCTTCGAGCCGACCCGCCCCATCGAGACGGTTGCGTTGCAGCTGAATCCGCTCAGCTTCTGGAGCCTGTTCTGCCGCAAGCAACGCCAATTCAACCCGACGAAGATCGGCCTCAGCTTCTTCCACCACTTGAGGCTTGGAGGTGACTTCCATCTTGAGTTGGGCGGCCGCTTCATCGATCAGATCAATGGCCTTGTCGGGCAAACAGCGATCACTGATGTACCGATCCGCCAGTCGGTTCGCTGCTTGCAGCGCCTCATCCGTGATCGAAACGCCGTGATGCAGCTCGTAGCGCTCCTTCAAGCCACGCAGTATCTCCAAGCTCAGAGGCAAGTCCGGCTCTCGAATCAGCACCTGCTGAAAGCGACGGTTCAAGGCGGGGTCCTTCTCCACGGTGCGGCGGTAGTCCTCCGGCGTGGTGGCACCGATGCAACGAAGATCCCCCCTCGCTAAGGCTGGCTTCAACAAGCTTCCGGCATCGGTGCTGCTGCGCTCACTCCCCACCACTGTGTGCAATTCGTCGACAAACAACACCACCCCCGAATCAGGGCGACTCACCTCCTCCAGGACAGAGCGAAGTCGTTCTTCGAATTGACCACGAAATTTGGCTCCGGCGATGAGGGCGCCAAGGTCTAGAGAAATCAATCGCAGACCCTGAAGCGATTCCGGCACTTCACCGGACACCATCCGCTGCGCCAATAATTCCGCGACAGCCGTCTTGCCCACTCCTGGTGCACCAATGAGCACCGGATTGTTTTTGCTGCGTCGCGATAAAACCTTGATCAAATTGCGGATCTCACTGTCCCGACCGATCACCGGATCCAGCAGACCGGCCTCCGCCTCCGCCGTGAGATCACGCCCGAAGGATTGAAGAGCTGTGGGCGGCTCTTGCTCCTCCGTTTGCATGCGCTGAGATTCCTCGGTCTGCACCGCTGATTCCAGGGAAGCCGCTTCAGCTCCATTTCGACGAGGGGACGGCTGAGTGGACGGTTGCGGATTTAAAGGATGTTGCTGCGCACGGGAGCCCTGTGGGTCCCGAGCCGGCTGGGGCTGACGTGGCAACCGAGACGACTGGGGGCTCGGCCGCAATGGTGGTGGAGTGCTTGGCGGAGATGACGAGGGCTGTGATGACAAAAGCTGTGATGGCTGAGTCGCTGCGGACGGACCTTGCAACAGTTCCTCCAACCGGTCGGCGGATAAGCCCAACCCTGCAAACAACTCAGCACCGAGGCGTGGATCAGCCCCGATCGCCATGAGGAGTTGAGGAACATCGATCCGTTCCACTCCCCAGCGTCGACACACCGCATCCGCCGACTCCAACAACTGCTCCAAGTCTTCGCCGATGAACAGATCCTTCCCTCGCCCTGATGGCTGATCGGCAAGCACATCCTCCAGGCGGTCTAACAACTCATCCGCCACCAAGGGCAAACCTTCCACCCAAGTGCGACTGACTGGATCCGTAAAAAGCACCTGAATCAGATGCTCCACATCGAGTTGTTCATGCCGCCAACGGCCGGCAACATCTTGGGCACTCAGAAGGACATCCCAGGCTGCATCACTGAAGCGGTCGGGTTCGTGGGTGAGGCTGCCGTTGAAAGAAGGGGAACCAGTCATCCAGGGTTAAACAGCGGCTTTGGAGGAGAGCTCGATCAACTCCACTTTGTAACCGTCGGGATCTTCCACAAAAGCAATCACCGTGGATCCATGCTTCATCGGCCCTGGTTCACGCACCACACGGCCACCCTTTCCAGTGATTCCTGCACAAGTGGTTCGAATATCGTCGACGCCTAAAGCGATGTGACCATAAGCATCACCAAGGCTGTAGGCATCGGCATCCCAGTTATGGGTGAGTTCCAACACCGTCTGCTCCGTCTCAGGGCCATAACCAACAAACGCCAAGGTGAACCTGCCGCTGGGATAGTCCTTGCGACGCAGCAGATTCATCCCCAAAACACCCGTATAAAACGCCAAAGAACGCTCTAAATCAGTAACCCGCAGCATCATGTGCAGCATCCGCATGGCGAAGAAACCGGTTGGAGAACGTGCTCATATTCTGACCACCGCGATTCACCCACGACAGGGCTGCAAGGGGCGACCCATAGGATTCATGGGTTAACCACCTCGTCACAACGTGATCGATTCCCTCGACCTCGTCATCGACACCATCGTGGCCCGGGAGGTGCTGGATTCCCGTGGCAATCCAACCGTCGAGGCCGAAGTGCTGCTCGAAGGGGGTGCAATGGGACGCGCCATCGTGCCAAGCGGTGCGAGCACCGGGGCCCATGAAGCCCATGAACTTCGCGATGGCGGAAAGCGGTATATGGGGAAAGGTGTCAGCCAGGCCGTCACTCATATCGAAGAACGCATCGCCCCAGCTCTGTGTGGCTTATCGGCACTCGATCAAGCTGCCGTCGATGCAGCAATGCTTGAGCTAGACGGCAGTGACAACAAATCCAATCTCGGTGCCAATTCAATTCTGGCGGTGAGCATGGCCACAGCGCGCGCAGCCGCCAATGGGCTTGGTCTGCCCCTCTACCGCTATTTGGGGGGGCCAATGGCCAATCTCTTGCCGGTGCCATTGATGAACGTGATCAATGGCGGCGCCCATGCCGCTAATAGCCTGGATTTCCAAGAGTTCATGCTTGTTCCCCACGGTGCTCCGAGCTTCCGGGAAGCACTGCGAATGGGCACTGAGGTGTTCCACACGCTGAAAGACCTGCTGAATGCGAAAGGCATGAGCACTTCAGTGGGAGATGAAGGCGGTTTCGCCCCCAATCTGGGCAACGTGGAAGCCGGTGAAATCCTGGTGGAAGCGATCCAGAAAGCGGGCTACAAGCCCGGGGAACAAATCTCCTTAGCTCTCGACGTCGCCAGCACGGAATTCTTCGAGAATGGCAAGTACGCCTTTGATGGCGGCAGTTACACCAGTGCCGAAATGGTGGGCCAGCTCGAACAACTGGTGAACCAATTCCCCATCGTTTCAATCGAAGACGGCCTTGCAGAAGACGACTGGGAAGGTTGGAAGCTGCTCACCGAGCGTCTTGGCAGCAAGGTGCAACTTGTTGGTGACGACCTGTTCGTCACCAACACCAAGCGACTTCAACAAGGAATCGACAACAACACCGCCAATTCGATCCTTATCAAGGTGAACCAAATCGGATCCCTCACCGAAACACTGCAAGCCATCGACTTGGCAGGTCGCTCCGGCTATACCAGCGTGATCAGCCACCGCAGTGGAGAAACGGAAGACACCACCATTGCTGATCTCTCTGTGGCCACCAGGGCCGGGCAGATCAAAACCGGTTCTCTCAGCCGCAGCGAGCGGGTTGCAAAATATAACCAGTTGCTGCGCATCGAAGACGAACTCGGCAGTCAAGCGGTGTATGCAGGGGCCGTAGGCCAGGGCCCGCACGGCAAAGCCTGATCGACCGCCTGTGCGATTAGCGGTTGGAACCAGGCAACTGCTCCAACCGTTGATCGCGCCGCATTCTCATCTGCATCCGAAACCAACCCAAGCCCACAGGAAGCGTTGCCACAGCCGGCAAGATCGACCAGAGAGGGCGGGAGCTGGCCCCAACAATGGCCGTCGCCAAAGCCAGACAGCCCAACAGAACGGCTTGGCCAATCGACTGTTGCGCCACAATCATGCGCCGAAACTGACGATCCGACTCACCCAGTCGAACCTGGAGTTGGAGATCGCCCTGTTCAAGGCGCTCCAAGCTTTCATCCAGGCGCCTGGGAATACCCACAGCTTTGCTGCTTAGAGCTCCCACCTTGCGGCCCAGCTCATTGAACAAATCATTCGTACCGGATCCACTGGACGTCATCAGAGGGAGTAAGTAGGGCTTGGCAATCGAGACGAGGCTAAAAGCTGGATCGAGGCTTCGGCCAACACCCTCAAAAGTGGAGAGCGCCCGCATCACGAAGATCAATTCAACCGGCAACCGAAAAGGCTGGCCATACACAAGGTCGTAGAGGTCGCCAGACAGTTTGTCGATCACGTTGGAACTAAATGGAGGCGTCAACGCGTCTTGCAACATCACGCGAACCAACCGTCGAACAGGGCCCACATCAATCTCTGCACCAATCAATCCAGCCCCTTGCAATTCATCCACCAAAGCGGCTGAATCCCTAGCTGCCGCGGCACGCACCATCGATCCAATTCGGCGCCGCAAACCATCCGACAGCACTCCCATCATCCCGAAGTCGTAATAGATCAGGGCGCCGTCACTGGCCACAGCAAGATTTCCGGGATGGGGATCGGCATGAAAAAAACCGAACCGCACCAGCTGCTTGAGGTAACTCGCTGCACCAATTTCAGCCACATCAGAGGGGTCGATGCCCGCCTCCACGATCGCCTCGCGGTCATTGATTTTGATCCCAGGCAGATAGTCCAAACAGAGCACCCGGCGGGTGCTCAACTCCCAAATCACTCCAGGGATACGGATCCGTTCGTCGTCAAGAAACTGTTGACGAAACCGAGCCGCATATTGCGCTTCAACCCGGAAGTCGAGCTCACGCAACAACACACGTCGACACTCGCGGGCCATGGCAGGCCAATCACGACCCCTTCCCCAACTGGGATGACGCTGCAGCACAGCCGCAACTTGTTGCATCACGTCGAGGTCGAGGCGGAAGTGGCGATCCAGCCCTTGCCGTTGCACTTTGAGCACCACTTGTCGACCACTGCGCAAACTCGCGCGATGCACTTGCGCCAGAGACGCTGCTCCGAGCGGCTGTGGGTCAAGGTCAATCACCTCGGCGCAACGCTGGCCGAGCTCCTCCTCCAACACCGTCTGAACACGATCGAAACCAAAGGCCGGCACGTTGTCTTGAAGCGATGCCAACTCACTCACCCACCCGGCAGGAAGGATGTCGGGCCTGGAGGACAACAGCTGGCCAAGCTTGATAAATGCAGAGCCCAATTCCAACAGCTGATGAGTCAACCATTGAGCGCGTTGTTTCTGACGTTCAGCGCGGCGCTCCGGTGTGGCACCACCGCGGTAGGTCCAAGCTTGTCCGTCCCACCACAGCAACAGCAACAGGGTGAGGACAGCACGCCAGATCACCAATGCACGGATGCCCCGCTGCAAACCAGACGCGATGTTCAAACGACGCATTAAGAACGAGCCTCGATCCGCTGACTGAGGTCAGCAACACTGGCGCGCAAGCGATCGATCACCAGCTGTGGGGATTCCGTAGTCGGTTCTTGCACCGATACAGCATCGGAAGCAACGGGAGAAGAATCAACGCGTTCCAAACGCTCGGCCTCTTCTCGCACTTCCTCTTGAAATAACTCCCATTCCTGGCGAAGACGCTCGGGAGCATCCTTCGCAAAAACCGCTAACTCAGCGGCCGTATCGGCCAATCCATGACCGACTCGAGCACCAATCCGATGAACTGCTGCGCGTATCAAGGCGTCCGGAGAGCCCATGAACCATTGGCGTGTAGAGAAACTGTGGCAGATCTAGGGATCGACTGGCCGATCAGGGCTGCGAGGGCGGCGTCAACGGTTGCATTGGCATCAAAAGTCGGGCGTCATTCTCTGCAACGAAGCCAGCAGGTTCGGGCTCGACGATGAGCAGCGAGGCTTCCGTTGAAGGGACAAACTCAGGGGGTGGGGCGAGAAGAATAGTTGAGGAGGGCTTCTCTAGCTCCATGTCATCAATAGGATCAGTCGATAGGGCAGTTGGCGGAAGATCCGCATCAGGATCAGACCAGGCTGGCGCCGTCCAGGCCCTGTCCTCGGCCGGAGGGAGCTGAAGCGCCAGGTCTGTCTCTACACCTAAAGCGATGGGCGGATTCACGGCCTGCTCTCTCTCTGGCAAGGCCAGCGTTATGGCCGCCAAATCCACCTGCAAAGTGGGAGCGTCCTGGTGGATCGAACGCAATGTCTTCAAAGACTCGCCTGGGAAGGTAGACGGGGTAAAGCGCTGAGTCGGTGCAGGCTGCTGATCTCTCTGCAAACTCACCACGCGATCGGCAACGCCAAATCCCATGGAAAAACAACACCCAGCCAACAGCGGAGCAACCCAGAAACGTGGTCGTCCAACAACAAAAGGCTCAACAGGCTGGGATTGATTCATCAAGAGAAAAATTCCATGCTTATATTTTGCCAGACATTTCACTGCAAAACCGCATTGAAATGCACCAAATAGAATTTGAAGACTAACAATCATCATGACTGGGCACCTCACCAATGCCGAGGTGAATCTGAATTTTGCGCTGGCGAAGTGCATCACTGCCGATGCACGATCAAAATCGAAGGCTGTCCACGATCTATTAATTGCCTGTTTCAAACAGGTTGATTTTACTGAACTGCTGCAGCTGGAATGATCCAAGATCCTCCAGATGAACCAATAGTGTAATTGATAACCAGTGAATGATTTATATAAGACGGGAGTTGGGCTAAACGACTTAAAAACATGGGATAGAAGCATTTATTACATGAATATTGGCTGAAGATACCGCCTTTAATTAAGCACAAATACCACACAAATTCAAGAGGAAATGACATATATCTGCCATATTATTGCCCCATACGGTCACGAGCAAAGTCTTGATTGCGCGGGACTACATTAATCGGCAAGAGATAATTCCTGGCAGCTGATACTTTGCTGGACTTCTTTCAAGCGGCGCAACACTTTCTCCTCAACGCTGGGATCAATTCGAACACTCTTGAGGAGCCATTGGCTCTTTATCTGCAGAGACTAGAACTCATATCGACTGCAGTTGCTATTGCTTTCGATAGACTGAAGCAGGAAATTGTTATGTTATTAAAGGGTGTTGCTAAGGCGTAACTCCTGAAAATTAAACCCTTACAAA
>QCVD01000027.1 GCA_003208835.1 Synechococcus sp. AG-683-C23 | reverse complement strand
TAGCCTTCCATTGTCTACTACAAATTCTCGAAATTGCGACGAAGCATATGCTTTGAATATTGCCAATAAAAAGCTTGAAATGGCGACGTTTATGTATCAAGAGGATCTTCTCACTGAACATGAGTTGCGGTCGCTGGTATCAGACCTAAAGAGAGTACTATTCTCTGACAAAAAATAGTATAGGATGATCTGCCAATATAAGATTTTGGGTAGACAGTCTCATGGATTTTTTGCTCAACCAAGTGAAGAGTATTCTTTCATTTGATAATTCATCTTGCAGGTTTAAATACGAATGACTTTATTGGTTTCTTCTGTAATTGGTTGGATCTGAACCTGCTTTCGTTCTTTTTTGATTAGGTTGAGTCTTGCTCAGAGATTTGTCTTTGATATCGTGAACAAATGGGCTCATTGCCTTCTGGATATTGATTGTTGGCTATGTTACGGTTGTTTTTCATGGATTGTTTGGGCGCTTGACTTTAATAAGCCAACTGCGTCGATTTAAGATAAAAAGTACGGTTGATATGGATGCAATATTGAATAGGCAGCTTGTTGGGGCCTCCGTTCTGTCTTTGGAGAGAGGGTCGCTTGATGGTGTGGTGCAGATTCTCCCCCTAGCTAATATTAATCTAGTGCTTGTTAAGTTGAATAAGAAAGTTGCATTTCGTGGCGACAGAAAGCCTGGAAAATACCATTTTTTATTCAACTTGTCGTGTAATCTCACCCTGGATAATGTTCTTGCTCAGGGGGTCTCTATCGCCAAGCCTGCGATCTTTGGATTTAATCAAAATCTAAAAGATCTAGATTTGTCGTTTAGCTCTGGCTGCCGGTTTTGTTCAATTGTAGTTCCAGAACTTTTTCTGAATAAAAAATTGATTGAACTTGGCTGTTTTGATATGCAAGACGTATTGGATAATTTCAATATCTTGTCTAACCGATTGGTTTCTTCTCGTTTGATTCTGTATTTTCAAAAATTATGGCAAGACGTGCACTCCTTGGCGTTATCTCCAAAATTGATTGAAGAAGAAATATTGTCTATTCTGTTTGAGTGCTTTATGAGCCGAGATGATCGAAAGGTGGGTATAGCTATTCCCAGGCGTGAATGTCACGAGGCTGCCTTGCAGGTTTTGGCTTTGACGAATTCATCGCCAACAAAGCCGTTTGAAATCCAAGATCTATGTTCTGTCTTGCATCAGTCTCGTACATCTTTGTTTAATGGTTGCAAGGAAAAATTTCAAATGTCTCCTCTTCAAGTTGTCAGATCCGTTCGGCTACATCAAGTTAGACACGCTTTGTTGGATACTGAATTTTGCATAGAGAATAGGTTATCTGGTGTCTCTGATATTGCTGCTTATTTTGGATTTGTAGGCCGTTCCCACTTCGCCCGTTACTACAAGAATGAGTTCCTGGAAATGCCTCGCCAGACATTGTCGGTCAGGCGTGATTCTCAGCAAAGCTTTTAGGTGATGTCATTTCTCTCGCTTTCCAATCATTGCGAACTCACTTTTTTATTGCCGATCCTATCTGTATAATATCTGCTCAATTTCATTGCTTTTACTTTTCTCGTCATTAGCGATATGTCTTATTTTTGTTTTTTTTGATCGGTTGTAAATGTCTCGTCATCTAAGGCATTTTCTCTCCTATTTTTTATGGGTTCTTGTTCTTGAATCTGCGCAGGAATCTGCACAGGCACGTCCGAATCCGATTACATCGGCCAACAGGGTGTCACTCGAATTCAATGTAGTGCCCAACACTCAATGGGCTCCGAGCTCCATTGATCCTGAGGCCAAGTCAAACCGTTCACTTCAGGTCTTCAAGCTTCAGCCGGTCTTTCCGTTTCGGTTGAACAATGAGTGGACTGTTTTGAAACGGACGATCTTTCGGTTTACGTCCTCCCCTTCAGCACGGCCTGATTTTGCTGTTACCCCATTGGGTGCACCATTTGTGGCGGGCTGGGATCAGCGCAACGACACAGGCTTATCTGATATCAGCCCTACAGCACTCTTTGTTCCCAATCTTGGCTCCGATTGGACGTTTGGATTGGGGCCTTCCATAGTGATTCCTGTGGGATATGGACCAACTGATACCGGAAAGTTTTCGCTTGGACCCGCACTTTTCGGCTTCCACCACAGTGGACCATGGATGATTGGAGCCCGAGTGCGAAATGTCTGGTCTGTAGCTGGTGATACTGAACGGGCTGATGTGAATCGGCTGATTGCTCAGCCGCTTATTCGCTATCAGTTTCACAAAAACTGGTATTTCACCTCTTCGCCGATAATCTCAGGAGATTGGACTCACCCTGATGGTGATGGTTGGACAGTACCTGTGGGAGGCGGGTTGGGATACGCCTTTCGTGTGGCACATCAGCCGATGCAGGTTTCAGTCGAGGCGTACTACAACGCTATAAAGCCTTCCTTTGCTGGAGAAGATCTACTTGGTGATTGGACTATTCGAACTCAGTGGCAAGTGCGTTTCCCCAAATAAACGTTTCTAATCAAATATAGAAATTAAGTTCTTAATTATTTAGACTTATTTGAGAGAGTCTCTTTATCATCTGCGCAGCCTTGGATCAAAGTCTGTTGCGGGAGTTCGTTGTAATGCTGTTCATAGCCTCGGGCGAAATGGCTTCGGCTGGTAAAGCCCATATGGGCAGCAATGGCCCCAACGCCGCTCAATCCCAAAGCAAGGCTGTGCTTCGGATTCAATAAGAGTTGGCGTACTAGATCAAGCCGAATGCTTCGCTGCAGTTCTGTGGGAGTTCGTCCGAAATGTTCTTGGGATCCGGTGAATAGTGATGTACGGGATTGATAGAGCACATCGCTTAGCCCTGTAATGGTGATATTTTTGGACGGGTTGTTAGAGCACCAGTGCAGCAATTCGATTGCTGCTGTATGGCGAGTTTTACGCTTGGCAATCGGCAACGTGCATGCATTTTGATCTTGAAATGCCCGAAAAATACTGTCGATGAGTTGATCGGCTGTATTGGCTTTATTGATGCTGCTGTGGCTGTTGATTAACTCACGCAATTGGTCGCGTAATTGTGTTCGTAGTGGTTCACATAATTCCAGTTGATTGGTGTGTTCCCAGGGCTCCAGAGTGAGATCTCCGGCATTAAGTTGTTGATGACGCTCATTCAAGTGCTCCTTAGAAATGATCAAGGAAGCCAATGCAGTGTTCGCTGCCAAACGCAGGTCAAAGTCACGCAATTGGTGGTTGTATCCCATCAGCCCAGGCCATGGCATGTCGATCCCCTGGGCGCGTATGGGGTCGGCAGGTTGAGGATCGCAGAGAGGAACAGCGATCGTGCAGGGCTGTGGGCGCCGGCTGCCACTCAGAAAAAGTGCTTGGTTGGTCTCGAGCAGGGTGAGACGAAAGGAGCCGAGGTTGATGATTTGCAGTCGACCTTGTAACGAGCCTTGGCTCAATTGAAGGGCGTCCAGGTCCGGGGAGATCGGCTGAAAGAGCTCCTGCAGATCAGCGCAGCTTTGGAATGAGGCATCACGCACCTTCCACTTGCCTGTCAAGAATTGGTATCGGTCAGTCGATCTCTTCAAAGTGGCTATCGATGACGATTGTGCGCCGATTCATGCCGCCAGATTTCGGAACCTGGTGAACTGGGGCTCGAACAGCAGCTTCACGGTGCCGACGGGGCCGTTGCGGTGTTTGGTGAGGATTACTTCGGTGATGCCGCGATCCTGTGTTTCCGGGTTGTAGTACTCGTCGCGGTAGATCATCAACACCAGGTCGGCGTCTTGCTCAATCGATCCCGATTCCCGTAGATCGCTCAACATCGGTCGTTTGTTGGTTCGTGATTCCACGCCCCGGCTGAGCTGGGAGAGCGCAATCACCGGCACGTTCAACTCACGGGCCATTCCTTTTAGAGCTCGCGTAATCCGTGAGATTTCCTGCACCCGGTTGTCGGGGGTGGATCCTTCCATCAGCTGCAAGTAATCGATCACCACGAGCCCCAGTTCTTTACCCTGTTCGGCCATCAACCGTCGGCAGAGTGAACGCATCTCCAGCACTCCGGAGTTCGGTTTGTCGTCGATGTAGATCGGTAGTTGTCCAAGGGTGTTGATGCCTTGCCCGAGGAGGGGCCACTCTTCTTGTTGCAATCGACCAGTACGCAGTCGTCCTGCTTCGATGCCTACTTCCATCGACAGCAGCCTGTAGGTGAGCTGTTCTTTGCTCATCTCCAAGCTGAATATGCACACCGGCAGGTCGTGCAGTTGGGCCACGTTCTTGGCCAGGTTCAGCACGATTGAGGTTTTACCCATGGCCGGCCGTCCAGCCACGACGATTAGGTCGCTGCGCTGCAGGCCCTGGGTCATTGCATCCAGGTCGTAGAAGTTCACCGGAATGCCGGCCACGGAGGTGCCCAGGGAGCGGCTTTCGATTTCTTCGAAGGTTTGGGTGAGAATTTCTGCTGTGGGTGTAAGCCCTTTGGAGGGCTTTTCTTGGCTGATGGCAAAAATTGTTTGCTCGGCTTGATCGAGCACCTGCTCCATCGGCAGGCTTTGATCGAAGCCCAGCTTGATCACTTCATTGCCCGAACGGATCAACTGGCGGCGCAGGAACTTGTCCATCACCAGGCGAGCCACCTGCTCAATTGAAGCTGTGGAGCTCACTCGCTCCACCAGTTCAATCAGTCGTCCGTTCCCGCCAACCTTCTCAAGCGATCCAGTGTCCGCCAGCCAGGCGGTCATCGAGGTGAGGTCGGTGGGTTTGCCTTGCCCGTGCAGCATCAGGGCTGTACGAAACATCTCCCGATGGGCATTGAGGTAAAACGCCTCAGGCTGCAGGATGTCGGCAACCCGACCGATGGCGTCTGGGTCCAACAAGATGCCACCTAATACGGCTTCCTCTGCCTCGAGGTTCTGGGGTGGAACGGAATCGGGGAGGCCTTCAAAGCTTGGCTCTTGATTCCGGCGTTCTCGTCCGTAGCCCGAGCGTCCCCCTTTGACCGATTCGTCGTTGTCTGACTGGGGGGCGCTCACCATGGCGGCAAGGTGCAGCTAAGAGTGATTCCACTCTGGCCGAACCGAGCCGATTCGCGGCAAATCAGTAGCTCACCACTTCCAGGTTGATTTCGGCTGTCACTTCGCTGTGCAGCTTCACCGTCACGGTGTATTTGCCCGTGCGGTGGATTTCAGGAACCAGGATGTCGCGGCGATCGATCTCCTTCTTGGTCGACTCTTCGATCACTTCAGCGACGTCGCCATTGGTCACGGTGCCGAACAGCACGTTGTCTTCGCCAACCTGCTTCTTCACGGTGAAGCGGCCGATGGTGTCGAGAGCTGTCTTGAAGTTCAGTGCTTCTTGCTTCAGAGCGGCCTGACGCTCAACTTCCTTGGCGCGGCGGTGCTCCACCTGCTTCATCACCGCAGGTGTGACGGGCACAGCCTTGCCGAAGGGCATGAGGTAATTACGGGCATAGCCAGGGGCTACGTCCACGAGATCTCCGTTTTTGCCGAGGCTGAGGATGTCCTCGTTCAGAACGACTTGTACGCGTTTGGGCATGGAACTCCGACCGACAACGACTACGGGGCGATCTGGAATATTACGCCCTCAGCTGTCCCACGGAGATCGATGGGGCTGCCGGGGCATTTGGGTCAAGAGCCAAATGCATGGATTGGAGGCTCTGGTCGTGAAGACCTGCTCATCAAGAATTCGATCATTCTCGACTTCGCTCAATACATTAGAACCTCTTTTCCAACGCCAATGGTGTTCAGCGTTGAGTCGTTGAACGTTCTATTGATTGATTAGTACAAATTATTTTTTCTCTTTGGTGGGCGTGAAGCCCCGTAATACAACTGCTTTGGGTTAGGCAGGTTTGATTGGTAAGCGGATATTTTTGGCGAGCCCTAGGGCGCCCATTAAGCGGATGTGTTCCCAGGTGAGGTCGATCTGTCCTTTCTGGAGCCCGTGGCATGCGGAGTGAGGAAAGGCGTGATGGTTGTTATGCCATCCCTCGCCAAAGGTGAGCGCCGCCACCCATTTGTTGTTGCGGGAAGCATCGCCGCTGTCGTAGGCGACCGTTCCCCAGCAGTGCGTGGCGGAATTCACAAGCCAAGTCACGTGGTACACGAGCACAAGCCTTAAGGGGATGCCCCAAAGCACTAAAGCCCATCCACCAGTGCCGGTGCTCGAACCGATGACGAAGAGCAGAACAGCCAGCGGAAATTGTAGGTAGAGGAAATTGCGGTTGAGCCAGCGGTAATACGGGTCACTGCTGAGGTCCCCACTGAGGCGCGGGATCGCCTGCATGGCTGGAATCGTTTCAAACATCCAGCCCATATGACTCCACCAGAAGCCTCGATGGCTGTTGTGGTGATCCGCATCAGTATCTGAAAATTTGTGATGGTGGCGATGGAGTCCGGCCCAGGTGATGGGTCCTTGCTGGCAGCTCAAGGCTCCGCAGGTGGCAAAAAAGCGCTCCAACCACTTGGGAACCCGAAATGAACGATGGGAGAGCAGTCGGTGGTAGCCGATCGTGACCCCTAGGCAGGCTGTTCCCCAGTACAAAATGCCGAGGGTGAGAACGGCTTGCCAGCTCCAGAAACGTGGCAGCAGAGCAAAGACGGCTGATGCATGCAACACCACCATGAACACGATGGTGCCTCGACGTGGACTTTGAGAGGGAGCCGAGGATCGGCCCCCTTTTCGGGGGACATGGAGTAACCCAGCACGTTTCAAAGCCTTATGGGACGTGACCGGCCGGCTCGGTGGAGATGGCGTTCGATTCACGTCGGATATCACTTTGTTCGATCACTTTTCATTGTTTATAGCCGATGAGCTTTCCTAGATAAGGATTTGTCTTGGCTCAGCAGCCCATCACCACAGAACAACGCTGATTGTTAAGGCTGCTGCCCTTCGCGGCCGATGGCTTGACGTGATTTTTGTTGCTTGGCAAGCAATAAAAAACCCCTGGAGGATTTCTGATCCACCAGGGTATAAAAAATTGAACGAATCCCTTGTTTAGGGGTTGTACGCGGCTTCTCGGACGCGTCTCGCGAGGCCAAATCGTTTTAAGAGGCGAACGTGTTGCCAGGTGATATCGAATTCAAACCAGCGCAAGCCGTGGCGAGCACTCGCAGGGTGTGCGTGGTGATTGTTGTGCCAGCCCTCTCCAAACGACAGGACGGCCACCCACCAGCAATTACGCGATAGATCGGGTGAATCAAAATTGCGGTAGCCGAAGGCGTGGGTCGCCGAATTCACAAGCCATGTGACGTGATACACCACCACGAGGCGCAGAGGAATGGCCCAGAGAACGAGACCTAAGCCGCCACCATGGACTTGGGCGGCTTCGCCATACCAATACAAACCCAAGCCCAAGGGGATTTGCAATAGCAAGAACCAGCGGTCGAGCCAGCGATAAAAAGGATCACATTGAAGATCTCCTGCGTATCGATCGAGCTCTTTCAGCGCGGGTATTTCATGGAGCATCCATTCGCTGTGGGCCCACCACAAACCGCGTCCAGCATCGTGATGGTCAGAGGGTTGATCAGAAAAGCGATGGTGATGGCGGTGAAGCCCCACCCATTCGATCGGTCCGCTCTGGCAGGCAAGCGTGCCCATGATTACCAGAACCCGTTCCAGCCACACTGGAACCACGAAGCTGCGATGCGCTACCAAGCGGTGCAGGCCGAGGGTGACCCCTAGAACGGTCATCCAGTACAAGACCCCGAAGGCAACAATGGCCTGCCAGCTCCAGAATTGTGGAAGCAAGGCCACGGTGGCCAGGATGTGATTCACCAGCATAAAACCGGTGGTTCCCGATTTCAGACGTCTCTGACGGGCGGGTATCGGCCCGCGAGGGCCCGTGACAGCAGCCCTAACGCGAGCCTCGCGGTTGCCAGTTGTTTGCGAGGAAACCAATCGGAATCTCCTGGAATCGACAGTACCGCTCAAAAAGGAAAACTAGGGAGCGGATAGTGCCGTTGATAACTGAAATCTAAAGGAGTTTTCGACTGAACAGCGGATAAGCGTGCTGTAGGCGAGAGCGCAGCATGGAGTTTGGGAACGGCTCAAATACAGGGGGGACCTGGTGACCAGCGCTATTGCAAGGAAGCTGATTGATTCCGTGATCCTGCAGCAGGCGTCCCAAGCTGCAGCGCGCACATCAGCTGTTGAACAACGCTTGCAGCGTGTTTTGACTGCGTTTGCTGAGGAGCGCTTGGGGACGCAGCACTTTGCTTCCCTCACTGGCTACGGCCATGGTGATCAGGGCCGTGATCTGGTGGATCGCGTTTTTGCCAGGGTGCTGGGTGCTGAGGCGGCAGCGGTGCGGATGCAGTTCGTCAGTGGCACCCATGCAATTACGGCAGCTTTGTTTGGTGTGTTGCGGCCTGGTGATCGTTTGCTTTCGATTACAGGTCGTCCCTACGACACCCTCGAGGAAGTTATCGGTCTAAGGGGAACGGATCAGGGTTCGTTGGCTGACTTTGGGATCGATTACGACGAAGTGCCATTAACGCCTGAGGGGGCTGTTGACCGGGTGGGTCTGGACCATGCGCTGGCTTTGCCTCAGCGCATGGTGCTTATTCAACGCAGTTGTGGCTACAGCTGGCGACCATCGTTGTCGGTGAAGGAGATCGGTGAGCTCTGCGCACTCATTCATGCGCGTCAGCCCAATTGCATTTGTTTTGTCGACAATTGCTACGGAGAACTGGTGCAGGACTGTGAGCCGCCGGAGGTCGGAGCCGATTTGGTAGCGGGTTCGTTGATTAAGAACCTTGGGGGGACCATCGCCCCAACCGGCGGTTACGTCGCGGGTCGGGCTGACCTGGTGAACCAGGCCTGTTGCCGCTTAACGGCCCCTGGCATCGGTCGTGAAGGTGGGACGGGGTTTGATCTGCAGCGCCTTGTTTTGCAAGGATTGTTTCTGGCCCCACAGATGGTGGCTGAGGCTTTGATTGGTGCTGATCTTGTGGCCGGTGTGTTTGAGCGGCTTGGCTTTGCCGTTCAACCGAGGCCAGGCGCTGTGCGCAGCGACCTCATTCAGGCGGTTTGTCTTGGCAGTCCGGAGGCCTTGAAAACGGTCTGCCGTGCTTTTCAAGCCTGTTCACCGGTGGGGGCTTATCTGGATCCAGTCCCGGCTGCAATGCCTGGTTATGCGAACGATTTGGTGATGGCTGGCGGCACGTTTATTGACGGATCAACGAGCGAATTTTCCGCAGATGCTCCTTTGCGAGAGCCGTTCAATTTGTTCGTTCAAGGCGGAACCCACCGTGCTCACATCCAGTTGGCCTTGGCTGAAGCCCTCACGGCACTCGATGCGGCGGGACTGATCACTCTCCCTCAAACTGAGATCATCTAATTCACATCTATTTGTCTGATGGCGTTCGAGTTCCCCGCCGCCTATCGCTTCGCCGATAGCCACGAATACGCCCATCTCGATGGTGAGCTCATTCGCGTTGGCATCAGCGCTTTTGCTGTTGATCAGCTCGGCGACATTGTTTTTGTCGATCTCCCCGATGTGGGCGCCAGCCTCAATAAGGGCACCAGCTTTGGTTCTGTGGAGTCGGTGAAAGCTGTCGAGGATATGTACGCCCCTATTGCCGGGGAAGTGGTTGAGCGCAATGAAGCGGTGTTAGTGAGTCCAGAAGAACTCCAGAACGACCCCCATGGCGCGGGATGGCTTCTGGTGGTGCGTCCAAGTGATCCAGCACAACTCGAAAGTTTGCTTGATTCAGCCACCTATTCAGCGAAGGTGAACGCCGGTTGATGACGGAAGGCGGTCACCCTTCTTTAAGATCACCGCCTTCCTCTGCTGCAGACCGTGACTTCCCCTTTTCTGCAGCGGCATGTGGGCCCAAGCGACGCTGAGCAACACCAGATGCTGCAAGCGCTGGGGTATCAGCACATGGATGATTTCATCAAGGACGTTGTTCCCGATGACATTCTTGACGCCGCGCCGCCTCGCGATGTTCTTCCGCCCGGTTGTGGGGAAGCAGAGGCACTGGCGGATCTCGGCAAGATTGCTGCGGCGAACCGTGTTCAACGATCGCTGATTGGTCTTGGCTACCACGGCACAGCAACGCCGGCGTTGATTCAACGTCACGTGTTTGAGAACCCTGCTTGGTACACCGCTTACACGCCGTATCAAGCGGAGATCGCCCAAGGGCGTCTTGAGGCGTTGCTGAATTTTCAGACGTTGATCAGTGAGCTCACTGGGCTTCCGATCGCAAATGCTTCATTGCTGGATGAAGCCACTGCCGCCGCAGAAGCTATGGGCTTGAGCTTTGGTGTTTGTCGACGTCCCGAAGCGAATCGTTTCTTAGTTGATCGCAATGTTCTGCCCCAGACCTGGGCTGTGCTTCAAACCAGGGCAGAGCCATTGGGAATTGAGCTTGAGCGTGTTGACCCCGAGCAGATGGCTTTCAATAAAAGCGTTTTTGGAGTGCTGTTGCAGCTTCCCGGTGCCGACGGGTTGCTCTGGGATCCCACTGCTGTGATCGAGCGTGCGCATGAGGAAGCTGCTTTGGTCACTGTGGCGATTGATCCATTGGCGCAGACCTTGTTCGCCCCCGTAGCGGATTTTGGGGCTGATATTGCCGTGGGCAGTGCCCAACGCTTTGGTGTTCCGATGGGATTCGGTGGCCCCCATGCGGCATTTTTTGCCACACGAGAGGTCTATAAGCGTCAAATCCCTGGACGCCTTGTGGGGGAGTCGAAAGATGCCGAGGGCAATCCTGCTTTGCGCTTGGCATTGCAGACCCGTGAGCAGCACATCCGCAGGGATAAGGCCACTAGCAACATCTGTACGGCGCAAGTTTTGCTGGCGGTGATCGCTTCGTTTTATGCGGTGCACCATGGTCCCGATGGTCTACGAGCCATCGCCGAGCGGATTGTTGGTCTACGTCTGCATTTTGAAGATGGCCTTCGCAACCTTGACTTCACGGTGGATCAGGCCGACCGCTTCGACACCGTCACCGTCACCACCCCCCATGCACCGCTGTTGCACGCAGCGGCGGTCGAGGCGGGATTCAACCTGAGGGTTCTCCCCGATGGAGTGCCGACGTCCCAAGCCACTGGATTCGGCGTCAGCCTCGATGAATTCAGTGATCAGAAGGAGATGGGCCAACTCCTCGAAGCACTGGCTCAGGTGGTCGGCAAGCCTGCCCTGGCTTCACCGACCTCCCAAGCCGATACGGCATTTCGTGGACTCCCATCGCGAACCCGCCCTTGGCTTACACAGCCGGCGTTCCATCGCTACCGCAGTGAAACCGAACTGATGCGCTACATCCAGCGTTTGGTCAGTCGTGACCTGTCGCTGGTGCATGGAATGATCCCGCTGGGAAGCTGCACGATGAAGTTGAATGCAGCCGCAGAACTTCTGCCTGTGAGCTGGCCGGCGTTTGCCCGCTTACACCCTTTCGCTCCATTAGATCAGGCGTTGGGATATCGCCGCCTCGCCGATGATTTAGAGCGTTGGCTGGCGGCCTTGACTGGTTTTGCTGCTGTTTCATTGCAGCCGAATGCTGGCTCTCAGGGTGAATACGCTGGTTTGTTAGTGATTCGTGCGTGGCACCGTTCCCGCGGGGACGACCACCGAGATATCTGTCTGATTCCAACCAGTGCCCACGGCACCAATCCCGCTAGCGCTGTGATGGCGGGTCTAAAAGTGGTAGCGGTAGCCTGCGATGTCGAAGGCAATATCGATCAAGACGACCTTGCCACGCGAGCAACCGAGTACGCCGATCGTCTTGCGGCCTTGATGGTGACGTACCCATCAACCCATGGTGTGTTTGAAACCGGGATCCGCCATATCTGTGAGGTGGTCCATGACCATGGTGGTCAGGTCTATCTCGATGGCGCCAATCTCAATGCTCAGGTGGGCCTCGCTCGCCCAGGAGCCTTTGGTGCAGATGTTTGTCATTTAAATCTGCATAAAACGTTCTGCATCCCCCACGGTGGAGGTGGCCCTGGGGTGGGTCCGATTGGGGTGGCAGCTCATCTGGCTCCTTTTCTGCCCGGACATCCCCTCGAAAAGCAAACCGCTTCGGCTATCGGGCCAGTTTCTGCGGCAGCTCTGGGAAGCGCCAGCATCCTCCCGATCAGCTGGATGTATCTTCGGATGATGGGGGCGGATGCCCTTCGTCAGGCCAGTGCCGTGGCGCTGTTGTCAGCCAATTATTTGGCCCAGCGTCTCGATGACCATTTCCCTGTGTTGTTCCGTGGTGCCACTGGCCGTGTTGCCCATGAGTGCATCCTCGATTTACGACCACTGAAGAAAGATGCCGGCATCGATGTTGATGACATCGCTAAGCGACTGATGGATTACGGCTTCCATGCCCCAACAGTGAGCTGGCCGGTGGCGGGTACTGTGATGGTAGAGCCCACCGAGAGTGAAAGCTTGTCGGAATTGGATCGCTTCGCAGACGCATTAATCGCCATCCGTGACGAGGTGCGAGCGATTGAAACGGGGGCGATGGATGCCTTGAACAATCCTCTGAAGCGTGCTCCCCACACCATGGCTGCGGTGATGGCTGAGGATTGGGAACGTCCCTACAGCCGCCAACAGGCCGCTTTCCCCTTGCCGGAACAGGCCCAAAACAAAGTGTGGCCGGCGGTCGCACGGATCGATAACGCCTTTGGCGACAGGAATTTGGTGTGTACCTGCCCTTCTGTGGAAGCTCTTGCCATTGCTGCCTAATTCGCGGCTTTGGACTGGCGCTTTTGCGGTTCAGTAGGTAAATTTTCACTGAAAACCGAATTAATTAGTTTGATTTCACCAATCGTTCCCGCGATCGAAGTCACACTATTTGGCAATTGATTCGTCTGTCGGGGGACACCATGGATCGGGATAACACCACCAATTTGGGGTTTGGGCCCTTGCAGGGTCCAAGCCTTCCACAACTTCCAGAATGCTTGGAATCAGCCTTCAACCGCGGCCATAGTCTTTCCATCGAAGGCACCAATGTTGTTCGTGTACCATTTGGCGTTCGTGAAGCACGCCGAACACGTCCTAAGCGCCCTGATCATTGGGCAACTTTGGTGATTCCTCTGCAACCGATCGGAAATCCAACGCCACCGCCAGCCGCTGCTTGAATTCAAGCAGCGTTGATTTCAGTGCTGTCGTTCGACAGCCTCGAGTCGAGCAGAGTTTTTACGTCAGCTAACGAACAGGATGGTGTCCGAAAGGGCAACAACAACATCGGACTGCGTTCAGGCCGCACGAGCCATCCTTTGTTGGTTTGTTCAAGTAGGAGGAATCCGCGGTAGCGAACTACCACCTCCTGACTAAGCAAAAATCCCATCGCTCAGGGAATCAATATGTTGAAGTGAGCCTATTCCAAGGCACAAGATGTGATGTGCCAGTCAACCACTGATTTTTTTTAGAATCGAATCAGTTGCGTTTTCATCTGTTGACACAACCGAAGCTTTAATGGTGTTTGCACTTGCTTTCTCTTGTACTTAGTGGCAGTAAGTTTGATGTATTAGTGGATACTATTCTGAGTCGTTAATCAGCCAAGCTCTACAGGTGGAGCTTGGCTGATTAAACAATTCAATCGTCAACACCCTTGATGTTGATGATTTTCTTCTGAGCAGGCTGGGCTTGAATTGGTCAGTCTGATTCCGCCTGAAGTGGTTCAGAGCTTTAACGGCTGTTGTTGCAATAGGCGTTGGAGGAGGTCTTCAATGCTGTCGTCTTTGGCTGGTTTGGCGTAGTTGCTGAGTAATTGGCGGCCCACCACTTCTGCACCGAGATGTGTGAGTTGGATTCGCATCGAGATCAACGCTTCCATTCCCCCACCTCCTGAATGGGTGGCGATGGCAATGGGTCGGCCATTGAATAAGCCCCGAAAGTCATCGCCTTGAACCGAAAGCCAGGCAATGGCATTGCTGAGGCAGGGCGGGATAGATCCGTTGTATTCCGGGGCGCAAATCACCCAGCGAGGTGCCGATGTCAGCAACGTTTGGAGAGGTGCGATGCCTGTTGGCGTCCCATTGGCTGCCTGGGTTCTGGGGGTGAACAGTGGTAGGTCGAGCGTTGTGAGATCGAGAAGTTTGCTCTGTTGGCCAAGGTTGCTTGCGCTGGTTTGGAAGCGTTGGGCCAACTTGAGGTTTTCACCATTACTGGCCGTGATGACCAACAGATCGAGCGTCTTCTCAGAGCTCATGTCCAGACTTTCCATTATCGAAGTGGAATTGTGCTTACGTCTCGTTGATCAACCCAAGGCTGCCGCTGCATAACTGTCCTTTTTAAGTGATCAAAGAGGTGCTCATCCCGACGCTAAGGAAGCTGGGGGGTGATGGAGTGGTGGCACCCTTATAGCGAGCCTCAGGCGGAGCTCAATTCCGCTTCGGCCCGTCGGATTCGATCAGTGCAGGCTTGCGCTGTTAACTATGGGTACATGGTCTTTTACTCAATAGGTCTTACCTTCAATAGCTAGGTCGAGGCACTGCTTGAAGATGGCGTTCTTCTGATTGCCGCAGCGCTTTTGGCAGTTCCGCCTCTAGCCAACCTGATCATTTATTAGAGCCTATTGCCTTTGATCGATGTCCGAAGCTGTTACCTGCTCAATTCAGTTCGAGGGGTGCGGCGATGCCGATTGGTAGCTAGGTGAATAGTGAAAGGATCTAGTTGGTGAAGTTTTGCAGTGTTCTTCTGCATGCGGTTAGTCCTAGATACTTCAGTTTGTGCGTCTGTTCCTATTGTTTCTCCAAGTGACTGCAAGGTTTTTGGGATACGGTTTTGGCTAGTTGTCAGCCAGGCGACTCTCAGATGGTTTGAGCAATAAGTCCTAAGAAAACCACTTTGTTGATCTTTTCTCTTTCTGAGCCGGCTAGATCTATTGAATAAATCTGAGAGGTTGCGTGTTGTTCGCTTCAGCCGCCATGGCATCAGAGAGTGGCTACTCATCTGGAACTGTTTTGGATGCAGCATTTTGGTCCTTTGTGGCCATGGTCCCAATTCTCATTTCTGCATGGATTGGGCTTAGATTTGCACCAGGGAAAAGACTAGTTTCACGGCTTTTAGCTTTAAGTGCGGGATTATTAATCGCTTTACTTTCCTACGATCTTGTAGAAGTTGCGTTTCAGATTGGTGGGATCAGTGCATCTCTTGCTGGTTTTAGTATGGGAGTCATTGTGTATATTATTGCCAACCGTATCATTGCTAATGGGGGAATAGGCCGACGACACTCGCAGACTTGTGGAGGTCTTGGTGGTCTTACCGAAGAGCAGATATCTGAGCGGAATGCTGCCACAGCTCTTGTGATTGGAGCTACTTTGGATGGCATTCCCGAATCGATGAGTATTGGTATTTCATTTCTGGATAATGCCTTGGTGAGTGCTTCTGTGATTCTTGCGGTTGCTGTGGCAAATATTCCTGAGGGGCTTGCGAGTGGAGCTGGTCTGAAGCGGAGTGGCTTGAAGTCATTCAAGATTCTGACAATCTGGTCAATGGTTGTTATTGCATGTGTATTGGCTGCCGTCGCGGCGCACTCTTTAATGGGCGGACTTAGTCCATTCGCAAAAGCTGCAATGACAGCTTTTGCTGGTGGTGGTGTTCTGGCGATGACCCTCAATAATGTGATCCCTGAAGCCTATGAAGAAGTGCATGATCAAATTAGTATCTTGGGTGGAATTGGTTTCGCCGTGGCATTTATTGTTTCCCACCTTTTTTCCCACTAGGAATATTATTATTTTGTGCTTATGATTTATAGATTGTGGCTATGCTCTTTTCAATTTTTTCTTCACTAAGTGAATGATTATGGATTTCACATTCTTGCAGTCTCTGCCTTGTTTCGCTGACGTGATGACTGGGCAGGAATATAATCTGCTCTCGCCATTGCATTTAATGGATGGCACAGCTGAGCCTTGCACTCCCAAGGTTGCTGGAAGCATCTTTGATGCGGCTCTTTGGTCATTCATTGCCATGGTTCCCGTGCTGATTTCGGCTGCCTTTGGTCTTCGGTTTTCGCCTAGCAAGAGATTTACGGCTGTCTTTCTTGCAGTAAGTGCAGGAATGTTAATTGCTCTGCTCTCCTACGATTTGTTGGAGGCGGCTTTTGAAGTCGGAGGCATGTACTTTGCAATATTAGGATTTTTTCTAGGTATTTTCTTGTATGTGGGCGCCAACAAGCTCGTTGCACGTGGTGGCATCTTTAGGCGTAATTCCTCAGACTCTGTTGGTTTGGGTGTATTAACAGCTAAGCAAAGGGAGGAAAAATCCGCTGCGATGGCGTTGGTCATTGGTGCGGTTCTCGATGGTATTCCTGAGTCAATGAGTATTGGAATTTCATTTCTAGACAATAAATTGGTTACCATCTCAGTGATTATTGCCGTCGCGGTTGCAAATATCCCAGAGGGTTTAGCAAGCGGAGTTGGTCTGAAGCGAAGTGGCTACTCTGCCAAAAATATTCTTTTGACTTGGCTTGTGGTTGTTCTTGCCTGTGTCGTGGCCTCAGTGGCAGCGTTTGCGACGATGCGAGATGCTCCAGATGGCGTCAAGGCTGTGATGACCTCGCTTGCTGGTGGCGGTGTGTTGGCAATGACATTGCAAACCGTGATTCCAGAGGCTTGGGAGGAAACGCATGATGCAATTGCTCTATTTGCAGGATTGGGTTTTGCGGCCGCTTTCTTTGTTTCTCATATGTGGCACTGACTTTATAAGGAGGCGCTGCTAGTAAAAGATTTGTGATTAAAGGTGATCGATATTGCAAAGAAGGCTACTATAGTCAAATAGATATAGCATGTGCCTGCTCTTTATGAAATGTTTTCGACCATGTTTTATGACATTTTCTCTAAGAAAAAGCTGCTTTATGGCAGCTGTAATTTTGTCGTTTGGTTTTGCATATGCTAATGCGAAAAATATTTCGCCCCCTGATTGGGCCATTGCAGTTGCGAACGAAAAATGTAATCTTTGGCGTGAAAAAGGCTATGACTATTATGAAGTAAGAAAGTATATGGAGGTTGAGTGGGGGCCAGAGTTTGAAAAAGAATTCTCTCTTCTGCCCTATCAAGAAGCCCTTGATCTTTCTCGTGAGATTACTGGAGCAATGTGTCCTCTCTTGCAAGACAATGCCTGGGAGAAGTTTAGGGATAAGCAATCCGATGCAGAAATCAATGATTTGAATGAATGAGCTAACAATTCTTTGCGGTTGTTTGCTTCAAGCCTAAAGGCTGAATCACCATTCAAATGATCTTGTGCGTTAACGTACGTATCTTGACATGATTTAAGATATCTTTATGTCATGCCCTAATTTAGGCATTATATTTGAGAAGTCGTGTACTGGAAATTGTCTTTGCTTAGATCGTTTATTTTCACTTCTTTTTTCATCGCGTTTTCTTTGGACACTGCAGCCTATGGACGTATTCAGAGGAATGTTCGTGATGGAATGCAGAGCGCGTCATCTTTTTGTCACTCAGTTGTTGGGTTAAGTTGGTCTCACAGCCAAGGTGTGAAGCCTACCGCGACCCATTTCTCAAAGGCGGCTAATGAGGTTGGATCTCAGCTGGTTGGGACTTATGGAAAAGATGCACCTAAAAAATACTCGCTTCTTTTTGTTGACGGGTGGAACAAAGGGATGAAAAACTGTTATAGACAATTGTAATTTGTCTATTCAAATACTTATTTAAGCGTTGACCTTTGTTCTGCATTTTGGCTAAGCTTATTTAATAATTAGCTCCGCTGCGTCTGTGGTGGACAGCTGTTTGGCCTTCCGTATCGAATAAGCCCCCGTGATTCACCTCTGCGTAAATCAGCCAATGGTCGCCACATTCCATTCGCTGTTTCACACTGCATTCCAGCCAAGCCAGGGCATCCGGCAGGAGCGGCTGGTCGCCTGGGCTGGTGTCAAGTTCTACTCCTGAGAATCGATTGGCACCCGGCTCGAACGGTTGCAGAAATTGCTTCATCAGGCCGCTCTCCCGTCCCTCTGCCAAAACGTTGAGAGCGAAACAGTCGCCTTTGTGCAATAGAGCTTCGACGGCTCGATCTTTGGCCACGGCAACCGTCATACCAGGTGGAGCGAAGCTGGCTTGACTCACCCAACTGGCCACCATGGCGCCGCTTAGATCACCTTTCTGGGTAGTTAGTACGCATAACGAGCCCAAGACCCGTCCGAGGGCTAGTACTGCTGGATCGCTTCGGCTTTCGATTAGTCCCCCCGCACTGCGGCGTTGAGCCCGTTTCTGAGCCTTGAGGAGTTGGCGTCCAAACCTTGTTCCGGTTTCCTCCAGTTCCTTCACTTTTGCTGTGTCGGGGCTGAATTTCACACGAATGGGATCGAAGCCAAAACTGAAGCCGCCATCGCGGAGCTTGGTTTCGAGCAGGTCGACCGCCTCTCCACTCCAGCCGTAGCTACCAAATACACCAACAGGTTTGCTGCGGTCTCCTTCCGCCAAGAGAGTTCCGAGCGCTGACACAATTGGAGTTGGTGCGTGCCCTCCGAGCGTTGGTGAGCCGATCAAAATGGCGTCTGCCTGGTTGATGGTGTTCACCAGTTCATCGGCAGGGGTGAACTCACAATTGAGGCTGTTCACACGAATGCCGGTGCGGTTGACTCCTTGCGCTAAGGCATCGGCGATCGCTGCGGTGTTGCCATAGGCGCTGGCGAATAGCAGGGCCACGTTGAGGCTGGCCTTGTTTTGCCCTTCCCCCCAGCGGCGGTAATCGTTTAACAAACTGCGCCAGCTCGCCTCAATCGCGGGTCCGTGTCCCGGCACCAATGTGCGGATGTCTAGCTCCTCGAGGCGCTCCACTATTCCGTCCACTTGGCGAGCCATCGGTGCCATCAAACAGTCATAGAAATGACGTCGCTCCTCTTCCGTGCAGCTGCGGTTTGGTTCGGCCCAAGTGTCCGTACACAAGTGAGCGCTGAAAAATTTTCCGCTCATCAGAAGGCCGAGAGTTTCCTCGAATGCCAGGAGTCCGCCGGGCCATCGGGGCGTTGGTGCGGGAAGGAGCAGCAGGCTGCGGTCGTGGCTGAGAGCCATTTGTTGCTCTTGGCGAATTACCCGCAGTGGCGGCAGCGGGGGAAGTGGTGGTTGTTTGGATTCTTCGCCGGGAGGAGCGGGTTTGCGCTGGCTCCAGAGCTCTTCCAGCAACTTGGCGCCAGGGTTGGAGGCAATCAGCTCGAGCTTGGGATAAATCTCAGCCAGGCTGCGGAGTAGAGAAATCCTGTTCGGGTTCACATGACCCACCACCACCAGGAGGGGTTGTTGTCCCGCATCGCCAAGGAGGGCGTCGAGTTCCGGCAGGAACACGCTCCTGTAGGCGGCCCCTGGAGGATGGACGAGCACGGCAGTGGCTCCATCTCCGGCTTCGAACAGCACGCTGTTCGCGGTGCTTCCGCGCTCTAAGGCGTATTCCAGTTCAAAACGATGACGCTCAGGGCTCAGCCCTCTGAGGCAAAGCACGCCGGTGTCGATGGGTAATTGAATTGTGCGACGCTCTGCAGCAATGCTCACCATGCGCTTCCTTGATAGGTTTCAAATCTAGGTGGCGTGATGTCTGGGATCGACTGCGGTATAACGGTCATGAACATCGGCGCTCATGGCTTGGATCGCTGATTGATTTGTTGAATTAGGTTATTTAATTGCGCGCATTATTGTCCTTGTTTCATCGCAGCTGATTACAACGCTCTCCGCGTTGGCCTTGTTGCGAAGTTGCAAGATCAACGGAGCAGCTCTTTGGGTGCTGTCGTTGGAGCGGCCGGATCAGGTGCATTCCTCCCATGCTTTTGAGTAGGTGTTGGTATGTTTTGTCGCGCTTGATTGTCATCGGTGTGTTTTTGGAGGACTCAATGATCTGCCTCAAGAGCCTGAAAAACTGTGTTGTGATTATTTGTTGTTGCCAAGGGTTGATTGCAAACAAGAGTGGGCATTGCTGCAGCATTCTTTGCCAGATGTTGTGACTAAGCTGGGTGAGTCGATTGGTGTGGAGACCAAGTTATATTCCCTTCAGGCGAGGTGATTGAGGCACCGCTCAATGCATCAGTTGCTTGGGTGGAGGCTGAGATTGAAGTTGAAATATTCATGTATCGTCCTCCTGGATTGAGATGTTATTCAGTCGCTACTGAAGCTCAGATTTTTCAGCCATGGTTTTGCGAGAGCCTTCTTTATTGCAGCATGTAAGAGCCTTTGTAAGGGAGTGAGGTACTAGTACTTGCTGTGCCTTCCTCATTGAAAAGTGAAGAAATGGCTTCTTAGGGTCGAGTTTTTCGGACACGTTGAGGGGATTAAGCGTTCTGAGAGGTTTAGGGATTTGCATCATTTATTGACGAGAGTACAGCGTTATGTGGATACCTAGAAGACTCATGGGACAGTTGCCCCTAGCATATTTGTATAGGCTCGTCTTAAGAACCACCAGAGTTTAGAATTGATTTAGTAGAACTTGGTTCAGGAATTGATAGGTGTTCATGGTCTTGAATTAGAGGCCTTGCTTTGTGATGCTCCTCTGCAGATTATTGCTTTCGGTTGGGTTAGTAATTCCCCCACCCCACCCCCCGCAACTGATATGCAAATAGCAGGATTTGGGACGAATATATTATTGGCTGTTGCTTTCTCGGCCCTCAATGTTATTCGGTTAGATTTTGTTATGAGAGGTCTGATGGAGCTATGAAGCGACTTTGGGAAGTTTTGCTTTGATGCAATTTTTAATCGTCATGAATTATTTCGGCAACGAACATGACCTGAAGGCTATGCATCATCTGGTGAAGGCGATGCACTGGCCGGGCAATCTCAGTAGTGAATCTCCACTTTTCAGTTCCCAGCTGGGTCGGTAGGAAGTTTCAATTGTTTTTCAACTCTCTTAACCACCTTTCAAACTCCCCTCTCGCTGCATCAGTCCCACCATTATCGGTTCTTTGATGGGTGGTCGTCGGCTAGGGAGATGGATTACTCAATCAAGTCGCTTTATTTTTTATAGTAATTACTGCATTTAAAAATACAAGTTTTTCGTAAATCATTGATGAAGAATTGAAATCGACCTTTGGAACTGGTTTGCATGTTGAATTGTTCGAATTTCACATATTCTCAGTGGCTTTGCAGTACTAGGATGTATCGTTGCCATTCTTGTTCGTATTTGTTTGCATTTAAAAGTTGATTCGCAGGGAATCGTTAAGATTGCAGCTTGCGATTCTTGCTCTTTAAAACAAGCTTATGTAGCGCGATTTTTTAAAGTTCAAGCAGTCAGGTTAGGCAATTGTTAAAGCTATTTTCTCTTGTTCGAGATTCTCTTGTTTTCGTCACTTCAATAATTCCATTGAAAAGACATCTGAGTTTGCCGTCTAAGTATCTGGCGAACTTTGGTATGTCGCTTTATGCGCTCTTGATTCTCCTATGGTTACTTTCTAGAATTGTTAGCCCAGAAAGTGTTGGCGGGCAATTCTTGATGCGTGACCGATTCCTTTTTGCGCCCGGTGATGATAGAAGTTATTTTGAATTTTTTCAATATATGTTCCTGGGTTGGAACTCGCTTGCAGTCTTCTGCTTAAGGAGAAAACTTCAAGAACGATTTAATCCTTTATTTTTTGTATGGTTTTTTCTATTTATGGACGACTTTCTGCGGCTGCATGATGGGTTGGGGTCGCTTTTATTACGCCCTATTTCCTCGTCCATTTACAAAAGATTGAATTTTCTAGAAATGTTCGTGCGTTTAAAAGATATTTCCGAGTTTATTTGGTGGTTGCTTGTTGCCTTTGTTCTGCTGGCGTTAGTCCTCTTGTTGAGGCGGCGCGTAAGTGCATGGGATAAAAATCTGCTATTTGCCAACCTTCGCTTTTTTGTTTCTCTTGCATTCTTTGGAATTTTTATTGACATAGTGCATGCAAATATTGACATTGGATTTTCGGGCAACGGTATGCTTACACTTGTCGAAGAGTCTGGCGAGTTTCTCACTATTTTAGCAGCGTTTGTTTATCATTATAATATGCTAATTTCGTCAAAAATAGTGAAATTTTCTATTTAAACTATCTTGCTTAGTTGTAATAGTATAGGCGAATCGGATAGGCTTTGCGCCCTTTCCTAAGACCTTTGTGGAGAGTTAATGTCGCTTTAATCCTGTTTTCTGTAATCGATTGTGGAGAAAAAAGACATTAGCCATATGTAAGTGAATTACTTGTCTGTGAAATGATGATCTTCTGCGTGATGTTCTATTGCTTGGATTGCACTCACAAGCAGTGGTCCGAGCCCAATGCTTCCTAAAGAGAAGTTATATCGTAATTAATTAGGCGATGTACCTTATATGTTCGTTTACCTGAATGGTGGCAAGTGCTTCTTTTGGAAATTGCGGTTTCCTTCTAGTAGCTCAGCTGTTAATAGTGATTGCCCACTTTGCGGTGATGTACAGCAGTACTCCCGTCGGCATCGGCCACATTGCCCTGTTCCACGACGGCGTAAATAATCCAGTGGTCAGGACCCTCCATGCGTTGTTCAACGCGACAGCCCAAAAAAGCCAGTGCAGCACTAAGTACGGGTCCTCCCTCGGCCACGCCATCCAGCACGGCTACGCCTGCAAAGCGATCGGCCCCGGGGGGGAAGCGCTTGAGGAAATGACGGAGCAGTTCTTGATGGTTGTCATCGCGCAACACGTTGAGAACGAAGCGGTCTCCCACTTGCATTAAGGCTTCGATGGCACGGTCTTTCGCGACGGCAACGGTCAGCCCGGGAGGGCTGAAGCTGGCCTGACTCACCCAGCTAGCCACCATGGCGCTGCGACGCTGAGAGTCGCCAGATCCTTGGCTTGCGGTCACTACATAAAGGCCTCCACTCACGCGGCCCAGGGCTTTATCGAGATCGCCATCAAGACTTTTCATTGCCGCGATGGTTTTCTCCTTCGTGAGGAACTGGCCAAGGTCTGTCCCTGATTCCTCGCAGCGCTGGTAATCGCTTCCTTGTGGTAGCTGACGAATGCGAAGCGGAGCGAAGGCCTGCTTTTGGCCCTGACTGCGGAGTTGGTCTGCAACAGCGTCAATCGGTTCATCATTGCCACCGAAAGCGTCATAAACACCCACGAGCTGTTTGGGGTTTAAGGCGGCAAGAAGCGTTCCAATGGCAGCTTGCATATCAGCATCCGGTTCTTCAGGCCATGTGGGAGCGACGACGGCCTTGGCATCACCAATTAAGGCTGTGAGTTCCTGTGGGTCAGTGGCGCGTAGATCGACTAATTGCACTTGAGCATCAGCCTTGCCAATGCCATGAGCGATGGCCTGGCTGATCCGATCAGAGAAGCCGTACTGACTGACATAACAAACGGCGGCATAACTTTCACCCTTGCTGCGCTGGCCACTCCATTCGCGGTAGTCGTTCAGCCAGTGGGTGAGGTGATGGCGCAATAAGGGTCCGTGGCCGACCGCCACCGTGTTGATCTCCGGCAGGCCGTCCATGCGCTTCAAAGCCTGCAAAACGCTGCGAGCATTGGGGCCCATCAGGCAGTCGTAATAAAAGCGAAAGTCTGGAGCGATCGCGCCGGGATCACTGTCGAACAGTTCCTCTGAACAGTAATGAAGTCCGAAGGCATCACAGGTGTAAAGCGTGCCGGTGCCGTGGTCGAAGGAAAAAATTGTGTCGGGCCAGTGCAGGTTTGGAGCACTAAGGAATTCAAAGCGGTGTTGTACCCCGCTCTCTGGATTGGTTCCGAGATCTAACTCTTCGCCGCTTTTGACCGCTCGGGATCGGAACGGACGGTGCACTTGGTCTTGGAGAAATTGGATCGCCACTTTCGATCCCACGATTTCAATTTCAGGATTGAGATCGATAAGGTCACCAATTAGGCCCGAATGATCAGGCTCGGTGTGGCTCACGATCAAAAAATCGATCGCACTGGGATCGATTTGATCGTTCAGTAACGGGATCCAGCTATCCCTAAATTTGGCGTGGCTGCTATCGATCAGAGCTGTGCGCTCACCCCGCACCAGAAAGGAGTTGTAAGTGGTGCCATTGCGTAAGCCGAATTCGATGTCGAAACGGCTGCGTTCCCAATCGAGGGATCGAATAGTGGTTGTATCTGCGGCAATCGCTTCGCACTGAAGGCTCAAGCGCTGTGCGGTAGGGGCAACAACCATGAAACCGACCGTGACGGAATTCAACTCTAAGAAGACTGTTGGCTCCGATGACGCAGAAGATGGCAGAAATCGCTTGTTCTTTATGGCGTCATCGACGCTGCGTCAGAGCATTGGTCCGGGAATTCTGCTGGCCGGTGCCTGTATTGGTGGTTCCCATCTGATGTCGTCCACCACCGCAGGAGCGCGGTTCGGCTTTGCGCTGGTACTGCTAATTCTGCTGATCAATTTGATCAAATACCCGTTCTTGCGAGTGGGTACTCGGTTTACCGCTGCGACGGGACTGTCCTTGTTAGAGGGATTCCAGCGGCGCAACAAGGCCTATCTCCCCCTTTATCTCCTAGTGAGTTTGGTCACCGGCACGGCGACGATCGCGGCCGTGAGCTTCGTTGCAGGGCTGTTGCTCACCAACGTGCCCGGTTTAACGGGGTGGGATCCCTATGGCCTCTCCATCGGCGTGCTGGTGGTGAGTGGATTGATTCTGTTGTTGGGCCATTACAAAGCTCTGGATCGTTTGTCCAAGCTTTTGGTGGCCTTGCTCACGCTGCTCACAGGTGTGGCGGCCTTGTCGTTGCTGATTCGCGGCCCAGTTGGTGACGTGGCCGCGAGTTGGGTCGCGACCGACCCCAGCCCGTGGACCCTGGCGAATTTGGCGTTTCTGATCCCCTTGATGGGTTGGATGCCAGGGCCGGTGGAGATGTGTGTGTGGCCATCGCTATGGATGTTTTCCCGTGCTCGAGAGACCGAGCACACCGCCAGCCCTGCAGAGGCGGAATTTGACTTCAACCTTGGCTATGGCGTCACGGTGGTGACGGCCTTGTTTTTCATCACGCTTGGTGCCTACACGATGTATGGCACGGGCGATGGAATGCTCGCCGGCAGCGGCGTGTCCTTTGCCCAGAAGTTGATCAAGCTCTACACCGCGGCCATGGGTGGTTGGGCGGCTTGGGTGATTATTCCAGCTGCGTTCTCGGCAATGTTCAGCACGACGATTACCTGCCTCGACGCCTACCCCCGCAGTATCGGGGCGATTCAGGGCCTATTGAGTGGCCATGACAGTGGTGATGCGGCTCCAGGCCCCCAGCGCCGTCGTTTTCAGTTATGGGTGGTGATTCACCTGCTGGTTGCCGTTGTTGCCTTGGTGGTGGCCAAAAGCGGAGGCATTGGTGTGAAGGACTTCGTGTTCGGCGCGATGACCGGCAGTTTTCTTTCTGCTCCTCTGTTCGCCTGGATGGCGATGGACACGATTAACAGCAGCCTCGTTCCGGTTGAACATCAATATGGCCCGCTCATGCGTGGTTTGTGTTGGTTTGGCATGTTGTTCTTTCTTGTCTTCAGTGTGTTGTTTGTTGCCAATGCCTTTTTAGGTGTTGGTGCTTAATAAGGGAATGATTCAGTCATGGGCCCAATAAAAACCCCCG
>QCVD01000026.1 GCA_003208835.1 Synechococcus sp. AG-683-C23 | reverse complement strand
CTCCAAACCATTCGGATCTTGATGACCCGTGCCGCATCTCGTCTTGGTGATGCAATTAATAGGTTGAAGATCAACGCTGTAGGTCGAAAAGCGCCACCTCGGCGCTCAGACCAGGGCCAAAGGCCAATGCGAGGCAGGGTCCAGCAGTCGACTGCCGTCGCAACCGCTCAAGAATGAACAGGATTGTTGCCGACGACATGTTGCCGTGATCCTGGAGAACGCCTCTGGATTCGAGCAATTGGTTCGGGTCCAGCGACAGAGCCTCGCAACAGGCCGAGAGAATCCTGGGGCCACCCGGATGTACTGCCCAACTATTCACCGCCTCAAGATCAATGGCCTGATCGGTGAGCCAATCTCGCAACCAGGGCAACAAGGCAGCCCCAACCGTTTCAGGAACAAGGGGCGACAACCCCATTCCAAAACCGTGATCACCAATCTCCCAGTGCATGAGATCTGCGCTGTGAGGAATCACCATCGAGCCACTGCGTTGCATCACCAGGGACTGATGAGCGGGGGAAGGATTGTCGGGAGAAGGATGGGCCGAAGCGACAACGGCAGCCGCCCCATCGGCAAACAAAGCATTGGCAACAACCTTCTCTGGGTGCCAGCCATAAGCCATATGAAGACTGCAAAGCTCAACAGCGCAGAGCAGCACTACCGCCTTTGGATCCATCTCCGCGAAGGCGTGGGCAACACGCAACCCATTCATGGCGCCGTGGCATCCCATGAATCCAATGTGTGTGCGCTGAACACTCGGCGCTAGCTCGAGCTGTTCCATCAGGAACAGATCAACACCAGGTGACTGAAAACCGGTGCAACTGACGGTCACGAGGTGGGTGATCGCCGCTGATGAGATATCGCCATCGCTTAGCGCCTTTGCAGCGGCCTCAAGAGCCAGACCACCGGCGTGATCGTCAAAAGCCTGCATCCGTTGGGCGGTACTCGGGCTTTCTGAGCCATAGAAACTGAGACGCTCCTTGCTCGAGCCCTCAACCCCATCATTCTCGAGGAGCACACTTCCACGGCTGAGCACCTTGGTTTTCTGGTAAATCCGCGCCATCAGCCTTGCCTGCTCAGGGCTTTCGGCATTGATCCGATGCGCCACGTGCACCGCCTCTGCCTGGCTTAGTTGATGAGCTGGCACTGCCGTACCAATGCCGTGAATGGTGAGAGGCATGGATTAGGAGCTCGCCATCAAGGGTGAGACCCGATTGAGGCTGCTGATCATGCGCTGCGGTACAGCAGGCCATTGACACCCGAGGCTGAACAACGCCTTTGTCGCAAGCGGTTGCCGTAACAACGTCGACAACACACTGCAAAGACGCTGACGACTGATCGTCAGCTCCACCAGCCGGCTTCGCCAGCGCCGCTCAAGATCCGTTGTCCATTCCCCCTGAGCTTCCTCCACAAAAGGAGCAACTGCCACCCCAGCGGCAAGAGCCCAGGCCATGCCCTCACCGGTGAAAGGCTCCACGTAACCGGTTGCGTCGCCAAGCAAGAAAAAGCGATGTCCTGCGAACTGGCCGGCACGACGGGTCAGCGCAGCTGTTAACTGCCAGCGAGACGACTCCAAACGGCGAGGCAAGGCAAAGCCGGCTTGCGTGAGCACCGCTTCTGCCGCACGAGCCACACCGCCGGAGGATTTAACCGCGGCGCTGTCGAAAGCGGCCGCCATGTTGAGGGCACCATCCTCACGTCGAACTAAGCCGACGTACCCACGCTGGCCAATGGCCATGTGAATGGCACCAGGCTCGTAAGAGCAGTCGTCATCATGGATGAGGCAGCCTGCACCAAGCCTCGATTCCGGCATGCTCCTGGAGCTGGCCGCATGGGACGGAGGTATCACCTGGTGCTGCAGACCGGCTGCGACAAGCACCACACGGGCCTTGATCCGTTCAATGGGAGCACCCGGTGATGGTCGCAATCGCACCATTCGCCCACCTGTGGTCATCTCCTCGAGCACAGCACTGGTTTGAAATCTCACTATTGCGCCAGCAGCCTCAGCCGCGTTGACCAATGCCTGATCGAAGCGCTCCCGCGACAGTGCCCAACCACCTGGCAACGCCAGGTTGAGCGATTTCCCACTCCAGCCAAGTCGAAGTTGATCAAGGGGCACCGCACCTTGATCACGGATCAGGTTCGGGAGCCCTGCGGCAGTTAGTGCTGCCAATGCATTGGCGTTGAAGCAGCAACCACACACCTTCCAGCGGGGGAAGGAGCGTTTCTCAACGAGCAGAACCCTCAGGCCACGACGGGCGCAATCAAAAGCTGCCAGCCCACCGGCAACGCCTGCCCCGATCACGATCACATCCCAACTTTTCTGCATCTCAGTAGTGCATCTCAGTGGGGTCTCCAGCAGAGCCGGTAGCGCTCAGGCCAGGTCCGTTCCAAGACACAGCCACGCAGACCAGCCTGAGATGCGAGATCCAGAATCTCCGTGGGAGTAAAAGCCGCCTTTACAGACAATGGTCCATCGTGATGAACCACCCAGGATCGGCTCAGCAGTCGCGTGCCCATCCAAGCCAAGGAATAACCAAGACGGCTTCGAATCAGATCATCAACAATGACCAGTTGTCGGGCCCTTGCTGCCATCCCTGTCAGCAGTCGCACTACATCGGGTGGATCGAGATGGTGAGCAAAAAGTGTGCAGTACACCACGTCAAATTGTTTGGATGCAGACGGGTCCAGAGCATCGGCAACAAACACACCAACACAGCTGTCTGATCTGGCCACATTGCGGCGTGCGATACGCACAGCTTCAGGATTCAGGTCACAGGCTTGGAACGACAGATTCAAATCGCGTCTTCGGGCGAGCGCAGCAAGCTCAATGGCTGTATCGCCACCTCCGCAAGCCAGCTCAAGCACGCTCAGCTGAGTCGACGGGTTTTCGCTGGCAAGCGACTCAAATTGACAGAACAGTCCTGGCACGCAGCGACTGATGCCATTAATACGCCGAAGGCCTTGAAGGGCTCGGTCATGCTCTGCAGGATCGAGGCCAGGCTGATCCATCACCTCGGGCTGCCGATCACGCTGCATGGAGGTCCAGCCCAAAGACAATGCCATTTCTCTTGTTCGGACAACCTAAGTAGAACGGCATTAAGGCCGCAGGCATTGTCGAAGCTGCCGACAATGCAAATTCCACTCCTGAGTGCCGGTCAAACAGTCCAAGAGGATGAGATTACTGAACGACGATGCTGACTTAAATCTCAAAAATCGACTCGCTATTTTTTAGACGAGCAGGTGCTGCTCACCACCTCAATCCCCTTGAAGAGTTGCACTTAGTCCTAAAAAGTTGCAAGTAGATGGGGGTCACCCCAGAGACAAGAGCCTTCATCCGACTGCAAACAAATGCCCTTAATGGCAGCGATCACCAGGGCCAGGGTTGATCAGCTGGCGAATTACACCGTGTGTGATACGGCCAGCGATCACATTGAGTTTCTCAGCATTGCAGGGAGATCAGGACGATCGAATCTTGGTTTCGGATGAAACCGAACACAACCGTGCCCAATCGCGATGGGATTACGCGCAACGATCCTCTAATCGCGACACATTCCAGCCGATTGGCATTGGGATCACTTTCCTCTGCGGCATGGACAATTCAATTTCATCGCAAGCTTGCGAGTAGGCGAAAAATCCCGTCATCCTTCGCTGATCAGATCGTCCGTTTTTTGTAACGGCCCGATCAACCGTTACACCCTGCGTCTCCGCATTTTCAAACGCATTTAAAAGTGGGATTTCCGATCGAAGAACTTCAATATCAAAACCCTGCAAGACGTCTCTAGCGACTTGAATGGACGATTTTTTTCTTGCATCAGCCTTCACAATCAGTGCTGCATAAGGAATATCGAACTTATTGAGCATGCAAGCCATCTCGACTGTCAGTTCAATCGATCGACTTTGTGCAGTGGTCGGAAGAACAATAAAGTCCGAACCCTCCACTAAATTCTTCAGCTCCTCTTCATTGCTACTGGCCTGCCCATCGGTCACCACAATGTCCGCGTGTCGTGTTGCTTTTGCAGCAGCTTCCATCGGCACAACGGCAAATGGAAGTAGTCCCCTAGATGCATAGGCAGTCGCTGATCGATTCCGGTCGGCATCAACCAACACAACGGAACGACCAGCATTGGCCCAATGCGCTGCGAGATGAATGCTGGTACAGGTTTTCGCTACGCCACCTTTTTGACCAAAAGTTGTGACAAACACAACGACATTTCAGAGTGATAACCCCTTTTACCTCATCAGCTGATAAGCGCAAGCGTGGCGACATGAGCATTCAAAGGGCACTCACATTGCCCGTGGGATTAAGTTCTACAGAGTGAAGGTGACGTTCAACTTGTGGCATCAATATCAAGTTGTCTACAACCCTACTGGGACCTTAAATCCCGTTCAGCTGGCTCTCCTCATAGCCAGATTCAGCTGTCAGGTCGAAGGTGCCGTCACGTCATCAAAGATCATTTTTGGTCGCCAAACCCAGCAGCAAGGTTGTGCTGATGACTACAGAGTTTCTTGACTTAATACACAATGTTGTCGAAGCACAAAGGGAGCTGAGCGCTCCCTTTGATTGGCAAATTCAGTTGGTCTCAGTCACGGCGGCTGGTGCCGCACCTTTGCCTGACATTTCCTTCAGGGAATCAGCAGCGCAAACGCTGGAGAGAGCGATCACAACGAGGGCAACTGTGTTGACAAGTTTGAGGACAACAGGCAGGTGCGCGTTGATCCTGTCACGAACGTTGGACATCGGAAAAGTTCAGAGTGAACAATCCCATGGTGCGTGGTTCGTCAAGACGACCATCCATGGAACGATCTAATCAGCAAAAACACTGCAGGGCCGTGATTGGTACCCGTCCCTACAAAAAAGTTCGGCACGATACACAACAATGACCAGGTCTCTGAGGGAACGGGGATGCATCACCCATTGGAAGGTCTGGGGAGGCCTTCCTTTTTTGTGTTAACCGCCCCTTAGCTAATCCCCTGCCAACTCATCAACCAACCAGGGCCAGCGCATCCCGATGTATTCAAGGGGATCCATCACCAGCTTGTTGAGGGCACGGCCAAGCACCACCTGCGGTTCATCAGCTCGAATGGGAAGAACAGCGTGCGGCTGAGCTGGGGGTGTGTTGGTGCCCTTCACGATCCCTCGGCGCAGTAGTGAATTACCGGCTTCCAACCCACACACATAGGCCCGCTCCTGGCAAAGGCCCTTGGCACCGTGTTCTCTGTCGCCCATTCGCACCCAATCTCCTGCGCAGACCAGCGTCGATAACGACGTCTCCAGCGGAGGTCGCTGACTGAAGCTTCCTGGCGAAAAGAGAGACACCGATCTGGGGTATCGCCGCACTTCCTGGTCCACAACCACAGCCCCACGAAAGGCGGGCTGTGCCATCGGCAACAGATCCTGCATCAGGCATTCGACGATCTCCTGATCACTGAGTTCAGCAATCGCTGAGGCGTTGTAAAAATCGCTGGCGATCACCGAACCCTGCACGGGCTGATCACCCCAGAGCTCCTGCTCCGTTTCACGTTGCAGTTGATCCAGCATGAAGAAGGTGGCTCCAGCGCCCTTCAATGCACCGAATCGCGAGAACACATTGGCGGGATCAGCGACCGACACGGTGCGATCCAACCACAAACGCACAGACACCACATCGATCGCATCGAGGCTGCCGGCCCGCACCAGCTCCGGGGTGAGCGCCGCACAATCGGGCGAGTTGGCCATGAGTGCGCCCATCCCCTTAGCGCCCACCGCCAACACCACGGCATCCACATCGTTGATCACAGCGCTGTGGCCAGTGGCCACCGAGACAGTCTCAACCGCATTCACCGTCGTGCCACTTGATGAGACGTTCAGGCGTGACGCCAACATTCCCCCAAGAACATCCAGATGATGCTGGCTGCGCAACCGCTGACTGAGCGGTGCCAACAGTTGCTCCGCGATGCTCTTGCTCTTAATCCAGCGCACATCAAAAGAATCCTGATGCGCCAGCGCGTAGTAATAAAGGAGCTCCATCGTCACCGCTGCCGATAACTCCTCAGGCGGCTTGAACAAACCCACCAGCAGAATCGGCCGCAAAAAATCATCGATCATGCGATCACTGATGCGGAGCTGCTGGAACAGCGTTAGGGCACTGATCGCGTCGTACTTGCGGTACACCGCATCGCTGCGATTGAGGTCGAGAATCGCGTAGAGGAGACCCGCAATGCTGAGCCGATCCTGAACCGGTAGGCGCTTGAAATTGCTGACCGTGGCAAAGGCCTGCCCCAAGGGACTCGGCAACGGCGCAGCATCCCCGAAAACAGGAGCCGTCGCCTCCAGACCCTCAGGTGACCAAAACGCGCTGGTGGTGAACTCGGTAAACACGTTGCTGAGCCCCAACTCAGCAGTGAGCGCATTGATGTTGGGGTAGTCCTTCCAAAATCCACGGGTGCCGGCCTCGAACGGCTTGCCGCTTGCCGTCGTAGTGGGCTTGCTGCCGGTGGGATCCGCCATCCCATCGATCAAGGTGACGCGGACACCGGCTTCGCAAAGGGCCTTTGTCGCTCCCCAACCAGCCCAACCGGCCCCGACGACAACAACGTGTGATTGAGCGTTGCCGAAACCAGCCGTGTCGGCCATGAAGCTGTGCTGAAACCACCCAAACTAGTGAGACAAGCGCACCGATCTGGCGCTGGGCAAGCGCAAGGCGAGACATTGATCAACAACAACCCACAACGCCACTGGAAAAGATCAATCAATTCTCAATAGGATGAATCATCGAGAGCATCGTCAAGCGCTCTTTTATCAAGATCGACAATTAAGCCAATGAATATTAAGCAAGCGATTTACCAATTTAACAACAAAAGGGATTTCAGCAGTCGTCATTCTCGCTCGAGCTTAGCTTGTGACTTTTGAGACAATTCAGCAACATCTGCTGTGAGATATTACGAGCATTATTTTTTGTCCCATGGCAAAGCTTCGTCTTCTCATTTATGGATTAACGGCCGTTGGGGGAATCGTTTGGCCTTGGTACTGCATTTATCAATTCATCCAAGAAACAGAAGCTCTGGGCCTCACCGACCCGCTCGCCATCGTGGAACTGTTTTCAAAGGGAGTCTGGGCTAACGCATCTGCTGGCTTCATTGCAGCAGATCTCACACTCGTCTTAATCGCGGCCTTTGCATTTTTCATTGCAGAAGGAACAAGGCTAAAAATGAAATTCTGGTACTTATATTTTGCAGCAACTTTTGGAATCTCCTTCGCCTTCTCTTTCGGGTTATTTATGTTCAACAGAGAATGCAACATCATCAAGTCTACAAAAATATAGATTCGACTAAAAAAATTAATTAAGCTGCCTGAAAGCCTGATCAAACCAGTCTGAAGAATGCTCGATTCGGATCATTCAGACCAACGATCATGCCTACGATCGAGCGTCAGCAAAATTCCATGTCAGCCGGAATGAATCTCCATTCGCTGCTTTTGCTGAAATACCGCTCGTCTGGTGTCTTTCATGCCATCCACCCTGGTTCTCAACGCCGACCGAAATGTTCGTCCAGCGTTGGGAACTTGGATCGACAACAACACAGATCTACTGTTGGGCTTCTTCTTCGCATTGCTGAGGACGTTTTAGCTCAACTCCAGCTTCAAGGGAAAGCGTTGTCTCTCAACATTCAGCCAACCCTTGACATTGAAAAAGGCGGAGACATCGCCTTGGCAGCGGAAATCTTGGACGGTGACGTCAGTGGCTTGGTTCATTTTTCCTACGCCAGCACGGAAGGATCCTCTTCCGTTCTGACAAGTCCGCTTGTACGCGCTGCGTTACTGAACGATCTACCCATTGCACTGAATCCTGCGACAGCATCAGCCCTGATCAGGGGAGTCAAAGGCAATCGCAGGGGATTTCTGATCTTTAATCCCGTTGCAGGCCAAGGCGATCCGTAGGAGGAGTTAGCTGAAATTAGAAGTCATCTCGAACCACAGATCATGTTGGAGGTTTGGCTCACAAAACCAGACTTAGATCCGGCGGAGCAAGCGCGAGAGCTGATTCAAGAAATCAAAGCTTTTGATCAAACAGGTGAGGGGGAATCCATTTTGATCGCCTCCGGAGGTGATGGAACCGTGGGTGCCGTACCCAGCGCAATGGTGGGAAGTGACATTCACCTGGGAATTATTCCGCGGGGAACAGCAAATGCATTTTCTGTAGCACTTGGCATCCCAACAAGCATTAAATCGGCCTGCACTAATCTTTTATTAGGCAATACACATCGCGTTGATGTAGCCGATTGCAATGGCAAACCAATGATCCTTCTTTGTGGCCTTGGTTTTGAGGCCGGAATGGTAGAAAAGGCCAGTAGAGAGCTCAAAAATATATTTGGTCCCATGGCCTATATCTTTTCTGGAGCCAAGCAAATGTTTGACCAGAAACCTTTTAATGCAACGCTGCGCATCGAGGATTCGACCTATCAACTCCAAGCCAGTGCGATCACCGTGGCCAATGCAGCTCCAGCTACATCCGTGATGGCTCAAGGGTTTGGTCAGGTCATTCCAGACGATGGTCTGATGGAGGTGATCGTCGCAACCCCAAAAGACCGTGCCAGCGGTTTGTCTGTTCTCTCGAGCCTGGCCTGGTCTGCCCTGAACAACAACACATCGCAAAACGACAACCTTGCCTGCTTCAGAACAAAGCAAATCGAAGTGGAACTTGAGGAAACTCAGAAACTTGTTGTGGACGGAGAAATACTGGATACGTCAAAAGTGACGGTGTCAATCAATCCCGGGGCACTGCAAGTGGTCACTCCGATCCGCCTGAAACCTTGAACCTCGCTAGCGATCCTTCCATTCAGAAGAAAATTGCTCGCATGGGTGAGCGAGTCCGCTGGAAACAACCGGAACTCACTTCCCGTGGCATCGACCAAACGCGCCTCGTTATTGACGCTCATAACGAATCGCCTGGCCCGGAGAATGCATTTCACTTTTTGGTTCTTGGGGACAGCGGCACTGGCCGGCACCGTTTCCACAGCCCACCAAGGCAGATTGCCGAACGGCTGCTAACCCACAAATCGCAAGCAGCATTTCTGCTTCACACCGGTGATGTGGTTTATCTGGTGGGAGCAGCAGATCAATATCGAGACAACTTTCTTCGTCCCTTCAGGGAATGGCTCCGGGATGGAGAGCAGTGGGAAAGCATGAGCCACAAGAATCTCGTGTTCAACCAACCATTTCTTCCCGTCCCGGGTAATCACGACTATTACGACCTCTCTTTACCGGTTGCACTGATCGCGGGCCTCACACTGCCATTGCGCCGTCATTTGCAATGGTTTCATGACGTCGATGCCGGCTGGCGGGGCTCTGGCCAGGGAGAGGTTTACAGCAACGCCTTTATTGATGGTCTCAACCAGCTTCACTCCACCAAACTTTCTGAACATGTCGAGACGCACTACGACGCCCAGTGGGATGGAAGCCGCTGTCTCCGCTACAAACCAGGACAGAACACAAGACTGCCGAATCGTTATTACCGCTTTCGGCACGCGGGGGTCGACGTATTCGCCATCGATTCCAATACCTTGATAACGCCCATAGGAGAAACCCAAGATGAGCCCAGCTTGCAGCGAGATTTACGAGAGTTAGAGGCCAAGCAAAGCGGCACCTTCCAAGCGTTGGCGAGTCCGCAAGTTCAGGAGGAGAAGAGGGATGAATTGCTCGACGAACTCGAGACGCTTCAGGAAGAACTCTTCAACCTGAAACGCCTGATCGAGACCTCTCCAACCGTTGATGACGATCAGATGCTGTGGCTTCAGGAGGGTTTAATTGCTTCGCATCGAGATCCAGCGGTTCGAGGCCGCATCCTGACGTTGCATCACCCGCCTTACGTCACCGAAAAAACCAAATAAAACCAGTCAGACACTATGGCCATTCGCAGACGATTGCGACAAGTCTTGGATGCTGTAGCAGCGAAACTGGGTCGAGAAGACAGGGTAACGGCGCTGGTGAATTTGTTGGTGAGCGGTCACGCCCATTGCATGGACGTTCTACGAACCCATGACACCGGACATGCGGATAGTCATACCGACTGGGTGATCTGCGGGGGCAGCGGATATGGACTGCGCCGACAGCGTCTGGAAGGGTCAGAGTTAATGGAAAAGGCTATCGATGGAACCGAAAATCACGTCGCCACAAGCAACTTGTTCATCGGCCGCGAATGGGACAAAGCAGACGGTCGCGATGCCTACAGCGGCCTAAGGGTCGACATTGATCCCGGACAACCGATCACAATCCGCCTAACACCCTTGGTGTCTTGCCATTCAAAAGAAGGCTGGAACGATTATGAAATCGAGCCAGTCACCCTGATCGGACGCTCAGAGGAAAGAAAACGAGGAGCAACCACAAGCTGAAAGCGACCTCCACGAAGCAATGGCGAGGCCGAGATCAATCTGAACAGAACGAACAAGTCGCGTGGCCGTGCGCCGCAACGTCTCGTTTTTGCTACGCGCGCGCACATTGATCACATCTATTGCGAACGTTTATCACTCTCAATAGGCCGCCAAGGGGAGATCATGATGAAGTCGTCCTCGGACGGGATCGACAGGTCAGGGACATCCATCCCTATTGGTGAATACGGGGATGGGTGGGCCTGTACCGACGCTTGTAGCTTTCGTTCTTGCGATTCGCAGGAACCACCTTCGAATGGTTATAAAAGAAATATCCCGTCCTGGGACAGCGAAACGCCCCGGCCAACGCTGGGGCGTTTTGCAGTCAAGAAGCAACGGAACCACAGCGGGCAGAGACACCCACGAGCATGGGTGCCGAACAGAGACTTCTCAAGCCCGGGAGCCAATCTGTGCTCGCATCAAAGCGACCAACTCTCTGGCTCTTGTCTGAGCTGAAAGGTCATGCGCCGTGATCCCACGCCTGTACTCCTGATCGAGAAGTGCATCCAGCCAAACCAGAGCAGCTTCATCGAGGTGCCATTCAGTTGAATATTGAGACATCGCTGAAGCCGATTGGATGAATGACCAACAGGGGTTGTCATCGATCAAAGCATGACCGAAAGCAGCCATAAGCAGCCCACTCATGCACCAATCGACAGCAGCGAACGAATCAAAATATGCAAGTGATGATCAGCACCAAACTAAGTTTAAATTTTGCGAGATGAGTTTCAAAATCCTGTATGCCTCCTCCACTGGACACACTGAATATATAGCCGAGAAACTTAATAAGTTAATTCCAAACTCAAAGCTTCAAGATGTTGACGATCTCGAAGACATCACCGAACTGAATAATTGCAAAACACTGATTTGCTGCATCCCAACATGGAATACGGGTGCTGATGAGGGACGCTCGGGAACATCATGGGATCAGAAGTTTGAGGCCATTCGTTCAACAGACTTTTCGAACACTTCGGTTGGAATTGTGGGATTAGGCGATTCGGCCGCCTTTTCTAAATATTTCTGCGATGCGATGGAAGAACTCCACAGCTCATTTAGCGCCGCAGGAGCCAATATAATTGGAGAAGTATCAACTGAAGATTATATCTACGACGATTCCAAAAGCGTCATTGATGGAATGTTTTGTGGATTACCAATTGATGAAGATAACGAGTCAGAGAAAACAGATGATCGCCTGCGCAATTGGGCACAACAGATTCTGAAAATCAGTTAACAAGACCCATGAGATGAAGCCAAGCTTGATCAACAACCCCGACCAGGATCACTCCGTATCCGCTGCGCAAAAATGCGAGGGTGGCAGGAAGCTCTTCGTTTCCCTTGACTTCACCCGCGCTATCGCCCTTGATCAACGCTGTTGGTCGGGTAGTACTCGGCAAGGAGCAGCAGGTGCGTCTGGCCTTCAGTTGTCTGCTGGCTGGTGGCCATCTTTTAATCGAAGACCGGCCTGGCATGGGCAAGTCGACCCTGGCAGAAGCCCTCGCTCGGGTGTTTTCCCTGGGGTTTAAGCGGGTGAGTTTCACAAGTGATTTATTGCCAGCCGATCTCACCGGAATCAATGTTTTCAACACCACGGAGGCAACCTTTCGATTTCAACCAGGGCCACTGTTCACCCAGGTGTTGCTAGCCGATGAAATCAACCGCGCCAGTCCACGTACCCAGAGTGCACTGCTCGAAGCGATGGCAGCGGGGCGCGTCAGCTTGGATGGCATTAGTCACGACCTTCCCGAACCATTTTTTGTCATCGCGACGCAAAACAGCCTTGATCAGGTCGGAACGAGTCCGTTGCCCGAAGCGCAGCTGGATCGCTTCCTAATGCGCGTCAGTCTCGGCTTTCCAGACCGTGCCTCGGAGGAGGAGTTATTGCGAGGCAGTTTCTCCCCGGCAGCCGCCACACCTCCATTGCTTGATGGCAAGTCCTTGAAACAGTTGCATCATCAATGTGCTGCTCAACATTGTTCTGATGAGTTGATCAACTACGTGCTCGATCTGGTTGCCGCCAGTCGCCAAGGGCAGGGGGGGCTATCTCCACGGGCAAGCCAGGCTCTTCTCGCCGCCGCCCGAGCCTGGGCCATGCTCTCCGGCCGGGATTACGTGATTGTTGAAGACGTTCAGTCCGTCTTGCCAGCGGTGGTCGAGCATCGCTTGGATGCCGGGCGACCCGCAGGTTCAGAGACTCCGTTGAGCACAAAGCTGCTGGAGCGGGTGAATGCGCTCCGCTGAACTCACGCTCGGGCTCCGCAACCTGTACATCATTCCGAGTCGCTTCGGGGCTCTTTGGCTGGGATCCGCAGCGTTACTGCTTTTGGTGGCGATTCAAACCACCAGCAACAGCACCCTGCTGCTGGCCTTTGTGATGCTCGCCTTGCTGTTGCTGGCCATGTTCCTCACCCACGACACCCTTCAAGGACTTTGCCTGCGCTGTGGTGAACCGTCACCCACATTTGCAGCTGAATCAGCCACCTACCCCCTTCTGATCGAAAGTCGCCATCGACGACCACCTCTTCGTCTGCGATTCCGGAAGGCTTCCGATTCTGCGCATGTACAACTTTCAGCTGGTGTCACGTTGGTAGGGCTGAGCTGGAGACCTGAACACAGGGGCTGGCAGCAACCTCCTCAGCTGCAGATTGAAACCATCGCACCCCTGGGCCTATTCATCTGCTGGACGCGCTGGAATCCTCAGACACCACAATTGATCTGGCCCCGCCGTCGTCGCGGTCCAGTCCTGGAACAACATCCACCGCGATGGCGAGACGGCCTCGACGAATGGAATGACCTACGCCCGGTGCGGGAGGGTGAACGCCCCGCTGTCGTCGACTGGGCAGGCGTCGCCAAAGGGCGCCCATTACAAGCCAAAGTGTTCACCGTTCCGGACGATGTAGAGCGGATGCTGAAACCTGCTGCTGGTGTCCCGATCGAGCAAGCGAGAGAGCATTTGGCCGATCGGATCTGGACCCTTCAACAACGGGGTGAGCGCTATGGCCTGCGTCTCCAATCCAAAACGTTGTCACCAGGGCGGGGGCTTCAACATCGCAATGCGTGCTTGGAGGCCCTTGCAACGGAATGAACCGCCACGGTCGCCAGCGACTGTTCAAGCCAGAAACCTTGGCCTGGTTTGCCATGCCACCACTGCTGCTGCAGTGCCTCACGCTGAATTGGTCAGCAGCGTTGACCTGGCCCACCTACGCCCTGTTGATCTGTGCTCTGCTCAAACTATGGCGGTGCAGCAAGCCCTTTGATCGGAGGCTGGCAGCCCTTCTGCAGCTGCTATCGGCAGGGCTTCTGGCGTCCCAATTACAGGGGCTCCTAGCAACAATTCTGCAGCTAATTGCAGTGAGTGCAGCCTTTGCTGGCCTGCTGGGCCATGAGCTCGGAGGAATGCTCTCGGTCCGCGCACTGTTGCGACGCAGTTTGCAGCTCTTGCTTGCAGCCCTTCCGTTGGCTTTGGTGCTGTTTCTGTTTGTACCTCGCATAGCCCCCCTATGGACCACTGAGCTGGGACCAGTTCGAGGTGCCGTTACTGGTCTTTCCTCCGACCTTGATCCACTCAGTATTGAACGATTAGCCACCGTCAATGCATCCGCGGCCAGGGTGAGCGTGCCGGATGGTGAGGCGTTGCCCACCACCGCCTACTGGCGAGTCTTGGTGCATGAACAGTTCGATGGGCGGAGCTGGCAACACCGTGACCCACCGTTTTCCCGTCAGCCCTACCGAGGCTTGCTCAACGAGTCTGAAATCAGTCAGTGGTGGGTCATCGAACCGTCATCCACCCGTGCGGTCCCCTGGGATGGGCGCTCCAAACCAGCTGCCAAAGACCAGTGGGTGACATCAGAAGGAGAGTTGATGGTGGGAGCAGCATCACGACAGAAGCGTTCCTTTCGCCTGCGCAAAGGCACTGACGCCATGCGCTGGCAACTCCGACCTCCATTCGACAGTGAGCGAAAGCACCCACCCGCATCGCTACCGCGATTAAAACAACTTGGAGCTCGATTTCGATCCTTACCAACAGACCAAGAGCGGCTTCAGGCCATCGAGCGCTGGTTCAAAAACCAACCCTTTCGTTACAGCCTCAATCCAGGTCCGATAACGGACCTGGACAACTTTCTGTTCGAGAACCAGGTGGGCTTCTGTGGGCATTACGCCAGTGCCTTTGCCGCCTTAATGCGCTCGGCAGACGTACCAGCACGGGTTGTCAGTGGCTACTTGGGTGGTCGGCAAATCAACCCATTAACAGGCAGTCCTTATTTGGAACTGCGTCAAAGTGATGCCCATGCCTGGGTTGAGGTCTGGCTGGAGGGCACGGGTTGGCAGCAAGTGGATCCCACCCTCTGGGCTGATCGCAATGCCTTCGACAATGGCAATCAAGGGCAGCAACGGACGAAGCTCACCTGGTCTGATCGAGCCAATTGGTCGCCAGGGCGATTGGGTCAGTGGCTGCAGGGACAGTGGTGGGGCCTAGATATGGCCTGGACGCGTTGGTGGTTAGGACTCAATCAATCCAGTCAGCAGAACTGGTTGCAAGCGTTACTCGGCACGCAACAGAAATGGCTGGGCCTCTTCGTTGTGCTGGCCTGCACGGCATCTTTGTCGCTGGGGTTGCTGATGGTGCAACTGCGTCTGGGATCTCACCAGCCCCTGGAGCAGTCATTGCGTCTGTTGGCAGATTTTGGGGTGACTCCATTACCAGGAGACACCTTCTCTGATCTCTGCAGAAGAGCAGCTGCAGCCCATCCCGATCGAAACCAGTTACTTGGCGCCATGGCCCATCACCATCAAGTGCTCACCCACGCCTCTCTTAATTCCCATCAGCGTCGAGAGCACCTACGTGAGTGGTGGCGAATCCAACGGGAACTTGGGTCTCCGAGCTAATCAGAGGCTTGAACGCGCTAGGGCATCAAAAGGGCGACAGCTCGGAGCCAACACGCATCAAACAAGTAAGGATCAAGCTGTACTCAACAGAACTTCAGCCCGTGGCATAAATCGAGTTCGGCAGCCAAGCTGCCACAAAGAACATCAGGGCGCTGAACAATGGGTTTACTCGATCCGCTAATCGGGGAATTCATTGATGTTGTCGAATGGAATGAGATCGGAACTAATCAACTTGTTTGGCGGTTGCCCAGATACAAAGATGCCATTAAGAGTGGTGCTCAATTGATTGTTCGAGAAGGACAGCAGGCCGTTTTCGTGAACGAAGGCAGGATTGCCGATTGTTTTGAGCCCGGACGGCACCGATTGAGCACGCGCAATCTCCCCTTACTGACAACACTTCTGGCCTTACCCACCGCATTTGAAGCCCATTTAAGGCGGAGGTCTATTTCATCTCCATGCGACGGTTCACCGACCAACGTTGGGGCACGAAACATCCAGTTCTTTTGCGAGATGCTGAACTTGGCCCCATCCGTCTCAGAGGGTTCGGGACATTTGAGGTTCAGGTCAGTGATCCACAGCAACTCATCCGCAACTTGAATGGCAGTAATCCAACGTTCAACCTCGCAGATATTCAGCTTCAGCTGCGCAATTTAATTGTGAGTCGTCTTGCAGACATACTCGGAGAAGCCAAAATCCCTGCCCTAGATCTCGCTGCAAACTATGACGAACTTTCTGCAAGTTTGAATCAACGTTTAGCTTCAACATCTGCGGACTACGGCCTAGAGATCACTAATCTTTTGGTAGAAAATATTGCTTTACCTGCAGAAGTAGAAGCAGCAATCGACCGTCGTGCAGCCATTGGGCTGACTGGTAACCTCGAAGACTTCCGCACCTATCAGGAAGGAATTGCCCTGGAAAAAGCTGCTGCAAATCCAGCGGGAATGGCAGCTGGGGCTGCAGGATTAGCCATGGGACTTGGCCTCGGCGAGCGGATTCAAACGCCTACCGAGGGTTCAAAGGCCAAACCGTATCAAACCGCAGACGCCAATCAGTGTAACGACGAGACTTGATGACGAATTGCCCATGCTGTGCAGCGCCGATCCCATCACAGGGCGTGATGTGTTCCTATTGCGGCCATCGCATTGATGTCGACCTTCAAGGCTCAGAACAAGCACTAACGCAAGACGAAATCAATGCACTGCATTGTCCTGATTGCGAATTAGTTCTTGATCAAATCATCCTAGAAATAGCCAATGGGTCAAACACTGGCAATCTCAAGATCAGTCGTTGCAGCAACTGCCTGGGTATCTTTGTAGAACGTGAGATCTTGGATCAGATTCTCGATCACAATGTGCGCCAGCCCAGTGAGATCAATCACCGACTTCTCAACAATTTAGTGGAGTCCAATCGATCCCAGCCGAAGGACTGGAGATACCGTCCGTGTCCGGTTTGTCGAACGTTGATGCATCGAAAATTGCAGGGTCAACGCAGTGGTGTTGTGGTTGATAGCTGTCGTGAACACGGTCTATGGCTTGACTCTGGGGAATTGCGGCAGCTGATGGAATGGAGTCGCGCCGGTGGCGAGAAGCTCGACCAAGAGCATCGGGAGCAGGAAAAAATCAACAATCAGATCGTGAACGACAAGATCGAATAGCCGGAACATTCAAAAAAGTCTCACTCGAGTCGGATGTAGAAATCAAGTCTTCGATGCTGCAGAAGGAACCCTCTGTCAGTATTCTCGAAGCCTTGGGGACCATGCTGAAGGATTTGCTAACCGACTAATCAATCAGGTTGCCTCACTGAACATGGGCGTCGAGCAGGTGCCTGCTGGGGCATCGAAGTGAATGCATACAAAGCCAAGGCAAACCCAATCAAAAGCCAAAGATCAACCATCAAAAGAGACCACGATTCCACTCCATACAGGCAAAGCAATTAAGATCTAATATCTTTCCAACATCAACCCACAAGCGATAAAGTTCACCCAATGACGATCTCAGTTAAAAAATTGGCAAACATTCCCAACCAGCGAGATATCACTGTCGTGATGAACTTAATTACAGCAATCAGTGTCGCTATAACCTTCAGCGCATCTCCAGCCCATGCCCATCGCAAAGGGATCTATGCGAGCGAAGCGGAAGCGCTAACGCAGGCTGAAAAAATTGGTTGCACTGAAGTTCATCAAAGCAATGGGCAATGGATGCCCTGTACCGATGAACGTGAATTCCATCAACAGATGAGACGTCAATGAGCAGTCGTTCCACCTCCATCCAACGCCGCGCTCGTCGAGTCCACCGATGGGTGGTTCCCATTGCAGCAGCTCCCTTGCTGATCACTGCTGCCACAGGTTCGCTCTACAGCCTGTTGCTTGAGCAAAACATCGATGCTTTCTGGTTGCTCAGGATTCATACCGGACAATTCGGATGGTTCGACCTTCAGCCCTTTTACCCAATCGTGCTTGGGATTCTCACAATCCTTGTAAGCATCTCTGGAATTGCATTGCTTTTCAGACAAACCAATTAATCCGGCAATCTTCTCCACCAAAGACACAAAACCAAAAGGCAAGGCAAAGATGCACTCACCACGGATGTTCAAGACGACCTGTAAATAAAGCAGGAATCAGAGCCAACCATTCACCTCGCTTTCCAGACGACCAACCAAAGGACATCAGGATGGAAATATTGACCTCCCTGCGCCTGAACGAATGCAATTTTGAACAGTTTGGCACGGCAATTCTTCCAGTGGACGACATGACACCCCACAGCATCAGTGATGCCAAACTGATATTCAACGGGGCCAATCTGCGCTACTATGTGATGCGTCTTCGGCGTCGGCCAGCCATGCTCGGGAGCATGACGCGACATACCCAAGCCACCCAATGTTTGAGCTCTGCGGATGCAAAACCATGGTGGTTAGCCGTGGCCTCGGCGAAGCTTGCATCCGAACAACTCGACCACATCACCGTGCAATTGGTGAATGTCCAACCCGGTGAAGCGGTGAAATTGCATCAAGGCACGTGGCACGCGGGTCCATTCTTTCTTACGCCAACCGCCTTATTTTTCAATCTTGAGTTAAGCGACACCAACCTTACCGATCACAACTCTCAGCCCTTAAAAGCAAAACTCGAACTTAATCTCAACAATGAATAAGAAGTTTGAACAGAGAAATTCAACAATTTTTAGTCGAATATTTTAACTGGCCTGCAAATCATTCTCAAATTCAAGATATAAAGCACGAGCATCTTTTGCCCGCTGCTCATCAACCAAGAACTCGAGGCGGTCTTTCCACCAGAAACCAATTTGCTCATCTCGTTCGGCTTCGGGAACTTCACCAAAAGGAATCGTCATGTGTTTCTTTGAATTCTGTTAACGATAGAAAAAGTCGGTAGCCGCTGTGAGCAGCCTCAGCCATAACAGGTCGTGATCACCTCATCAATCGACTGACTCAAGACCCGTTGAAATCCACATCGTCTTCGACGGCAAAGGCCTGCAAAGGATCTGGTGCACCGAGAGCAATCGCACGGGCACTTATAAAACATCGTCTCTGTTTGCCCTGGAGCTTCCAACTGCTCTGCAACACGTATCCAATTGTTGATTTATGATTGGTGCATCTCAATCTAAGGAATTGAATGATTTAGATGAAACCAAAAACAAGTCAATCCATCGGCAACACAGACAACACTCCAGAAAGAAAGTTAGCGATTCAAAAAATAGTACGGCATAAAAGTTAGCCTTAAGACAAAGTCAGAACCGAGCAACAACGCATGCAAGGATTGCCAATAAAGTCATCTTTGATACGGTTGAATCATTGATTCCATCAACTCAAGGTGAATTATCGAATTCTGTTGTTCCTGTTCATCGCAGCACCAGCATTCGGCAGTCCCTCTAGCGAAGAATTCGTCATTGGACCGATCAGACATCAGTCTCAGCTCTCTGAAAAGCTTAGCCAACCCAGTACATTCCCAAAACCTAATCACCAAAAGTCTTACCTCCAAGAACAACAGCAGCCAGCCGCCAAACTCAAACAGCTCGGCGTTGGAGTTGCGAGCTGGTACGGACCTGGTTTTTATGGACGTCGAACCGCCAATGGCGAAACATTCCGGAAAGGAACACTGACTGCTGCACACCGCACACTCCCCTTTAGAACGATGGTTCGCGTAACAAATTTAGAAAATGGCAGATCTGTAAATGTACGAATCAATGACAGAGGGCCATTTAAATATCACCGCGTGATTGATCTCGCCCATGGCGCAGCGAGTGCCTTAAACATGATGCGAGCTGGTGAAATTAAAGTCCGCCTTGAAGTGATTGATTGAGGAATTAAGAACCCAACAGGCGCCTTCTCACCAAAACATCCCAGAGCCCCGCAGGCACAAACGGTTGAAGCAGCACCGCTTCGGATTCGCTTCCGCACAAATAGCGGGATTTCGGCTGGTTGGTTTCAAGCGCCGTTGCGATGGTTCGTGCCACTAACTGGGGGTCCGATCCCTTTCGAAAGCTCTCCGTCCATCCGGCCGCCACCCGGCGCATCATCTCTCCCCAAATCGGATCCTTCCCCCCCTGATCCATCGATTCAGCCGACGCCTGTTCAAATCCGGTGCGGATTAAACCAGGCTCGACGATCACGACTTGGATTCCAAATTGATGCAGCTCTAAACGCATGGCATCACTAATTGCTTCCACAGCGTGCTTACTGGCGCAATACCAACCGGCACCAGGAGTCGCGAAGCGACCAGCGATGGACGACACGTTGACAATGCGGCCACGACGGCGATCACGCATGGCGGGCAAAAGCAGTTGAGTCAGCCCCATCAAGCCAAACACGTTCACCTCAAACATTGAACGGGCGCGATCCAACGCCATCGTTTCCATGGGGCCCACCTCTCCATAGCCAGCGTTATTAACCAAAGCATCCAGCTGTCCGCCGGTTTTATCGAGAACCTCTGCGGCGAGTTGTTCTCGAGATTCAGCGTCCGCAACATCCAGGGGAAGCACCACAGCTCCCCGACTTTGCAGAGAGTCCATCGCCCCTTGACGCCGTGCTGCAGCAAACACATTCCAACCCTGATCCAACAGCAGATGCGCCGTGACACAACCAATGCCGCTGGAAGCTCCAGTGATTAAGACAGTGCGGCGGGAATCTGCCATAACAACGCGTGTAAGAGATGCACTCTGGCGCGAGAACAAGAGCGTCGACGGGTCGAACTTGATTTCGCAACGCCAACCCAAGGCTTGGGCGCCTCAACGCTTCAAAGAAATAAGGAATTACCAAGGTTTAAGCATAGGTGTAGACCAAAGAATCTCTTCAGCAAAACTCAGATTCTTGTCGAAATTGTTATTCAGATAGCACCTAGCAATGACGAGTCTTTAATGAATCACTATAGCGGTCAGGACGTGCAAACATGAAACATTCACGCCTATCCAGTTGAGCCTATAAATATACACAATGCATTGGTCAATTAAACACAATTAACGTCAATGGTTCATTCAGATTCATAAAAATCAAATTCGGCCATTGTGCCGTCAGCGGCAATGGAAAAAACGGCAAAAGCATCGGCAGCCATACCCTCAACCTCCATACCAGGAGATCCCATTGGCATCCCTGGAGCCGCAAGACCCTTGATCTCAGGACGTTCCGCCAGCATCCTTTCGATCGAAGCCGCTGGTACGTGACCCTCCACCACATAACCTGCCAAGCTCGCGGTGTGGCAGGACGTCGAATCTGCGTGCAATCCCATGGCATCTTTGATGGCATTCATGTCGTCAGCGACATGGTCTTGAACCAAAAAACCAGCCTCAGTCAGATGCGATTCCCATGCTCTACAACACTCGCAATCGGCTGAACGAAACACCACAACCTCCTGGCCAGCAGTGGAAGCCAACGCCGCCAATGGAGATCCCAAAGCCACCATGAACAGGGGAATCACCCACAACAAATATTGACGCAATCGTGTGATTAAACCCTTCAGCAAGCCCGAATCAACCATGGCAACCATTGCAGCGGAGAACTGAATTGTTAAGCGACTGCAAGACCAGTCATTGGAGATTCTCACTACCCAAGGGTCTTGCATGGAAGTTCCAGCTTTCCCCATCTTCCAGCCAAAGCTCCCAAGCGAATTGTGAGCCATCTTTTAAAAACAACTTCCCTCCAAACCCCGCCGGTGATGGTTGATATAAATCCTCGATCGCTAATGCGATCGTTCCATCTCTCGTACAAAGGGCGTCAACTGTCTTTCCCAGACGAGAGGTGAGATCAGCCTTTAAATCATTCAGCGTCATTCGTTTTAAGGGATCGACATTCGACCCCTTCAATCAAGCTGTAAAAAGCATGCCCCGATCTCCCATCGATCTAACACATACACCCTGTTTCTTCCAGATTCTTTTTAACGACCCGGGAACTCAGCCCGGCAGAAAGCAGGGGTGATAACGGCTGTGATGCTGAAACGATTGCAAGCAGCGGTAATCAGCCTGATCGCGTCACTGATCATCCTCTGGGGAATCCAACCCGTAGAGGCTTGCGTTGAAGGTCTGGCCTGGGGCATGCCCCTCGACCAGGTTCGCGCCCATCTCGGTGAAGTCCATCAAGCCAACACAACGCATCCAGATCGCTTCATCGCGCGAAACGTGATGCTGGATCGCCTCCCTGTCTCGCAAGTGACGTTTGATCTCACCCCGGAGGCTGGGCTCCAGTCGTTGGCCTATTAATTCGCCATCGACGACATAATCGAGGTATTGGCAGGACTTCGTGCCCGCCATGGATCTCCGCTCAGCACCAGCTCAACCGATCCACAAGAAAATGAACAAATTTGGGTTTGGAACACGGGAGAAGACCTGATCACCGCCGTTAAGCACGACGGCAAAATCAATCAACAATTTGTGATTGCTTACCGACCTAGCCGGCTACGACCAGAAATGCTCTAGGAGTCGAAACGGCTAGGCCGTCTCAATTCTTTTGACCCGGAAACATTTGATTCAACCGTTTGCACATGCGACGCATTTGGGTTCGCTGGATCTCGTTGCGAGTTGTGCGTGTAAATCCGTACAACAGCACCGAGGCTGTTGATGCCAAAGCAACGCAGCAGAGCGTGATCGACGTGGCATCAAAATCGTCCATGGCATCAATCCTAAGAACCAACCACAGATGGACTCTTTACCGCCATGCTGATGAAGGCGTGTTCTCTCGAGGCGGCTTTCATTTTGGACTTAGCCCATCAGTCATGTTCACCATGCCAAATAGGTGCTCCCACACTCACCGCATCAGAGCTCGAGGCGGCACTTCCTGAACTTCCCGGTTGGTCGGTTATCGACAACCACCATCTCAGCCGAACGCTTCGCTTTAAAGACTTTCAAAGTGCACTCGATTGGGTGAATGCTGCAGGACAGATTTGCGAACAGGAAGGTCACCATGCAGAATTTAGCCTCGGATGGGGACGCGCTGATACGACGATTTATACCCATAAAGTGAACGGGTTAACGCAAGCTGATTTGATTCTTGCCGCAAAATTTGTCAGGATCACGCCCCCACAACTCTGACCTGAAACGATCGACATCCAATGCATTCATTGGGACGCTAACAATGTTCAAAAATGTCGACCGCTGTTTCACTTAACAGACTGGATACTGGAAGCTCCGAACAATAAAAGCATCATCAGCTTCCCGTAAAGATTACGAGCACAACTTGCATATTCCTCATGGATGAATTGCAGCGGAGAGTTGTATCGGAACAAACTACTTTGCTGGGTTTGTAGCTATGCCATCCAACGAACATCGCCGATCAATGATTGACCAATCAATGCAATTGGACCATCAACCAAGTTGGCCCCCAGCCTGAACGGACGCTCCAAATCCACCACCACCGGGGGTGAGCATTTGGATCGCATCTCCTGCATTGAGCCGCAACTGAACCGCCCCAGGCAATGACTCCTCCGTTCCATCAGCACGGATCAACTGATTCACCCCACACGCACCACTGGTTCCGCCTTCGAGTCCAAAGGGCGCCACTCGCCGAGAGCCACTGATCAGCGACAGGCTCATCGGTTCGAGGAAACGGATGGTGCGCTCCAGCCCATCACCACCACGCCAGCACCCATCACCACCGCTACCCGAGCGGATTGCAAAACGCTCCAAACGCACCGGATAGCGAGCTTCCAATACCTCAGGATCGGTGAGTCGGGAGTTCGTCATGTGCGATTGCAAGCCAATCGATCCCGTCAATCCTTCACCGGCGCCCCCGCCGCCGGCCACCGTTTCGTAGTACTGGCAACGGTCATTGCCAAAGCTGAGATTGTTCATCGTGCCTTGACCAGCGGCGAGCACGCCAAAAGCACCAAACAGCAAATTGCAAAGGGCTTGGGACACCTCCACGTTTCCAGCCACAACAGCGGCTGGAGCCTCCGGATTCAACATGCAACCCAGCGGAACCCGCAGCTCCAGCGGCGCAAAACAACCTTCGTTCAATGGAATGTCGTCGTCGAGAAGACAACGGATCACGTACAACACAACCGCACGGGTAACCGAAAGCGGCGCGTTGAAATTGCCCTGCCGCTGCTGCGATGTTCCACGGAAATCCAGCACCAGCTTTTGTTGATCACTGTTTTGTTGATCAGGGACGATGCCAATCCGCACCGCAAGGATGGCGCCATCGTCCAATTGCAACTGATGGCTCGTATCAGCCAAACCAGAGATCAGACGCCGAACACAATCCGCCGCATGCTGTTGCAACCCCTGCATTTGTTGCTGCACCAAAGCCTCTCCCTCCCGCTCGACCAACTGTTCAAGCCCTTCTATGCCCGCCTGGTTGGCTGCGACCTGTGCTTGCAAATCGGCCAGTAATTCCTGGGGATTGCGTGGCTGTATCGCCATCTCTCGGAAGGATGCCTCCCAATTTGAGAGATGGATCGCACCATCACGCACAAACAACAGGTTGCGCAGCAACAGACCCTCGTCATCAATGCTGGTGCTGAACGACGGCATGGAACCGGGGCTGATCCCGCCAACATCCGCATGGTGCCCACGGCTGGCCACAAAGAAGCTGGGATTCAGACCACCACAAAACACCGGTGTGATCGCCGTGATGTCTGGGAGATGCGTACCACCATGGAAAGGGTCGTTGCTCAGCAGCGTGTCGCCGGGTTGCAAAGAAGGCACCGCACCAGCAGCCACCTGCTCGAGCAGATCACGGACGCTGTCTCCCATGGAACCGAGATGCACTGGAATATGCGGCGCATTGGCCACCAAACCACCATGGGAATCAAATAATGCGCAGGAAAAATCGAGCCGTTCGCGGATATTCACCGATCGACTCGTCTGGCGAAGGCGCTCCCCCATCTGCTTAGCGATCGCCATAAAGCGATGGCGAAACAACTCTGCCAGCACTGGATCGACCGGCTTCAGCGCTGAGTTCTCTGGCTTTGCAGAAGGAACGAACGCATGCTCCAACACCAAAGCGGCGGCACCATCCACCCGGGCAGTCCAGCCGTCCTCCACCACGATGCAACCCGTCGCCTCAGCGATCAGAGCAGGCCCCTTGATGCAGCAGCCAACGGGCAACGTCTCCCGATCGAACAAGGAAACGCTCTGCCAGCCCATGTGGCGCAGATGCATTTGAACGCGCTGGGGCACTACATCCCGAGCCGATTGCTGGGCAGTGGCGTTAAAACCTGGCGGTTGAAACTGCTGCGGGGCAGCCACCTCCACATTGAGCATCTCCACCATTAACAACTGCTCAGAACGGATGCAGTAGCCAAAGCGCTGCTGATGCCTCTCCTGGAATGCCGTCACCAACGCAGACGGCCCCATCTCCTCGTTGAAGGGCAGCATCAGGGTCTGCTCGGCACCGGGATAGCGCAGCTCCAAAAACAGCCAAACCAACGCTTGATCCTGGAAACCCTCCGATCCATCCCCCTGATCAGCCAACTCTTGCAGCGCTTGCTGCGTGAGCTCGTGAACGTGCTGCTGCAGGGTTACAAGCAACTGATCAGAAAGCTCCGCTCCAAGATGGACCTGCAGCCGTCGACGTTGGCGGGCCTGGCCCATTCCATAGGCAGACAAGACGCCGGCCATGGGATGCAGCAACACCGAAGCCAGGCCAAGCTCTTCGGCAAGCCGGCAAGCATGCTGCCCGCCGGCGCCGCCATAGGCCACCAACACACCACCGCGAATGTCTTGCCCACGATGCAAGGACACACGACGAATCGCGGCTGCCATTCGCTCGATCGCGAGCTGCAAGGCACCTTCTGCCAACTGCTCTAACCGTTGACCAAGGTCGGTGGCCAACGCCTCAAACTGTTGTTGCACCACCCCAAGATCTGGTGGTTGATCCCCCTGCGCACCAAACACGCAGGGGAAACGATGAAGCTGCAGCCTCCCCAACAGCAGGTTGGTATCGGTAATCGTGAGCGGCCCACCCGCTCGATAACAGGCGGGTCCAGGCCGAGCGCCCGCCGAGCGCGTGCCCACCCGCAGGCGATCGCCATCCCTCTGCAACACCGATCCCCCACCAGCAGCCACCGTTTCAATCGGTAAGCGCGGCGCCAGAAGTTGGAGGCCAGCGATATCCGTTTGCTCCTGCACGAGACGCAGGGCCGCATCCTCCGCAGCCGCAACACAAAACACATCGGTGGAGGTGCCACCCATATCGAACCCCAGCACAGGCACCCCCTCGAAGCCAGATGCCCGAGCCGCAGCGATCGCTCCGACCATCCCAGCAGCGGGGCCCGAAAGAATGGTGTCCTTAGCCATCAGGCCCTCGACCGATTGCAAAGCGCCGCTCGATGCCATCACCCGCAGGGGAGTCGATGAGCCAAGAGCCCTCTGCACCTGCTGCAAATAACCGTGCAGCACGGGAGCAACAGACGCCTCCACCAGTGCCGTCTGACCACGGGGGACGAGGCGTGGCATGACGCTGACCTGGTGAGAACACACCACCCGGGGGAAACCCAAGTGCTTCAGTTCATCAGCACACTGCAACTCGTGGGCGGGATTGCGATGGGCATGCAGCAACACCACCACCACATCATCAAAACCACTGGCCCGAAGCGCAGCGAGACGGTACCGCAAGTCATCAGACCAAAGGGGCGTCTTCAACTCAGTGCCATTGGCATCCAAACGGCCCGGAACTTCAACCACCTCGCTCGCTAAAAATGGGCGCGCGGGCTGGTCAAGAGCGAAGAGATCAGCGCGATGCTGATCCCCGATGCGCAACAGATCAGCCAAACCACTGTTGGTGAGCAAAACGAGTGGTGCACCGCGGCGCTCCAAAAGCGCATTTGTGGCGACAGTGGTCCCTAGACGAACGCTGCAGATCAACGCATGATCGATAGGTTCCCCGGGGGAAATCGCCAACATCTCCCGAATCACCTGAACCGCAGGATCTCCCCCAACACCATCGGAGAGAACTTTTCGAATGTGCAGTCTCCCTGAGGGATCGCAGCCGATTAAATCGGTAAACGTGCCACCGCAATCCACCCAAAATTTCCATGCTTCTTCAGACATCACGGATACCAAGAAGAGTTGATAAAGAGTGACCCGAACGATTCACGACTTGCTGGCAGAGCACCAAGGTTATCCGGACGATTACACCTGCTCCATGAGGGCTGACATCTGGCAAACGTTGAAAAAATGGCAATCAATCCAACAAGCCAAACAACATTAGTGACTCAAAACAGGAGCATCATCAATCAAAATGATGAATAATGCAGAGAGACAAGATGACGAACATAGAAAATCATTAGCATCGGCGATAACTAAGTTAGTGCAAATAGGAGCCAATGCCAATAGCCAACCAAGTGAACGCCAAGATTAGATAACCGATAACGAACACCGACAAGGCAGTACATAAAACTCATGAGTTCAAATATACAAAATTAATCATTTAACGTAATTTTAGACCAGAATACGACAACCCAAAACCAAAACATGGCAAGAAATCCGACAAAAGATGCTCAAGACATTGGGCAATTAAAGAATTCAATAAAACTACTTGAATGCGGTGAAACCTGATCAGCAGACGATCAAATCATTGGCCAAATACGTGAGCCAGAAACTCAAGAATAAAACCACTTGACGTAAAAAATATCACTTTTTAACGAGAATCATCTAGCGAACGTTAAAACAGACCCACCCCAAAAGCTCAACAGAAATTATGATGTCAATACGTTGTCATAAGGACAAAATATAGACTAGGACTGATTTCTCAATTAATCTCCGATAGATTTAAATTGCACTGGGAGTGGAACAAATGAAGCTTATCCAGCAA
>QCVD01000025.1 GCA_003208835.1 Synechococcus sp. AG-683-C23 | reverse complement strand
CTCAGCGTTTTTGAACCAAGCAAGTGAAGGGCGGAACTTGGGTTGCAAGTGCAACCAACCAGCGAATAGGGCCCAAGCCGACAGGATCATCATGAAGATGGATCCTTGGTACAGCTCGGCATTCGTGGTCATGCCGATCGTGTAAAACCAGTGATAAAGGCCTGAATAGGCAATATTCACCGGGGAGGAAGCACCCGCTTGGGTAAAGGCGTCAATGGCGCCTTGACCGAAGTGGGGATCCCAAATTGCATGAGCGATGGGGCGCACGTGCAGCGGGTCGGCGACCCACTGCTCGAAGTTGCCCTGCCAGGCGATGTGGAACAGGTTTCCCGAAACCCACAGGCCGATGATCGCGAGATGGCCGAAATGCGTGGAGAAGAGCTTTTGATAAAGCCGCTCCTCCGTCATTCCGTCATGGCTCTCGAAGTCGTGAGCCGTGGCGATCCCGTACCAAATACGGCGGGTTGTCGGGTCCTGGGCCAGACCCTGGCTGAACGAAGGAAATTTCGTTGCCATTAGAGGGAGAGGTCAGGTGAGGTCAGCCGACCACAAGAATGTGGGCGTGGAAGAAAGCCCAAGTGGTCGCAATACCACCCAAGAGGTAGTGGGCAACACCCACTGCACGGCCTTGGATGATGGAGAGAGCACGGGGCTGGATGGCGGGAGCCACCTTCAACTTGTTGTGGGCCCAAACAATGGACTCAATCAACTCCTGCCAATAGCCGCGGCCACTGAACAGGAACATCAGGCTGAAAGCCCAGATGAAGTGAGCACCTAGGAACATGATTCCGTAGGCACTGGTGGACGATCCATAGCTGTTGATAACCTGTACGGCCTGAGCCCACAGGAAATCACGCAACCAACCATTGATGGTGATGGCGCTCTGAGCGAAGTTCCCGTTGGTGATGTGCGCAACAGAACCATCCGCATTCACTGTCCCCCAAATGTCGCTTTGCATCTTCCAAGAGAAGTGGAAAATAACAATCGAGAGAGAGTTGTACATCCAGAACAGGCCAAGGAACACGTGGTCCCAAGCCGACACCTGACATGTACCGCCACGACCAGGGCCGTCGCAGGAGAAGCGGAACCCGAGGTTTGCCTTGTCTGGAATCAGACGAGAGCTACGGGCATACAGAACGCCCTTCAGCAGGATCAAAACCGTCACGTGAATCGTGAAGGCATGAATGTGGTGCACCATGAAGTCAGCGGTGCCTAAGGGCATTGGAGCAGCTGCGACTTTTCCGCCGACAGCCACAACAGAACCGTTAAACACTTCACTCACACCAGCAAGAGCGTTGGGAGCAGTACTACCCGCCGCTGCCGCGTGTGCGTTTTGGATCCACTGAGCGAAAATTGGCTGAATTGAAATCGCCTTATCGCTGAACATGTCCTGAGGACGTCCCAGGGCACGCATGGTGTCGTTGTGGATGTAAAGGCCGAAGCTGTGGGCTCCGAGCCAGATACACACCCAATTGAGGTGACTAATGATCGCATCGCGAGCCTTGAGCACACGATCGAGCACGTTGTCGATGTGTTTTGCCGGGTCGTAATCACGAACCATGGCAATAGCGGCGTGGGCCGCTCCACCAACAATTAAGAAGCCACCAATCCAAATGTGATGGGTGAACAATCCGATTTGAGTCGGGTAGTCAACCGCCATGTACGCGTAAGGAGGCATCGCATACATGTGCTGAGCAACGATGATGCTCAGCGAACCAAGCATTGCCAGGTTCACGGCCAACTGGGCATGCCAGGAGGTGGTCATGAACTCATAGAGCCCATCGTGACCATTCGGTGCAGGGAACAGGAGGGGATCGCCCTTCTGATTCTCCTGAATTTCCTTAATTGAATGACCAATGCCCCAGTTGGTCCGGTACATATGACCGGCAACTATGAACAAGACAGCAATCGCCACATGGTGGTGAGCGATGTCGGTCATCCAGAGGCTTCCTGTTACTGGATTCAACCCACCTTTGAAGGTGAGGAAGTCCCCGTAAGCGGCCCAGTTACCTGAGAAGAAAGCGGAAACACCAGAACCAATGCCTGGATAAAGCTGTGCCAGTAAGTCCTGGTTAAAGAACTCATGGGGGAGAGGGATGTCAGCCACCGAGGCGATGGTGGTGCCGTTTAAGACCAGCGGTTCGCCGGCATCAATGGCATCCATCAACTTGGTGACAGGGAGGGACACATGGATGAGGTGCCCTGCCCATGACAGCGAGCCAAGACCCAGCAAACCTGCCAGGTGGTGGTTCAGCATGGACTCCACGTTCTGGAACCACTCCAGCTTTGGCGCTGCCTTGTGGTAATGGAAAACTCCAGCGTTAAGCATGAGTCCGGCCATCACCAACGCACCGATGGCCAAAGCCATGAGTTGAGTTTCGCTGGTGATGCCCCATCCACGCCAAACGTGGAAGAGACCTGAAGTGATCTGGATGCCGTTAAAACCGGCTCCCATGTCACCGTTCAGGATTTCCTGGCCGAAGATTGGCCACACCACCTGAGCACTGGGCTTCACGTGGGTGGGATCAGCAAGCCATCCGGAATAGTTGGAAAAGCGTGCGCCGTGGAAGAAAGCGCCGCTCAGCCAGATGAAGATGACGGCCAGATGGCCGAAATGAGCTGAGAAGATTCGCCGAGAGACCTCTTGGAGGTCACTCGTATGAGCGTCGAAATCGTGAGCGTTGGCGTGAAGATTCCAAACCCAAGTTGTGGTTTTGGGACCCTTCGCGAGAGTTCGGTCGAAATGTCCGGGCTTGCCGAACAATTCAAAGGTTGCTGGATTGTCAACCTTTTCAACCTGGCTCTTCGCGTCACTCCCACGTTCAGGTGGGCTGATGGTCATCGAGTCGTTCCTCGAGGGACGGGATCGAGGTGGTGGGCCACCCCTCCGACGAACCGAAGCTCGTCGGGGCCCCGAACACAGCTCCGCAAGGGAACAATGGTCGGGCGTCAATGCATGAAAGGAAGCCGAAACCCCTTTACTGCACTGAAGCTGGGGCCCCAAAGAGGGGACCGCTGAAAAAAGCATAGGAGCGGACCACGACCATTCCGCCACCGGAGTTACAAAGGTTCAATCCTGCCGCTAACCAGTCAGTGACAGGGCTCTGTAGAATCCCAGCAGGCCAGCAAAATTAAGAAAGGCAGAGCTTGTTTCATACAATTCAACTCAATTAATCGTCCTGTTTGATAAGAACTCTGTTCAATGGCGTTCCGCCCGTCAAAATAAACTCATTGCACTGACACGCCATGTCACGCCCAGGCCTAATGCCATTCATGGCGTTTCTGATGGCGATACTGCTCATCACAGGCATGCCAGTTGCAGGGTTGGCCCTGCCAACCTGGCCGCTCCGTGGGGGCGTCAATAAGCAAACATCCATGGAGAGCAAGCCACCATCGGAACGGTTACAAGAAGTCGCTCCCCCTGGCGCCGTTCAACAACTGCGCGAAAAACTGCAGCGCTATCAACCGAATCTGCGACTCGTCACCCCAACTGACGACAGCGTGATCAACGCCGACACAGTTGAACTCATTTTGGACGTGAAAAACTGGCCGATCTGTCGAGATGACCAACTGGGTCTTGGACCACACGTTGTGGTCCAAATCGACAATCAACCGCCACGTCAGCTACACGAACTCGAGGCCAATCGAGTGAGTGTGAGGCTGAACGATCTCGCTCCAGGGAGCCATCGCTTCAGCGCTTGGGCTGCATACCCCTGGGGCGAGGCCGTGAAAACTCCTGGCGCCAACCTTCAGGGACGATTCCATCTATGGCAACGCATGGAAGGGACGCAGCCAGGCAGCAACGCGCCATGGCTTGTTCCTGTGACGAATTCGGCAGATCCAGCCCTGCAACCACTGCTTTTGGATTGGCTTATTTGGAATGCTCCCCTCCAAAACCTGCGTGATGGTGACGGTCGCTGGCGGTTGCGACTCAGCGTTGATGGAGACAGTTTTTTGGTGGATCACCAAGAAGCACTTTGGCTGAAGGGGAATTCCTCCAGCCGTGGAAACTTGGTGCAAATGGAGCTCCTGAACGGAGTGGGCGAGCCGATCACGCCTGAATTCAACAACAGGCTGATCCATCAATCAGGCCAAAAAGCGACATCCCCGACGTGGCTCAAAGCCCAACTAACTGAGGAAGAGCTCACACGGCTTAGCGGAGCACCTCGCATCCCTTCCGCAGACTTAGAACCAGAAGCAATAGACAAACCTGAGCCATTACTGAATAGAGCAACAAAACCAGAAGCAAAACCAGTCTCATCAGCAAAAGCAGTGTCCGAATCGCTTAACGGGGACGACGCCAAACCGGATTCAGACATCGAGTCAACATCCGGCGCCAAAAATGTGCCGGAGGCAGCAAAAGCGCCAGAGACGGAAAAAGCTGCAGACAACAAAAAGGGGGCCACGACTCTCATCGAATCTGATCCCACATCAAGTTCCAGGAATGATGCGTTGGTCGATGAGCAGGACACACCAGAACAGACAGATGAATCGGCCTATAAACAAGCCCCCGACGATGTCAGGGAGGACGGTGTCAGGGAGGACGTTATGGATGAAGACGTTGTCAAGGAGGACATTGTGAGTGAGGAGATCGCACCCCCAAATGAGCCAAGGGCATCAGATCAAGCGCCACGCCATCAACGTGACAAGCCATCCATGCCTGTTCCTTCGGCATCAGAAGAGCGCCTCGTACCGACCAGTCGCCTGGGAGGATCAGCACGAGAGTTGCTGAATGACGACGGCAGCTTGCGAAAGCCCTGAACAGTTCCTGAAGCCCTGACTACCCCCTCGAATATCAACTTTGCGGGCTTTGGCCTCTCCTCTAGCAGCGACGCTCTCCTACAAAGACTCGCTTCTTATGGCCACATCGAACGCGTCATTCCGCATGATGCCGATTTGAAGTCTGAGCTTGCCCATCAATGGCAACAAGGCCAGGGCATCCTTGTCGTGGGATCGATAGGGGCCGTAACACGGTTAATTGCCCCGCTGATTCAAGGAAAGAGCATCGACCCTGCGGTGTTGGTCGTTGACCCAAGAGGGAACTACGTCGTCCCACTTCTTGGTGGGCATAGCAGTGGGGCAGATCAACAGGCCCTGGAACTAGCCGCAAAAATCGGAGGCACAGCAGTTATCACAGGCGCTTGCTCCCACGAGCAACGCCTTCCCATCGACTGTTTTGGAAAAGGTTGGGGTTGGCGCCGCAGCGGAACGGTGGAAGCATGGCGCCAACTCATGAAAGATCAAGCCGACAAAAAGCCCTTAAAAATCAGACAAACCAGCGGCCATCAACATTGGCTGAAGACCTCTGCTAGCCCCGGGCTCGAGCTCGTTGAGACAGACGATTGGGACCTTTTCATCGGCCCCCAAAGCGTCGGTGGTTGCTCATGGCATCCGCCGACGCTTTGGATCGGGGTGGGCTGCGAACGCAGCACCAGCGAGAGCCTTATTGATCGTGCGCTTCACCAAGCCCTCGATGAAGCGGGATTGGCAATCGAAGCAGTTGCCGGATTGACAACTGCAGATCGCAAAGCTGATGAGCCAGCACTGCTCGCTCTTTGTCAAAATTACGACTGGCCATTACGCACCCATACAGCTGAAGACCTAACCGTTGTTTCTGTACCAACTCCGTCTCAAGCGGTGTATTTAGAAATGGGTACGGCATCAGTCGCGGAAGCTGCTGCTCTGCTCACGGTGGGGGTTAGCGGGACTCTCCGTCAAAGCAAACGCATTCACCATGCGAACGACTCTGAGCAGGGAGCCGTCACCATCGCCATTGCCGAAAGTGCGGCTCCAATAGCGGCGAATCAAGGAGAGCTCCACCTCATTGGGAGTGGTCCCGGAGATCCGGTTCTAATGAGTGGTGCTGCAAGCAGCGCGTTAAAACGCTGTACGGCGTGGGTGGGATACGAGCTGTATCTGGATTTGCTGGAACCATTGCGACGACCGGATCAAGTTCGATTCGATGGGCAACTCACCAAAGAGTGGGATCGATGCTCAGAAGCACTTGAGCTGGCCAGCCAAGGAGCAAAAGTTGCTCTGATCTCATCAGGCGACAGTGGGATTTACGGCATGGCAGGTCTGGCGCTCGAACTATGGCTTCAAAAACCAGAAGCCTCTAGACCTCACTTCCAAGTGCATCCTGGCATTTCAGCTCTGCAGCTCGCGGCGGCGAAGACAGGCGCACCATTGATGCATGACTTTTGCACCATTAGTCTCAGCGATCGACTCACACCCTGGGACGTGATTGAACAACGCATCCAAGGAGCAGGGCTCGGAGATTTTGTTATTGCTCTCTATAACCCGCGTTCGAAAGGGAGGGATTGGCAATTGGCAAAGGCCAAGACAATCTTGCTTCAACATCGACAGGAAACCACTCCAGTTGCGATCGCTCGACAGCTAGGACGACACGAAGAAGAGATTCGGATCACAACTCTTGGCGGCCTTAACCCGCAACAGATCGACATGCTGACTGTTCTACTGATCGGGAACAGCAGCAGTTACAGCAAAGATGGGCGCATGGTGACGCCAAGAGGCTATCCAGGAGCCGAGCTAAAATAATCGGTACAAACAAACAATTGAAGCGAAGGAGAAGCAACAAATATCACCAGCATCTGCAAGATTTAAAAAGCCAAGAAACAATTACAAAGCAATTATAGATATAAAGCAAGAATAGACCATGCAAATCTTCGAATATGAACGTTCTTTTGCAAGAACTCACCATTTAACAGACATTAGAAATTGGTGCCTAAACAGAATATCAATGCATTCTTTAGCCGGAAATCATGAGAATGCTCAGGCAATAACAAACGAGCACATGGAATTACTCAAGCAAGTTGACTCGTCCCAAACCATGTGGATAACCGAGACGTCAATTGGCTGCTAGAGCCTGAATCAGAACGAAATGGCTCATATCTCACAGAGCAGAACGCGCAAGCTACAATTAAAAATAGAAATGGAATCGCAAGTCGTGGCAAAAGCATGCTGGCTACTTTCAGTACATAAGTATTAATGACGGTCAAAGGACAACGAGCTATAGCTCTCGGCACTTCTTGTTATGCCAATTGCTACAAGCTTGAATGGCAATAAGTACAAGCAATAGATCACTCTCAAGACCGCAGGATTCATGTGTTCTTCAAGCAGGGCAGAGGCTTATCCTCAGCAGGCCTAATAACAACTGGTCGACAACAATATTTGTGGAGCAAGGGATCATTCGCTTATCAACCGTTGCAAGCGAAATCAATCCAGAAATCACAGTGGCGCTAATTTCCTCTCTAGACAATGGAACTTTTCACCATCCCAATTCTGAAAATATACAAATCGAAGCCATCGCAGAATCCATAATCAAGATCAACAACGAACAAAAAATTTATACAGCAAGTGATGATTTTCTGCAAGAATGGATTTTTCAACTTTATAAGGTAAGACATCCAATAAAAACAGAAGAACGACTCAAATCATTGCTCAGGCTCTTAATCCTAAAGCTTGGAATCCGAACTCTAGAGGGATACAAACTTGAATTTTTACTGTCCCATTCACGTCTCGCCGAAATGATCGGGGCCACTCGTTCGACAGTCAGCCGAACGTTGGGGGTACTGAAAGAGAAAGGGGTTATTTCGATCGACGAAATGAAAGGTGAACTCGTCGTAAAAGATTACCAATTAATCTCGACCACAGCGACAGGAATTGCCCTTCCACTTTGAACACTTTGATTTTTTACAACCTTTCTTCTTATTAGGCTTTTTCAAAAGAATTTTAGAAGCTGAAAAATCATCCACAGAGTAATTCGCCTCAAGTTCTGCCCTTGATTTCTAAATTACAAGAGCATGACCCTGCCAAAATCAAGGGCGGTAGTCAAATGAAAGAAAAGCACTCCTTGGCGAATTAAAAAGCACACCCATAACGACGCCAGACAAAGCGTGAAGCCCCAGAAACGACAAACAGAACCCAAAAAGCGATCAAATGACACACCGACGCGTATGGTTTTGTTACGACGAATACCTTCTTCACAACGCAAACTAAGTCTGCTCAAAAAAATTGAGCATTCCTGTGTGAGGAACTAATGAAACTTTTCCAGCAACTGCTGGTGGCTCCTGCTGCCCTAGGCCTTCTGGCCTCCGGCGCCAATGCCGCTGAGCTCAACATCAACGGCGTTTCTGACTACGCGGCTTCTGCCGACCAAGTCACCAGCGTTACCCAATTCTCCGACGTTTACCCAACCGACTGGGCCTATCAGGCGCTCAGCAATTTGGTTGAGCAGTACGGCTGCGTCGCTGGTTACCCCAACGGCACTTTCCGTGGCAACCGGGCAATGACCCGTTACGAGGCTGCAGCACTGCTGAACGCATGTCTCGACCGCGTCACTGAAGTCACCGATCAACTGCGTCGTTTGATCTCAGAATTCGAAACCGAACTCGCCACCCTCCGCGGACGCGTTGATGGCATCGAAGCTCGCGTTGGCGAACTGGAAGCAACTCAGTTCTCCACCACCACCAAGCTCAAGGGACAAGCCGACTTCTTCCTTGGTGGTGTCTCTTATGAGGACCGTAATGACTGCAACGAAGATGGAGGCAGCTGCGAAAATGACAACGTAAGCATGTCTTACCGCTACACCCTCAACCTGAATACATCATTCACGGGTAAAGATCTTCTTTACACGAGATTGAGAACAGGAAACATGTCAAATGTTTGGGGTGAGAAGGACTCACAATTATCGGATCAGAAGTCAAGCGACAATGTTCTGAAAGTCGACAAACTGTGGTATTCATTCCCAGTTGGTGAGGAGTTCAAGGTAACCCTTGGTGCCTTGGTTGAGAACTACTACATGGTTGAGACACCTACTCGCTACAAACCAATCTTGAAAGCATTCAAGCTTGGTGGTTATGGCGCACTTATGGGTGCCAGCACGGGTCAAGGCGCAGGTATCCAATGGCGTCAAAACGTAGCTCCGGGTGAAGCTGCTTTTAACGTTGCTGCCAACTACGTTGCTGATGGCGGTGAAGGCGCCAGCAGTGATTCCACCAAGGGTATGTTTGGTTCGGCAACTGATGGCTACTTCCTAAGCCAAGTCGGTTACGGCAACCGCAAATGGTATATCTCTGGCCTTTTTGCACACAAACAGGGTGCAGACGGTTCTGATCCAGCCATGGGTTATTCAACACCAGCGGCCAAGAATCAAGACGAAGCTTTAAACGTCTTCGGACTTCGTAGCTACTGGTCACCAGAAGAATCCGGACTTGTACCAACCATTAGTGGTGGTATTGATTTTGGTACTTCTGATGCAGACGCGAAAGGATCCGTCGAAGACACCTTCGGCTGGATGGTTGGTCTGAGCTGGGATGATGTATTCATCGAAGGCAACAGACTGGGAGCTGCAGTTGGTAGCTACTCCAGCTACGCAACTGAGGTCAAAGGTGATAGTGATCCAGAAGACGAAAACTTCGCGTTTGAAGTCTGGTATGACTACAAAGTCACAGACAACGTCAGCATCAAGCCTGCTGTGTTCTGGTCTAATGCCGGTTACGACAAAAACCAAACCGTTGACGTTGATGGATCTAATAAGTTTGGAGCTCTTGTACAAACAACCTTCAAATTCTGATTTGACAACTAGCTTTAGTTAGTTGATTTCACAAAAGCGCCCCTAGTGGGCGCTTTTTTTTTGCAAAACAAATCAAAGAAATCAGATAATAACCATTAAATTAGATCTATCAGGTTTAAAATGTTGATCATCAAAAAAGCGCCCTCAGGCGCCCATAAATCAATTATTGAGATCTGCAAAATAGCAGCTCTCAAAGGCCGGTGAAAACTACCAGCAGTTTTCACCTTCTCCGATAGGAACGCAAACATCCTCTTCCATAGCCTTTTTATTCAAGGCACGGGCATCAGCATCGGGAATACTTTTTTCATCCACCGACTGATCAGTAGACCATTCTGTAAGACCGCCAGCAGGGTTAGCTTGAGCAACGAGACCAGCAGAGGCGGAAGCCACCAGCAATGATGTGGCAGCAAGAAAAACAGATACGGGCGAACTCTTGGCCATAATTAATGGATAAAAAACTATTATGAAAAGGTCAAGCCGGAAAAAGACAGCATCAAGCACTTAATGAGGTAACAAAAAGCACTTTACCGCCCAGAAAGACGCCTGACAGCATTGGCATACGATTGAAAGATTAAATCCAGTTCGTCAGAACGTCCGTGCCGAGCCAACAATCCTTTAGCCCCAGCATCTAAATTAAATAACATCGATCGATCTTCAGAAGATTGAATATAACTTTCAATCCAACCAACACAGACCAGTCGTGCACCACGAGTGACCGGTTGAACACAGTGCAAGGATGAGCTCGGATAAAGAATGATATGACCAGCAGGAAGACGAATCTCTTTCGAACCCTGTAAAAGCTGAAAAGTAAGTTCTCCCCCATCATAAACAGAAGGATCACTCAAAAAAAGAGTAAAAGAAAGATCACGACGTCCATGTTTAGAAAATGGATTATCAACATGCCATCCATATCCGTCTCCTGCTTCGCTTCGTGAAATCAGGATGCTATGGACCTTACGAATCAGTGCGTAACTCTTCAGGAGAGGGCTGGCGATGATTGTTTGCTCAACGATCTCGGCAATCGACGTTGCCAACGCCGAGGAGGGTTCAAGTTGACGATTGTGCTTAACAAGGGCTGCATGCTCTCCAGCAGTGAGTCGCCCATCAAGCCATATCGACTCACTGTTGCTCAATTCACCGTACATTTGGCGCGTCTGTTCAGGGCCGAAAAGTTCCGATGTCAGAAAATCCATAGTGAAAGAAAGAAACCACTAAAGACAGCCAAAAGGTCTTGTATCATTTGATTCACTCAAGGGCGTAACATTCGACAGACCTGAAGCCGGTCAATCAATAAGATCTTAAAAACTAAGTGCTGTGATGGGTAAATCATCGTTTTTGCTGGCTGTCTTGGCATTAGGAATGCCGCTAGCCATCACACTACCTGGCCTCTCCAAAGAAGTTCGCGTTTACTCAGGTCGGCACTACAACACTGATCGTCAGGTTTTTAAAAAATTTAGCGAAAATACTGGGATTAAGGTTCGATTAATTGAAGCAACAGGCATCACTCTAATTGAAAGACTGAAACGCGAAGGAAAGAACTCAAATGCAGACGTCATTTTACTTGTGGATGCTGCTCGTATTAACAATGCCGCAAAAGAAGGACTATTAGCGCCCATTCAATCAGAACAAATCAAAAAGAATGTTCCAGCACGATATAGAGATCCAGGGAACCAATGGTTTGGCCTCACGCGTCGTGTGAGAGCAATCATTGCTAATCCAAAGCTCGTTGATCCAAATAGCATCAAAACATACGCAGACCTAGCCAAAACAAATCTGAGAGGAAAGCTATGCCTTCGCAAACGCAAAAACGTATATAATCAGTCTCTTGTGGCAGATCAAATTGTCTTAAAAGGGCAAACTAATGCAACAAACTGGGTTAAAAATATGGTCGCAAATGTCAATCAACCATTTTTCGGCGGAGATACATCATTGATCAGAGCTGTAGGACAGGGAAAGTGTGCAGTAGGTGTGGTTAATCATTATTACTTAGCCCGGATGCAAGCGGGTGCAAGTGGAAAAAATGATCAGCAACTAACCAAGTCAATCAAGCTAATCATGCCAAATCCTGCCCATGTGAACATTAGTGCTGCCGGCATGGCAAAGTCTGCCAAAAACAAAAATGAAGCCATTGCATTGATTACTTATCTAACATCGCCCAAAGGCAGCTCCTCAATTGCTGGACCAACATACGAATATCCTTTAAATGGTTTTGGAACGTCGAGCCAACTAGAGGCATTTGGTCGATTCAATCCAGATAACGTATCAATCAGCAAGCTTGGAGAATCGCAAAAACTAGCCATTCAAATTATGGCAAATAATGGATGGCGCTAACGACAACTAGCGGCAACAATTCGCTAATGACAATCAGTGTCGATAATCTGTTGATAATGACTATCAGTAAACGGGGTGAAATCAACACTTAAGACATGCAATAGCGATGCAATGAGTTATGTTATTCAAACGTTAGACAGTAAGCCTGAAAATGACCCAATCAACTGCCGCGAAAACTGCACTCAGCACTGTTCTCACAGGGCCTGCTGGCCGCGCTCTTGCCGAGCCGATAGCAGAGGATTTACTCGCTGGGTTGCAGCATCATCTCAACATGGAGCGTCAGGCCCATGCCAACTATTTCGCCGCAGCGATCTGGTTTGCAGAGCGTGAACTTAGAGGATTTGCTCGCTATTTCCGCGAAGAATCACAAAGCGAACATAGCCACGCCGCACAATTTGCAGAGTATTTAATCGCCCGTGGACAATCGGTCGATTTACAAGCGCTTGAGGCACCGAATCAAGTGTGGGAATCTCCGGCCGAAGTTTTCGCAACATCTTTTCTGATGGAAGCCGACATCACAGCCTCCCTGCATCAACTGTATGCACTTGGCGAACATGCATCAGATGTAAGAACGACTGTCTTCTTAGATCCCATGGTTGATCAACAAACTCAGGCAGAGAATGAGTTTGCATATCTCTTGGGTCGTGTCCGCTTTGCAGGAGATGACAAGTCTGCATTATTAGTGATCGATAACGAGCTTTATCAGGGCCAACATCAACCAGCCACACTCAAAGATTAAAGTTTAAACACTATTCAACCAACCATAGATCTTGCATACTTCATCTATGCAAGATCTTTTTTATGTGGCTAAGAATAACCCTATTCAGAGAAAATCTGCTATGCATCATTTCGCACATCCAAATTAAATCAATCCATACGTGGAATGCTCTCAATATTTACAGCATACTGAGCTTCGGGATTTACGATTTTAATTGTCAAATGAGTATTATTGAGCGAGATGAGCCTTCACGCTTCATGGCAATGGCTTAGAGAAGGTACATTAACATTTTTTTTACTCTCAACTCTTTTAATCAATCCAGAAGGTAAAGCACACCAAAACTTTGATGAGGCTAAAAATCAATCAACTTATAGCTTGATCGAAGAACTCAAAAAAGGAGGGAAGATCATCTATATGAGGCATGCAACAACAAAGACAGATTGGGCTGACCAAGCGTCTACTGAATTATCACTTGATGACTGTTCAACACAAAGACAGCTTAGTGCAGTTGGTCGACTAGAAGCCACTCAAATCGGGAATTCACTTCGGAATCATGAAATACCCATAGGGAGTGCCATATCGAGCGAATATTGTCGAGCCATAGATACTGCACAACTTTCATTCGGAGAGCATAAAATGAACAAATCACTTAATTTTCTTCCATGCGAAGTGTGTACAGAAAGTGACAATGCAACTTATCGAAAGAGGCTTTTACCCCTCCTTTCTCAATCAGTAGATCAAGGAAATAATCTGGTTTTAGTGGGTCATGACGACCCATTTGAAGCCGTCACGGGAATTTATCCAGAACCCATGGGAGTCCTCTTTATTATCGAACCAAAAGGAAGCCAAAACTTCAGTATACTGGGATCAATTCACCCACAAGACTTAATTAAGCTTCAATCAAACCGGGGCACAAAGCAATGATTCAAGCAATCAATCAATCAAAAGTTATTGATATTTATCTTGCGTCAATGACTTCTAGAAAAATTACACAAACAGCCTATTTATTGACGCTAAGGCTTTACCAGACAGCCGACAAATCAGAGCAGAAGCTGATTAAGTACCTGGAATCAAAAATAAGAAATGGTGCGATACAAATCAAAGAAGAAGCGGCCTGAATGACACCATTAGGGGTATCATTAGAAACATCAAAATGTAGAACGGTATAACCGCCGCCTAGGCGGGCGAGCATACTTATAAAAATGGCATTTATAATGAGTCTATCGACGATTCTGTGGATTGATCTACAGCCGACTCTTCATTGCTTTAATCAACCGCTGACAAGAAGGCTAGTTAAAAATAGACCCATAAAACGTTGGTCTTTCCAACATGAATTAGATGAAGCATGCAGTATTGAAACGATACATTCACTAATGCTTGAGACAATAAATAATGGAAGGGAAAAATACCATTTAATGGGGCATGGCATCAGTGGAACTATAGCTCATTTATTTGCATGTAAATATCCTGAAGCGGCACATTCGACAACCTTGCTATCAGCTGATACTGCAATAACAAACCAATGGACATCTCATTATCTAAAAATGAGAAGCCAGCTTCCATGCAGCCGAGAAAAAATATTACTTCATCTATCTTCTCACCTATTTGGAAGCAATCTCTCCAAAAAATACCCTATCTTCGCATCACTTCTCGCCAAATGCTTAGATGAAGAATATATTTTTGGGTCTATCGCTTCTCAGATCAGGTTAGGAAGCATTAAGGCATCAGATGTCCCCACCCTTGTTATCAATGGGAACAATGACTTTGTCGTTGATCGGAATGCAAAAACACGATGGGAAGAACAACTCAAACCTGGTGATCACTATCGCTCAATGGAAAGTGCTCGTCATTTCTTCCAATACCAACAAGCAAATCAAACTACAAATGTAATTGAATCATTTCTAGACATGATTCCTGAAGACGGAATGAATAAGAGTTTAACAATTAAAAACGACTACTTGCCTACCAAGATCTCCAAAAATGACTGATTTCATCGACACAGACGTCCTCATCATTGGCGGAGGTCCCGCCGGATGTGCGTGCGCTCTATACACAGCACGATCATCAATCAAAACTCAAATACTTGATAAAAATCCCGCGGTGGGCGCCTTAGCTATCACCCATCAAATCGCAAATTATCCAGGAGTCAGCGGATCCCCATCAGGTGGTGATCTATTGAAGTCGATGCGAGATCAAGCTGTGGAGTATGGAGCTGACTATCAACAAGCTCAAGTCTATGGGATTGATTTAAGCTCTGATAAAAAAATTGTGTACACGCCCGAAGGAACATTCAGGGGAAAGACTCTCGTTTTAGCAACGGGAGCAATGGGACGTGCATCGACATTGCCCGGTGAAAATGAGTACCTGGGTAGAGGCGTTAGTTATTGTGCGACATGTGACGGTGCTTTCTATAAGCAACAAGAAGTTGCTGTTTATGGATCTAATCAAGAAGCAATTGATGAAGCTTTGGTATTAGTCAAGTTTGCATCTAAAGTCCACTGGATCACGAAAAGCAAGCCCCGATCATCAGCACAGGGTGTCGAGCTATTGATGAGTTCACCAAACGTGCAGTGGTGGAAGCGAACACAATTGATGGAGATTGAAGGAGATGACTCAGGAGTCAATCAAATCAAGGTATTAGAGAGTGGACAGCAAGAGCAGCAAACACTACAAACCAATGGGGTGTTCGTTTACTCAAGTGGATCCATGCCAATTACTGAATACTTACAGGGACAGATCCCTTTGAACAAAGAAGGTGGGGTTCAAGTTGATGAAAATATGAAAACCACTATTGATGGTGTTTGGGCGATTGGCGATATTAGGAATACTCCATTCAAGCAAGCCGTCGTCGCCTGCTCTGATGGATGTATTGCTGCAATGTCAATAGACAAATACTTAAACCAGCGCAAGGAAATTCGGGTGGACTGGGTTCACCGATAAAGACCTTGGATGAATCACAAGATCTTTATCGTCTTCTCGATCAAAAAGTAAGTTTATGCCTCACTATTAATCTGTTGAACCCAAGCTGTTAGGCGTTGATCTGACAGCTCAGATTCATTATCTTCATCAATCGGAAGACCACAAAATTTTCCATCTATAACGCTCTTCGATGAATCAAAGGTATAGCCAGCGGTAGGAACCTTACCAATTAACTTTGCACCAGATTGAAGAAAAGCTGTATAGAGTTCTTCCATGGCATCGCAGAAAAAATCTGAGTAGCCAGAGGAATCACCTAAGCCCAAAATAGCGACGGATTTGCCGGCGAAATCAAGATTTGGAATCTCTTGCGCAAGATCATCCCATGCCGTTCCAGACCTTCCTTCGTCAGCGCCTGTGTTCCATGTCGGAACGCAGCAAACGAGTGCATCAGCCGCAACAAGTTCGTCAGAAGAGCCAAGATTATCAACATCTTTAGCTTCTGCACCTGGAAGAAGTTCTTTCAAGCGGTCTGCTACGTCTTCCGTTTTACCGGTTGAAGTCGCAAAAAAAATGGTAAAAGTCATGACATTAAATGAACCCATTTATTCTGGCCTTTGCCTCAACCCCCTTGTTTTCGTGTGATGCATTTGGGAGTCATTATTACTACATATGATTCTCTCATTATTTCAGCAAGCAAGACGCTCAGTTGAGATTGAATTGTGGTCCGCAGGGTTCCACAATCGCTCTCTCTATTCGGTCCCATTTTCTGACAAGCCAGGAATTGCCTGGCTCCATCAGCAACTCTGCAAACTCCACAAGAGCTTGATCAAACCCTGCTGTTCTAACCCGAGTGAGCCAGCGCCTACGCTCAAGCGACGAAGCCTCGATGTGATCAACAAATATTTCTAAGACAACATTATCAGTGGGGCTCATAACTTACCTCTAGCAGTAAACCAACATAAATATTCGAGGGCCATATTGATGCTTGCTATGAACATATTCCAGTATCTTTTTATTCAATTTAACAAAAAGAATTGCGACCCTAAAGCTTGAAAAGCAGACAATTCCACGAACAACTTTGAACGCAAAGCTTTTCAATTCCCTGCAAAAATATGCGGACACGACGACGAATGAATGAATATTGGCCTAAGGATTGAACTAATAAATTTGAGCTACAAAAACCAGAAAGCTATATTATTCTGACAAATAAGTATTACTCAAAGCCAGACATCTACTCAAAATATCTGTTTATCTGAAATCGGATTAATCAGAAATCAAGAACTTGAGTTGTCAATGGCTTGAAATTGAGAATGCATAGTTTTCATTCACCGACCTATCAATGAGCTCTTTCAACAAACATAGCTGGCAGGATTTCGATAATCCAAAAACTTCGATCCCGTTAACAACAGCCTGCATCTCTAGGCAGCGTTGAATGTGGGCATTGATCTCTCTAGAAAACCGACGCCGAAGCCCAGAATTATTGCAGCGCTCTAAAGCAACTTGAACTGTGGCTAATCTTTTCCAGAGATACTCAGCCTCCCTACACAAGTCACCAAGAAGTCCCATCGTTTGAAGACTCATGATGATCAAAAAGTCAGGGGAGAAGACTCCACTAGGGATGGAGAAAGCCTCGTTGTGAGGTCGATCGACGACATTTCGACAAGATCCGATTGACGCCATTTGGACAGCAAACGAGTTGTTGTCACACGAGTGGCACCGATGAGCTCACCAAACCGTTCGTGAGTCAAACGAAAAGGCAGTTGAAAACAATCACTGCGTCTCATCCCCAGTCGATTCACTAAGAGAACCAACAGAGCATGCAAGCGCTGTTCAGCCTGGCCTAGGTGGCGAACGCGCAACAGCTGCAACGTCCATTCGTTGACGGCATCCATACCAAGCTCATCTGCACTTACGGCGTCTCTCCGAAACTTGAGAGCTGTCAATGCTTCGACGCATGCACCATCACTACACAGTCGATCAGTCCGAAGGCGATCACCAGATTGAAGAAACGCCAGAGTCATCCCCTCGGTTTCTTCGCATGGGCAATACACACGACAAACCCCTTCCATGACTTCAAGAACAGTGGCTTGCTCACGACCAGCCGGGTCGAGCAAAACTGTCTGCTGGCGAGGCATCGACATCGGAGCGACCGAATCGTCAGGCAAGAAGCGGTAGGCAGAAGCCGTCACAACTATTGCGATTGAGAATTGGTTGCAACAGTACTGCTGGGTTGCTGAAAATGCAAGTCATTCTCAATAAGAGCCCGATCTTGAGTTTTACTGTGTTGAAATTGAGACAGGGGCTCGCATAACGACTCGAGAAGGAGTGTTTTCAACAGCTGAGCGTCGCCCTGAATTCTCAGCATGGCGCTAGTAAATCCGTAATCGAGAAAGCATGTGCTCTCAACGAAAACTTCCGTTAATGCATTCCACATCCACGTGTAATGAATGAGCGAAAAGCGTGTGCCAACGCTTAAGAAGCATTCATGGCGAACGCATGAGCTGCCCTTAATGTGAGATTTCTGGTTTCAGCAGTGATCAGCTGCTGATGGAAACGGGGAAAGAGCGGTGAAAATCCGTCGCTGTCCCGCAGCTGTGAAGCGTCTCCTCAAGAGTCGTCAGTCAGAACGCCCGCCAGAACTTCAACCGACGAGGATCGACCTTTGACTCTTTCAATCAAGGCCTGCCAGCGGCCGATCAAATGGGCTGCCCTAGGAATTATTCCTCTGCTTCTTCTCGGAAGCCCCGCCTTCGCTCATCACCCTTTTGGGATGGGGGACAGCAGCCAGCTCACCGGATGGACAGGTCTAGCAAGTGGTATCGGACATCCACTGCTGGGGCCAGATCATTTGCTCTTTCTGCTGGCCATCAGCTTCATCGGCCTCAAGCGACCGATTGCTTGGATCCTGCCAATGCTGGCCATTGGCTTGGGTGGCAGCCTGATCTCGCAGTTCATCCCCCTACCCGATGCGGTGGCGCCGTGGGCTGAAGCTCTTGTGTCGTTAAGCCTGGTGGCTGAGGGGTTCATTGCTCTTTCAGTTGCACCAGCTACCTGGCTTTTGCCACTCTTCGGACTGCATGGCTTTCTTCTGGGAAGCACCATCGTTGGGGCAGAGCCAACTCCTCTGCTGACCTATTTCTTGGGCTTACTGATTGGCCAAGGTGTTCTGCTAGCCCTTGTTTGCTCATTATCGAAAACCGTGATCAATCGCCTTGGAGAGCAAGGACGACGTCTCGGTGCTGGGATCTGGATCGGCATTGGGATTGCATTTGCTTGGGTGGCACTAATCGACTAACACCGCCGATATTGATACAAACGAACTTCGTACGATCTCCTCCTTGTCATTCGATAAGGAGGTTTTTTTATCTAACAATTTTGTTTAAACGGTGATGGGATTAATTCGGAGAGTACTCATAGCCTCTGCTGCCCTAAGTGTTCTCGCCTCGACGACTGATCTCAAGAGCAGAGCCTCCAATGCTGCTGAGCTCAACATCAATGGCGTTTCTGACGTCGCGGCGCAGTCGTCCGACGTTTATCCAACCGACTGGGCCTATCAGGCGCTCAGCAATTTGGTTGAGCAGTACGGCTGCGTCGCTGGTTACCCCAACGGCACTTTCCGTGGCAACCGGGCGATGACCCGTTACGAGGCTGCAGCACTGCTGAACGCATGTCTCGACCGCGTCACTGAAGTCACCGATCAACTGCGTCGTCTGATCTCAGAATTCGAAACCGAACTCGCCACCCTCCGCGGACGCGTTGACGGCATCGAAGCTCGCGTTGGCGAACTGGAAGCAACTCAGTTCTCCACCACCACCAAGCTCAAGGGTGTCGCGACGTTCGAGATGGGTGCCAATCAATTTCGAGGCTCGGCCAATGCTCTGACATAACACAGCAACAAAAGATTCGGAGCCACCAGCTTCAACAACGACCTTCAACTCAATCTCAGAACGAGCTTCACGGGGAAAGACCAACTCACCAGCGTGCTCCGCGCTGGCAACTTCAACGGTGACAACAATGTTTTTGGCGGAGCCGGCCCTATAGAACTCTCCACCCTGGAAACCGCATTTCAAGAGGGAGAAACGCCCAATCAGTTAACGCTCGACAAATTTTTTTATTCCTTCCCCATCGGATCGCAGCTCACTGTGACCGCAGGTCCACGAGTGGGTCAGGAAGACATGTTGGGCATCTGGCCGAGCTTCTACCCAAGTGATGCCGTTCTCGATGTCCTAACCCTGAATGGTGCACCAGCCGCTTACAACAAAAACCTGGGCGCTGGAGCAGGCATCAGCTGGGATGACCCCACTGGCTTCCGACTCGCCGCGAATTATGTAGCAGCCAACGGATCGAGAAGCACAACGAGCGAAGGGAGAATTGCCACCAATCAGGCTGGGAGCACTGGGACGGTACAAATCGGTTATGGGCGAGAGGCATGGACCATTGCCGCGATTTATGCCGCGATCCAAAATGGCAATGATCTCGTCACGTATGCCAGCCCATTGGTCCAAAAGACGATGAATCGCAAAGGCATGACCCATACCCTGTAGCTAGGAGGATCCTGGAAAGTGTTGGATCAAAGCTGGGTTTCCCTCAATCTCAGCGGGGTGGGGCATCAACCTGAGTGATTCATCCCACAACAGCGATGTTCAGACCAGTCAATCCTGGACGGCAGGGCTGGAATGGAACAACATTTTTAATAATGGCCATAGCGCCGGTATCGCCGTGGGTGAACCTGTCTTCGCCACCAATCTCAAGGGTGACGACACACCAGACGATGGCCAGTTCATTTGGGAGGTATGGCTTCAGGTGAACGTGAGAGATGCCACAACGGTGACCCCAGCCTTGTTTTATCTTTCTCGCCCATTGGGACAAGACACTCCTAGAGGAGAAACTTTTCAACAACTGGAAGGTCTTGCAAAATTACATTTAGCTTTTGAAAAATTCTACAAATTCAAAGTAGTTTTTGCCCAATCTTTTCATAAAAAACTGTTACGCATCTTGCGCATGACACGCCTAGGCCGACTACTAGGATCAACCTTGATTACATCATTGCTCTATTCCGGCTCATCAGGACAACCATCTTCAGCCATGGGTCAGTGCAATCCAGCACAGGCGATCAAAATCATGGATGCAGAATTATCCCGAGGCAAGAATTTACAACAAGCCTTTGAACTTGTGATCAAAAAGAAAGCCTTTGATGGATCCAAGTCCTGCATTATATTCATTCGAGAAGAATCCATGAAGGCTCGAGAATCAGCCCCAAATATCTTTAAAAGGTTATGGCTAGAGTAACAATCCAATTCGACTTAAGTAGGAATATTTTATCAGCCAAATCACAACCGAATATTGCCCAAATCAATCAAGAGTCAGGATTACTTAATTCTGCAATCGGGATGACAGGATTCGAACCTGCGGCCCCTTCGTCCCGAACGAAGTGCGCTACCAAGCTGCGCTACATCCCGTTAGACCACCTTAAAAGACAACACCAGGTCAACAAGGCCGTTTAGGGTCGGGGTTGACCCAGACTCAGCTGTGCTCAAGCCCGAGTGGTTGCGCGTCAAAGCCCCGCAGCGGGAGCGGATTGGTGCCGTTGCGGATTTACTGCAAGACCTTAATTTGAACACGGTCTGCCAAGAAGCAAGCTGCCCGAATATCGGCGAATGTTTTGCCGGTGGAACAGCCACATTTTTAATCATGGGTCCGGGATGCACCCGCGCCTGTCCCTACTGCGATATCGACTTCGATAAAAGTGTCCGGGCACTCGATCCAAGCGAACCGCAACGTCTCGGTGAAGCAGTAGCCCGCCTTGGCCTAAGCCACGTTGTGATCACATCCGTCAATCGTGACGACCTACTCGACGGCGGTGCCTCTCAATTTGTGGCGTGTATTGAACAGGTGAAGCAGCGGTCTCCGCTCACCACCATTGAATTACTGATCCCCGATCTCTGCGGGAACTGGAATGCTCTGGCCACCGTGATGACAGCAGCACCCCATGTGCTTAATCACAACATTGAAACCGTCCCAAGGATGTACAAACGGGCAAGGCCCCAAGGGATTTATGAACGCTCCCTGGAATTGCTGCAACGCGTTCGAGAGGGCTGGCCCAAGGTCTACACAAAATCAGGCCTCATGGTGGGATTGGGAGAAACTGATGACGAAGTCATCGAGGTCTTGAACGACCTACGCACCCATCGGGTCGACATTGTCACCATCGGGCAATATCTCTCCCCTGGACCCAAGCATTTGGCAGTCGACCGATTTGTCACGCCAAACCAATTCGAGTTTTATCGCCGCAGTGGGGAAGACGAGTTGGGATTCCTCCAAGTGGTGAGCAGTCCACTCACGCGCAGCAGCTATCACGCTGGAGAAGTGCAACGGCTCATGGCCAGTCATCCCCGGTAACAGGGATCCATTCTTGAAGCTGCCAAACCACAAGTCCGGCCACGATCATTGGATCTTGGCTCACCCAGTCCAGGGCATCGGCATACGACGACGCTTGGAACATCAGCAGCCCTCCTCCCCCAGGACAGCGCTTGGCATCCACTAAAAAGCCACTGCGAATGCATCGCCCAAGCCCAAACTGTTGAGCAAGCCAGTTGCGATGCGCCTCCAAGAAAGGTCGACGCTGCTCGAACGTGAGAGCAGCGGTTTCTGCCGTGAATGTTTCTGTCTTGACGAACCAAGCCACCCGGTGATTCCGTAACTCTTGGTTAGGCCGCCACGGCCTGTTTCTCGGCAAGACCCATGGCCGCCAGTTCACTCGGGGGCACCAGCACCTTGAAGCGAGCCTTGGCAGATGCCCAGTCCGACAGGAGAGCAGACGCTTTTTCACTTCCAGTCGCCGCCAGATAGCTCTCCAACAAATCCTTGAGTACGGCTTCCTGTTCTCCGGTGGTTAGAGCACAGACTTCAACAATTTCTGGATTCACTCGAGGCGTAACACCACCGGTGTCATCCAACAAGAAAGCAACTCCACCCGTCATACCCGCGCCGATATTGCGCCCCGTACTCCCGAGCACCACCACAACACCACCCGTCATGTATTCACAGCAGTGATCACCGGCGCCTTCCACAACGGTTTTCGCACCGCTATTGCGAACACCAAAGCGTTCACCGGCTCTGCCATAGGCAAACAACTCACCGCCCGTTGCCCCATAGAGACAGGTATTACCAATAATCACCTGATCGCCAGGCTTTGAGGTGCCCTCACTCGGGACCAAGGTGATTCGACCACTATTCATCCCTTTGCCCACGTAATCGTTGGCTTCTCCTTCGAGACGCACATTCATCCCTTGAACGAGGAACGCACCAAAGCTTTGTCCGGCAGCACCACGAAATGTGAGATCGAGCTGGCCCTTGAAACCACGATTGCCATGGCGCTGGGCCAACTCCCCAGCCAAACGAGCACAAACACTGCGATCGGTGTTGATGATTTCAGTGGTACGACTCAGATCGCTGTGATTCTCAACGGCCGCCATCAACTCAACATCGGCTAGAAAGTCATCCTCAAGGATGGGGCCATTGCCGTGGGCCGTAGCGCTATGGGTGAGCCAAGAGCGATCTTCAGAACCGACAATCGGAGCCAGCAGGCTGGATAGATCAACACAGCTGGTTTTCGCCAGATCAACAGCACGGGGCTGAAGCAAGTCGCTTCGACCGATCAAATCCTCAAGCTTGGCCATGCCCAACAGGCTCAGCAGCTGGCGAACCTCCTCTGCCACAAACCAAAAGAAGTTCACCACATGCTCTGGCACTCCCTTGAAGCGCTTTCGCAAGGCTTCTTTCTGAGTGGCGACACCGACCGGGCAATTATTGGTGTGGCAAACGCGGGCCATGATGCAGCCCTCAGCAATCATTGCTACAGAGCCAAAGCCGAATTCCTCGGCGCCCAACATGGCTGCGATGACAACGTCCCAGCCTGTTTTCAGGCCACCATCGGCCCGAAGCAGAACTCGATCACGCAAGCCGTTCTCCAGCAGAGAACGATGTACTTCGGTGAGGCCCAGTTCCCAAGGGCTACCTGCGTGCTTAATCGAACTGAGCGGTGACGCTCCTGTGCCGCCGTCATGTCCAGAAATCTGAATCACATCGGCGTTGGCTTTTGCCACTCCAGCCGCAATGGTGCCGATCCCAATTTCAGACACCAATTTGACGCTAACTGGGGCCTTGGGATGCACCTGGTGCAAATCATGAATCAGCTGAGCGAGGTCTTCAATTGAATAAATGTCGTGATGCGGAGGCGGAGAGATCAAAGCCACACCAGGTTTGCTGTTGCGCAACCAGGCGATGTAGTTATCGACCTTCGGACCAGGCAGCTGCCCGCCTTCCCCAGGTTTGGCACCTTGGGCCACCTTGATCTCTAGCTGTTTGGCACTACGCAGGTATTCGGCCGTAACCCCAAACCGTCCGGATGCGATCTGCTTGATCGCCGAACTTGCGGTGTCGCCATTGCGCAAACCTCCGATGCTGGGAAAGGCAACGGACCTGCCCTCTACATCAACATCACTCAACACCTGGAAACGGGCTGGATCTTCTCCGCCTTCACCGCTATTGCTCTTGCCACCGATACGATTCATGGCCACGGCAAGGACCTCATGGGCCTCCCGCGACAAAGCACCAAGACTCATCCCACCGGTACAAAATCTGCCGAACAAACTTTCCACGCTTTCCACCTGATCGAGGGGAAGCGGAGTTGGGGCGAGCTTGAACTCCAATAAATCCCGCAACGCGGTCACTGGACGGTTCTCCAGCAATGTCTTGAACGTGGAGAAGTGGTCGTAACCCGGGCCAGCTTTCACCGCAGCGTGCAACGCCTTCGACATATCTGGAGTGTTCAGATGAAATTCACCACCCGAGCGGTATTGCACGAAACCCATAAATTCGAGCTTGGTGCGGTTGAGTTCGGGGAAAGCCTTGGCATGCAACGACAGGGTTTCGTTGGCTAATTCGGCAAGGGTCATTCCGGCCACACGACTGGTGGTACCCGAAAACGCCATCTCGATCACGTCGGCACCCAGGCCGATGGCCTCGAAAATCTGCGCACCGTGATAGCTCGCTAACAAGGAAATTCCAATCTTCGACAGGATCTTGCGCAAGCCGTTCTCAAGCGAGGCGCGCACGTTCTCTTGAACTTTGACTGCATCGAGGGCCGGAAGTTTGCCCTGCTCCATTCGCTTTTGAGTTTTGGGATGCTCCAACCAATGACGGGTCGTTTCCCAAGTCAGCCATGGGCAAACAGCACTCGCCCCATAGCCAATCAGGCAAGCCATGTGATGGGTGCTCCAACATTGCGCCGTATCGGTAACCAAGGAGCATTGCAGCCGCAGCTTTTGGCGCAGTAGGTGGTGGTGAACCGCTCCAACGGCCAGCAAGGCGGGCATCGCCACAGTTGTGGCGCTGAGCTCGGAGGGTTGGCCATCAGCCCGTACACGATCCGACAACACCAACACTTGTGCCCCGTTGCGAACTAGCTGCTCAGCGTTGTCACAAAGATCTTTTAGGGCATCACCTAATCCGCCAGCACAGGCTTCAACGGCCACTTGAGTTGACAGCGTCTTGACCGGCAGGCCTTGCTGAGACAGGGCTGCCAACTCGGTTTCGCTCAGTAAGGGGCTGTCGAGGTGAATCACCGCAGCTGCCTTGGCCTCAGGCTTCAATGCGGGACGACGCTCACCCAGATGCATTTCCAGACTCATCACCAACTTCTCGCGAAGCGGATCAATGGGTGGATTTGTGACTTGTGCGAAACGCTGTTTGAAGTAGTCGTACAGCAAATGGGGCCGATCAGACAAAACCGCCAGAGGAATGTCGTCTCCCATGCAATAGGTCGGCTCTTTGCCAAGGCCAGCCATGTCCTCGATCACTAGATCGAGGTCTTCAGCTGTGAAGCCCATCGCAGTCTGCAAACGCAAAAGATCGAGTTCTCCAATGCGGCGCTCCTCAACCCAAGGCTGCGCTGGTACAGAAGAGCGGTGTTGACGCAACCAGTCGGCGTACGGAAAACGTTGGGCAGCATCTTCCTTGACAGCCCAGTTATCGAGGAGTTGACCGGTCTCTAAATCCACGGCCAGCATTTGACCAGGGCCCAATCGGCCTTTCTGGACGATGGTTTTGTCGTCTAAATCGACCACACCGGTTTCTGAACCCATGATCACAAAACCATCGCTGGTGGTGCACCAACGCGCTGGTCTTAGACCATTGCGATCCAACGTCGCTCCAACCCGTTTGCCATCAGCAAACACCAGCAGCGCAGGGCCATCCCAGGGCTCTTGAATCCCCGCATTGAACTCATACATCGCTGTCACATCGGGACGGCGATCGAGGTCTGGCTGATTGCGAAAAGCCTCCGGCACCAACGTGATCAAGCTGTCAGTGATGGAGCGGCCACTGCGCACCATCAACTCCAACGTTGCGTCGAGATTCGCCGAATCACTGAACGATGGATTCACAACAGGAATCAGATCAGCAGACGCCTCCCCCCAAACGTTCTCGAGATTGGCTTCCGATGCCTTCGCCCAATTGAGATTCCCCAGGAGCGTATTGATTTCGCCGTTATGACCCAGCAATCGCATGGGCTGCGCCAGTGGCCAACGCGGAAGGGTGTTCGTACTGAAGCGACGGTGGTAAACCGCAAAGCTCACCTCAAAACGTGGATCACGAAGGTCGGCGTAGTACCGCTCCAACACCTCTGAACGCACCATTCCCTTGTAGACAACAGTGCGACTACTCAGGGAGGCGATATAAAAATCCTGAGTTTGATCGGAACCCAACTCCTGACGCGCGCGAGCACCAACTCGCCTGCGAAGGCGGAGCAAAAGGGCTTCGAGGGCATCACCATCCTCCGTTCCACCCAACAACCACTGCTCAATCACGGGGGCGGTCTGCCGTGCCAACTCTCCTAAAACCGATGCGTCAATCGGAACACCTCGCCAGCCAAGGGGCGACAAACCCAGAGCGATCGCTTCGGCATCGCAACAGGCGCGCACTGCGGCACGGCTGACCGGATCCTTTGGCATGAACATCATGCCAAGCCCCTTGGCTGCGCTCGCTTCCGGCCAAATCGTTTTGAAGTAATCCCATGGAATCCCACACAAGATGCCGGCGCCATCACCGGAATCACCATCGCCGCCACAACCACCGCGATGTTCCATGCATCTCAGTCCCCGCAGGGCTTGTTGCAACACCCAATGACTGGCTTCCCCTGAAAGCTGGGCAAGAAAACCAACACCGCAAGCGTCCTTTTCGCCAGCAACGGCATCAGGAGCCGCGCTGTCGCTGTATGGCCAAGCTGAGGGACGGATGGCTTCAGACATAAACATCTACCGGACGAATGCGTGGACTGCAACGACATCGCCTGCAGAATCCAACGCGTTTGATGATCCTAGGCAGGCGACATTCCGCACCCGATAACCGCATGCTCCCCATTACTCCACCGCCTGAGCCTCTGCCGCAAATTCGTGCCATCGCCCCAAAAAAAGGTCATACGGTTGACATTGGCCGTGAACGCGTCAAATCAACCTGGGAATGGCGAGGGAACAGCAGCACTCACCCCGATCAGCTGTGGCTGCCCCTTGACTTTCTCGAAGCACGGTTGGGCTTTAGACGCCAGGCCGGCACTCAGGGGGATGAATTGGAATGGTTCGGGAGAACAGTGGCTTCACGTGAGCTCGACACCCGCGCCCTCGGGGACGAAGTGGGGTTTGACGTTGGAGATTCGTTGACCAGCGTCGGGGTTTCAACCCAGCGCAAGCGAGAGACCTTGACCCTCGGCCTGCCCTCGAATGCACTTCAAGGCTTAAGACGGGGCAAAGGAGCCACCGCAGGGCGCCTCGTGCTGGATCTCGATGGGCCGACTTTTGCGCAACGGATCGGGACTGATCTGGCCTTCGCTCTTCGAGTCACCACACGGCAGCGGAATATTCTCAAGCAACTTGGCTTGGATCCCATCCAAGATGGCCAGCTGTTGAGACTGCAGGGCCAGGCCATCCGTTTACGCAGTTTGAGCTTGGCCAAACCATGGCGACTGGTGCTTGATGGAGTGGGGAATCGCAACGTGGCAGTGCAGTCACGAGGCGAGCTTCCCCAAGACAATGCCGCGCTGGCTCCATTCATGCAGAAGGGCCTCGTTATGGAGGAACGCACCATCAACGTTGGCGTCAAACCACTGCGGATCTTCCGCGTTGGAGGAAGGCTCAAATCACTGGGATTAAGGCTCCAGCCCTTAGCCAAAGAAGGCCGGCAGCAAGGGCTGAGTTTCCTTCCCGAACTGTCCAGATCTGCCAAAGCACTCGCTGCCATTAATGGCGGGTTTTTCAACCGCATCAATCAACTTCCCCTGGGAGCGCTGCGCCGCGATGGCACCTGGCTATCCGGACCAATCCTGAACCGTGGCGTGATCGCTTGGAGCCGTGATAGCACCCTTCACTTCGGGCGGCTTCACCTCCAGCAAGAACTCCAAGTGAACAGTGCCAAACGTTGGCGACTTGGCTTTCTGAACAGCGGATATGTTCAAAAGGGCCTAAGCCGCTACACACCCGGCTGGGGATCAAGGTACCGCGCCCTCAGTGGCAACGAGGAGGCTCTCCTGATTCGAAGCGGTCGTGTGGAACAAGAATGGGGACCGACCTCGCTGCGTCGGGGCGTCCCAATTCCAACGGGAACAGATTTAATTGTTGCCCGAGGCGGTGCGGCGCTCCCTGCAAACAGCGGCGATCGGGTGAAGCTCTTTATGTGGTCTCGATCAGAGCTCGGCTTACACACCAACGTGCTGGGCGGGGGGCCGCTCTTGATGCGACAAGGACGCATCGTCCTGGACGGTCAAAGCGAGACGTTCAGTCCAAGCTTCCTGCGCCTCACAGCACCACGCACCGTGGTGGCGCAAGGACGTTATGGCCAGTGGATGCTCACCGTGCATGGGGCTGCAGCCAGTGATCCCACGTTGCTCGAAACAGCCCTGGCAGCCCAACAACTTGGCTTCACAGATGCTCTGAACCTGGATGGGGGAAGCTCCACAACCCTGGTGGTGGGCAATCAAACGGTCATGAACGGACGGGGCAGTACTCCAAGGGTTCACAACGGTCTCGGGCTCATACGTTCATGAACACCTGCAAAACTGATGTGTCATTGATCTCTTGCACATGGCTGCCAATCTGCGATTAACCGCAGCAGCAGCTGCCGAGCTAGGACGTCAAGCTGCAGTCGCTGGGACCCCAGGAAAAATGCACTTGGACGTCATCCCCGGTGAGTGCGCTCAGCACATCATCCGAATCCGCCCAGGCCATCTTGCTGGGATCGCCATTGCCCGGGCCGATGGCATCACCCTGCACGCACCTCAAGGGCAGGTAAGAATTCTCAAGAATCTTTGCCTTGACTATCGAGGCGACCTCAGCGGGGGCGGATTTCTGATCCGAGCAGCGAAGGGAATCGAACCGTGCGCTTGTGGAAGTGCCTTCAGCCGTCGCTAGTAACCAACCCATCACCCGGTATCGTGTTGGACTGTCGAATTAGGTCGGGTGTCCGGCCGCACACCGACCCTCGATGCCAACCATCCAACAGCTGATCCGTACTGAGCGTTCACGTCTCAAAGCCAAGACGAAATCGCCAGCTTTGAAGTCGTGTCCTGAGCGGCGCGGTGTCTGCACTCGCGTTTACACCTCCACGCCGAAAAAGCCCAACTCAGCTCTTCGCAAAGTGGCTCGTGTGCGCCTTACCTCAGGATTCGAGGTGACTGCTTATATCGGTGGCATCGGACACAACCTCCAAGAGCACTCTGTTGTGCTGATTCGAGGAGGGCGTGTCAAGGACTTGCCAGGGGTTCGTTACCACATCATTCGCGGAACCCTCGATACTTCCGGAGTGAAAGACCGTCGTCAATCCCGCTCCAAGTACGGCGCCAAGTCTCCAAAAGAGTGATCTGAGATCACCTTCTATTCATTTCTGACCAAAACATTCTGAGATTTTATGTCCCGCCGCAACGCCGCTGTAAAGCGCCCAGTTCTTCCTGATCCACAGTTCAACAGTCGACTCGCAACGATGATGGTTGCTCGGCTAATGCAACACGGGAAGAAATCAACGGCTCAGCGCATTCTTTCTGACGCGTTTGGTCTTATCAACGAGCGCACTGGCGGGGATCCACTGGAACTCTTCGAGACGGCCGTCAAGAACGCCACTCCTCTAGTTGAGGTGCGTGCACGACGTGTTGGTGGCGCCACCTACCAGGTGCCTATGGAAGTTCGTCAGGAGCGCGGTACGGCGATGGCTCTGCGTTGGCTCGTGAGCTTTTCGCGCGCTCGCAACGGCCGCAGCATGTCTCAGAAGCTTGCTGGCGAACTAATGGATGCTGCCAACGAAGCCGGAAGCGCTGTTCGCAAACGCGAAGAGACGCACAAAATGGCCGAAGCCAACAAAGCTTTTGCCCACTACCGCTACTGAGCCCTTTTGGCCAGTCGAACAACACGTTTGTTCATGGCTGACATGTAGAGTCGGCCCGCCTTTTCACGCTTCACCCCCGGAGTACTCCTGTGGCCCGCGCCTTTCCCCTGGAACGCGTTAGAAATATTGGTATCGCCGCGCACATTGATGCGGGCAAAACCACCACGACAGAACGGATTTTGTTCTATTCAGGCGTGGTGCACAAAATCGGTGAGGTGCACGACGGTGCAGCAGTCACCGACTGGATGGCCCAGGAGCGGGAGCGAGGGATCACCATTACGGCAGCGGCGATTTCCACGAGCTGGAAAGATCACCGCGTCAACATTATTGATACGCCTGGACACGTCGACTTCACCATTGAAGTTGAACGCTCCATGCGTGTTCTCGACGGGGTGATCGCAGTGTTCTGCGCCGTTGGCGGTGTTCAGCCACAATCGGAAACGGTCTGGAGACAGGCCGATCGCTATTCCGTTCCTCGGATGGTGTTTGTGAACAAAATGGACCGCACAGGCGCGGACTTTCTCAAGGTTCACGGACAAATCCAGGACCGCTTAAAAGCCAATGCCGTTCCGATTCAGCTCCCAATCGGTGCTGAAGGTGATTTGAGCGGCATCATCGACCTCGTCGAGAACAAGGCGCACATCTACAAAGATGACCTCGGACAAGACATCGAAGTAACCGATGTCCCTGAAAACATGAAGGAGCAAGTTGCCGAATGGCGCGGTTTCTTGATGGAGAAAGTTGCTGAAACAGATGAAGCGTTGATCGAAAAGTTTCTGGAAACCGGAGAACTGTCCAACGACGAGCTCAAGCAGGGCATCCGCACAGGTGTGGTGAAGCACGGTTTGGTTCCTGTCCTCTGTGGTTCAGCTTTCAAAAACAAGGGTGTCCAGCTGGTGCTCGACGCTGTCGTCGACTACCTCCCTGCCCCTATTGATGTGCCACCGATTCAGGGACTTCTTCCTAATGGCACTGAAGCCGTTCGCCCTTCCGATGACAAGGCTCCATTTAGTGCCTTGGCCTTCAAAGTCATGGCTGATCCCTACGGCAAGCTCACGTTCATCCGGATGTATTCGGGTGTCCTTGAAAAGGGCAGCTATGTGATGAACTCCACGAAAGGGATCAAGGAGCGCATCTCGCGTTTGGTTGTGCTCAAGGCCGACGATCGCGAAGAAGTCGATCAACTCCAGGCTGGTGATCTTGGGGCTGTGCTTGGCCTGAAGAACACCACAACCGGAGACACGCTTTGTGCAACCGAAGACCCCATTGTTCTTGAGACGTTGTTCGTCCCAGAACCGGTGATTTCAGTAGCGGTTGAGCCGAAAACCAAGGGTGATATGGAGAAACTCTCGAAAGCCCTGGTGTCTTTGGCAGAAGAAGACCCCACATTCAGAGTTCGCACTGATCAAGAAACCGGCCAGACCGTGATTGCTGGCATGGGTGAGCTTCACCTCGAGATCCTGGTGGACAGGATGATGCGTGAATTCAAAGTTGAAGCGAACATCGGCGCCCCTCAGGTTTCGTACCGGGAAACCATTCGTGGCTCATCCAAAGGGGAAGGGAAATTCTCCCGTCAAACCGGTGGTAAAGGCCAATACGGTCACGTTGTGATCGAAATGGAGCCAGGTGAACCCGAATCAGGTTTCGTTTTCGTGAACAAAATTGTTGGTGGCATTGTTCCAAAGGAATTCATCAAACCTTCCGAGCAAGGGATGAAGGAAACCTGCGAATCAGGTGTGATCGCTGGCTACCCACTGATCGACGTCAAAGTCAGCATGGTTGATGGGTCTTACCACGATGTGGACTCATCTGAAATGGCCTTCAAAATTGCAGGCTCGATGGCCTTCAAAGATGCGGTCAAGAAGTGCAATCCTGTTCTTCTTGAGCCGATGATGAAGGTCGAGGTCGAAGTCCCCGAGGATTTCCTTGGCTCCGTCATCGGCGATCTATCCTCCCGTCGAGGACAGGTCGAAGGTCAGGCAATTGACGATGGCACGTCAAAAGTCGCGGCCAAAGTGCCCCTGGCCGAGATGTTCGGCTACGCCACCGAGC
>QCVD01000024.1 GCA_003208835.1 Synechococcus sp. AG-683-C23 | reverse complement strand
AGTCCATCACAATTTTATTTGCTACCAGATGTTTGGCCCTGCCAATTGGTTTGGACCCCGCAGGACAATTAGAGAGATCCGAGGGTGTTAGTGCATCAACCCAGTTCATTGAAACGGAGAGATCAGGCATGGCCTTGGTGGCCGCTGCTGCCGTTGTATCCCTACGGCAAGCGAGTCACCCATGTTGAAGAGCTGATAGCCGGACAGGTGTGGAGCTTTGAGCAGCTCCAAGGCGTTTATTACGTGGCCGTGCCGATCCGACTCACCGTGGTGAAAGTGCCTGGCGGATTGATGTTGATCAACCCGTTGCCCCCCACGGCGGAGTTATGCGCCGCTATCAGAGAACTCGAAGCCGACCATTGCCCCGTCTGCACGATCGTGCTGCCCACCGCTTCTGGTTTGGAGCACAAATTGCCCTTGCCGGCGCTGGCGCGTGCGTTCCCAAAGGCCGAGCTTTGGGTGTGCCCCGGGCAGTGGAGTTTTCCGGTGCAACTTCCGCTGAGTTGGCTTGGCATTCCTGCGGGACGAACTCGAGTGCTTCTCGATGATGGTGTTCCCCACCTCGACGTTTGCGATTGGATTTCGCTGGGTCCACTGGACCTCGGCGTGGGTCGCTTTCAGGAGATCAGTTGTTTGCACCGCCCGTCCGGTGCCCTTGTGGTGACGGATGCATTGGTTGGCATCGCGGCCACCCCCCCTGCCATCTTTGATCGCGATCCAACTCCCTTGTTGTTTCATTCCCGCGAACGAGGAGATGAACCCTTGGCCGACAGCCTGGAGGCCCGTCACCGGGGCTGGGCTCGGTTGGTGTTGTTTGCCTCCTATTTGAGGCCCGAACCTTTGGTGGTTCCCTCGATTGCGGATGTTTTACGCCATGCGATGAAGCCTGGATTGCGTTCCGCCCGTGCACATTTCGGCCTGTATCCGTTTCAGTGGGAGCCCGATTGGTATGCGGCCGCCACCGCGTTGATGGGGGAGCAGGAACCCCACCTCCAGGTGGCGCCGGTGCTCGAGCGATTGGTGTTGCCGCGGGCTCGGGCCACGCTTTTGGCTTGGTTAGATCAACTGTCGCAACGTTCTGAACTGCGTTGGCTGGTACCCGCCCACTACAGCGCTCCGCTCAGTCTCACCCCTGAGCGCATCCAAGAACTACGCGACCAATTAACCCAACGCGATTGGGCTCCCAGCACCGGTAGTTGGGAATTTCTTGCTTCGATCGATCAACGACTCCTCGATTTAGGGGTTGTTCCAGAACATTCGTAGAGATCACTGAAGTGATTCAATGAGCAGATGAATATCATCCTGTTATCTCCCAATGATCACTGGCTGGATGACCAGTCAGTGTTGCTAATTGATGAGCGTGCCGTCCATATTTGTGAAGTCCTTAAATCAAACGTAGGAGATCGTCTGCGGGTAGGTATGAGAGATGGTCTGCAAGGTTATGGAGTCGTGAAATCAATCCAAGCGGGTTCTGCGCACTTAACCGTTGATCTGCACGATCCGCCTCCGCCGCGCCATCGTTTTGATCTGATCTTGGCCTTGCCTCGGCCAAAAATGCTGCGTCGAATTTTTCGTGCTGTTGCTGAATTTGGTGTGAACGATCTGTACTTGATTAACAGCGCCAGGGTGGAAAAAAGTTATTGGCAGAGTCCTTTATTGAAACCCGATCAAATCGATCATGCCTTAATCGCTGGTATGGAACGGTCGCGGGATACTATCGCGCCGCGGGTTCATTTATGCCCCCGATTTCGAACGTTTGTTGAAGATCAGCTAACTCAGATTTGTGCCGGACGCCCCTGTTGGATTGCTGATATGGATGCCCCAGTGGCCTTATCTGAATGCTTACCAACTCCAGCTGTGGTGATGATCGGACCGGAGGGTGGTTTTGTGCCGTTTGAAATCGATCTGGCGAAAAAAATAATCGCGCAACCTGCCCATCTCGGTCAGCGTGTTCTCAGCGTCGATACGGCACTTACAACAGTGCTTGCCCAAGCATTGCCTGGATCAAACGCCTATTAACTGTCTTTACAAATGTCTTTTTGGTTTAACGAAGACCAACCATCAAAGGTTTAATTCGTCGTCTTCGACAGCCATTTGCTCATCCGCAAAGAGCGTTTCTTCCAACTCCTTGCGCTGCTCCATTTGACGCAGAAAGTAGCCAGTCATCATTGCGGAGGCGAGCATGTTGGCCAGGTTGTCGCGATTCGCGGTGACCTTCACCTCGAAATGTTCGCCCGGCAGTACGCCTAACAACCCCTGGACGTTGTGCCGAATGATGTCTTGGATATCGTTGCTGGCTGATTTGGCGACACGTTGAAGAGTGTCCGGAGACTGATCCTGCAGGTACTGAATCAGGCTGTTTCCCGCTTGTCCTTCACTGTTGTCTGTGGCTAGGAACTCGGGGTTAAACATCCCGTATGCTCAGCATCCGAATCTGACACTAACTCAGGCCTTCGCACTTAACCCACATTTGATGTGGGGGACAACCGTATCGGACCGAACCGTTTGAGTGGCCAGTAGCGCCAGATCGCTGTGCCGATCACGTTCTGTTCGGGCAGCGTGCCCCATAGATGGGAATCCAGACTGGCATTGCGGTTGTCTCCCATCACCCAGAGCTGGTCCTCCGGCACGGTGATCGGTTCCATGGCGTAATCCATCGTTTCCGAGAGCCATGGTTCATTCACGGGCTCTCCGTTTCGGATCAGGACGCCCCCCTCAACGGCCAGTACATCGCCGGGCAGGCCCACCAAGCGCTTGATCAACGCAGCATTGGCGTCGTACCCCGAGGCAATCAGTTGCTCGGGCGGTTCAAACACCACCACATCATTGCGATGCAGGTGGCTGTGTTGGATCCGCTTAATTCGCGGACGCAGTTTCTCCACCAAAATCCGATCCTGCAATTGCAGGGTGGGCAACATCGATCCGGATGGAATCCAACGCGGTTCCACCACGTACCAGCGCAGGAATAGGGCAAGAACGGCCCAGAGAATCAAGCTGCGCCAGAAGCCTTTGTTCGGGTCAGTCTTGGACGGAGGCGTGGGATTGGTCATCGTTGACCGAAGATCGCACAAGCTTGACTTCTACCCCTGTCGATTGCTCGCGACAATCTCCACGCCTCCCTAACCCTGTTGCATGGGTTGATCCAGTGTGGTTTGCGGCGTCTGGTGCTCTGCCCTGGGAGTCGATCTGGATCGTTGGCGACGGCGGCGGGTTTGCTGGCATCGTCCGGGCCTCTCCAGCTCATAACTGCCATTGATGAACGGTCGGCCGCTTTTTTGGCGTTGGGTCTGGCCACCGCTGGAGGCACTGGCGTGGCTGTGGTGACCACATCGGGAACGGCTGTGGCCAATCTGCTGCCGGCGGTGGTTGAAGCCGATCGTTCCAGCCAGCCTTTGCTTCTCATCACTGCAGATCGTCCGTTCCGACTCAAGCAGTGCGGCGCCAACCAAACCGTGAATCAGGAGGACTTTTTGCGTCCCGCCTGCCGTTGGTGTGGCGTCGGAGCCAGTGAGGGTTTGCATGCCATGGCCTCTCCTGTCGTTGTTGAGCTCGCGGCTTTGGCATGGAGCTACGCCCACGGGTCGGATCAAGCGCCGCCTGGACCGGTGCATCTCAACCTTCCTGTAGAAGAGCCGATCCACGCAGACCTGGCAGAGCAGCAGGCCGTTTTGACCAATGCCGTTATGGCCAAATACGAGGCATCGCTGTTGCCCCTGCGGAGGTCGACGACCCAGACCAATCCCGATGCCCCTCGCTTGGACCCATCGCGGCCCGGTGTCGTTATCGCTGGCCCGTGGCGTGGTTTGGCCCAAGATCTCTCCGCTTTTCAGCAGAGCGTTCGCTCTTGGTTGTTGTGCAGCGGTTGGCCTCTACTGGCCGATCCCTTGGCTGGTCTGCCCGTCGACCTACCAGGACGCTTGCAGCATTGGGACTTGCAGCTCGAGCAGCTCACCAGCCCTGAGCCTTTGCAGGTGTTGCGGCTTGGCCCTTTGCCCGCGAGTCGTCGGTTGGAGGCATGGCTGCAACGCCAAGTAGGGGTTCAAGTTCTGATTACGGAAGGGGAACCGCGCCATTTGGATCCCTTGGGTTTGTCGCAGCAGTGGAGCGGCGGACTCGCGGCTTGGTGCGCGCAGCAAACGATGGATCCCTCTCCTCTGCCGCCCTCGCCTTGGTTGAAACGGGATCAGGCGATCGGATTGTGGCTTGCTGATCAGTTGCCAGCCGAGGGGGCCATCAGTGAACCTGCCTTGGCATTTCAGCTCGCACAACTGTTGCCGCCTGGCCTTCCGGTGATGCTTGCCGCCAGTTCTCCCGTCCGTGATTGGCTCACCTGGAGCGGCCAGGCCGGAAGTGACCGCCGCTGTTTCAGCTTTCGAGGGGCCTCCGGTATTGATGGCACGTTGTCTTTGGCCATGGGTCTCGCGATCGAAACGGGTCCGATGCTTCTGATCACAGGCGATTTAGCCCTGCTTCACGACAGCAACGGTTGGCTGCATGGCCAATCGGATGGGCCTCCACTGGTGGTGCTGCTGATCGATAACGGCGGGGGGGGCATCTTTCAGCAATTACCGATTGAACAAGCATCACCCCAGCGCTTTGAGGCGTTGTTTGCCATGCCCCAATCGGTGAATCCCATCGCCCTGGCGGCGGCCCATGGAGTGCCAGGGCGTTCCATTGCTGTGATCGACGATCTACCTGAGGCGCTCGCCTGGGGATTGGCGCAGCCAGGTCCGGTGCTGCTGCGGGTGTGCACCGATCGCAATGCCGATGCTGCATTTCGCCGCAAGCTGCGTTTGGCTGCCCAGAATGTTGGGCCCGGGGTCTAGGAGCAATGGCTGAGTCGCAACAGGTTCTGCCCGGAGCGTCGTTGACGCAATGGCAGCCGTGGGGCACCTACCAGGACATCTTGGTGGACCGTTCCGCTGAAGGAATCGCCAGGGTCGCGATCAATCGCCCCGCCAAGCGCAATGCCTTTCGCCCGCAGACGGTGAATGAACTCTGTGATGCGTTCACCCGCATCCGTGATGACCGTGCCATCGGCGTGGTGCTGTTCACGGGGGTTGGTCCGGCTGAGGACGGAGCCCATGCCTTTTGCGCTGGGGGTGATCAGAGCGTGCGTGGTGATGGCGGTTACATCGGTGATGACGGCCTGCCGCGGCTCAACGTGTTGGATTTACAGCGGATTATTCGCAGCCTGCCCAAAGTGGTGATCGCCCTGGTGGCTGGTTACGCCATGGGCGGTGGTCAGGTGCTGCATCTGTTGTGTGATCTCAGCCTCGCGTCTGAGAACGCGGTGTTTGGTCAAACCGGCCCGAAGGTGGGAAGTTTCGATGGGGGGTTTGGGGCTGGTTATTTGGCCCGAGTCGTCGGTCAGCGCAAAGCACGTGAGATCTGGTTTCTCTGTCGGCGCTATGGCGCTAGGGAAGCCTTAGAGATGGGTTTGGTGAATGCCGTGGTGCCACTGGATCAGCTCGAAGCGGAGGGGGTGCGCTGGGCTCGGGAGGTGATGCAACACAGCCCCACGGCAATCCGTTGCTTGAAGGCCGCCTTCAATGCTGAAACCGATGGCCTGGCAGGCCTGCAGGAATTGGCCGGCAATGCCACTCACCTCTTTTATCGAACCGATGAGGCGATGGAAGGGCGCGATGCCTTTCTTGAAAAACGGGCTCCCGATTTCGGCAAGACGGGCTGGTTACCTTGACCCCATGATTCCGTCGCCGTTGCCCGAGCCCCTCCCGCTGTTGCAGGCAGCGTCGATGGACACCGTGATGGCTGCATTGGTGGCTGGCTGTGCCCCAGGAGCTGCGTCAATAGCCCGGTCTCCAAGTGGTGATGTTGCGCGAACGCCGTCGCTTGTTGCTGCTCGAGAGCGGCGCGTTGCGTCAATCGTTTCCCGTGGCCATCGGAATGCCCGGCTGGGAGATCCCCACCGGTCGCTTCAAAGTGCTGCAGAAAATCGGCAAACCGGTGTGGGTGCATCCAGTGTCGGGCGATCGCGTCGACGACAAGAGCGGCGCCAATCCCCTTGGCAGCCACTGGATTGGGTTTCACCGTGATTGCCGTGGCCGTGATGCCCACGACGGTGATCAATGGATCACGATTCAGGGCTGCACCAGCACTGGATTTCATGGAACACCCCATCGCTGGACGGTGGGTCGGGCGGTGTCCCACGGCTGTGTTCGCCTCCTGAATGAAAATGTGCGCACCCTTTACGGCCAAGTGAAGGTGGGAACGCCAGTCACTGTGCTGCCTTGAGACGGGAGCAGATCGCCAAATCCCCCTTACAGTCTCCGCGCTAATGCTGTACCCAATCCATGCGCATCCTGTTCGCTGCCGCGGAATGCGCGCCGATGATCAAGGTGGGTGGAATGGGCGATGTGGTGGGCTCCTTGCCACCGGCCCTGGCCAAGCTCGGCCACGACGTGCGCTTGATCATGCCGGGCTACAGCAAGCTCTGGAGCAAGCTTCAAATCCCTGATGAGCCGATCTGGCGGGCTCAAACCATGGGCACTGAATTTGCCGTTTATGAGGCGAAACACCCCAGCAACGGCATGACCATTTATTTGGTGGGGCATCCTGTTTTCGATCCAGAGCGCATCTACGGCGGCGAAGACGAGGATTGGCGCTTCACCTTTTTTGCTAGTGCTGCAGCGGAGTTTTCATGGAATGTGTGGAAGCCCGATGTGCTGCATTGCCATGACTGGCACACCGGCATGATTCCGGTCTGGATGCATCAAGACCCAGAAATCAGCACAGTTTTTACGATCCATAACCTCAAATACCAAGGTCCATGGCGCTGGAAGCTGGACCGGATGACCTGGTGCCCTTGGTACATGCAAGGTGATCACACCATGGCCGCTGCCTTGATCAACGCTGATCGGGTGAATGCTGTATCGCCGACTTATGCCCAAGAGATCCGCACCGCCGAATACGGCGAAGGTCTCGACGGGCTGCTCAATTTTGTGTCGGGCAAATTGCGCGGCATCTTGAATGGCATTGATCTCGAGGCTTGGAATCCCGCCACCGATCAGGCCCTTCCTGCGAACTACAGCGCCGCAGACCTCACCGGTAAGGCGGTTTGCAAACTGGTGCTTCAAGAGCGGATGGGCTTGGAGGTGCGCGACGACGTGTTCTTGCTCGGGATGGTGACCCGCCTGGTGGACCAGAAAGGTGTCGACCTCCTTCTGCAAGTCGCCGACCGCTTGCTCTCTTACACCGATTCGCAAATTGTGGTGTTGGGAACGGGCGATCGTGGCCTGGAATCGGGCCTTTGGCAGTTGGCCTCCCGCTATCCCGGTAGGTGCGCTGTCTTTCTCACCTATGACGACGATCTCTCCCGTCAGATCTATGCCGGCAGCGATGCGTTCCTGATGCCGAGCCGCTTTGAGCCCTGTGGCATTAGTCAGCTTTTCGCGATGCGTTACGGCTCGGTGCCTGTAGTGCGGAAAGTGGGTGGTTTGGTCGACACCGTTCCCCCCCACGACCCCAACGCCGAGAGCGGCACTGGATTCTGCTTCGACCGCTTCGAACCAGTCGATTTCTACACAGCCTTGGTGCGTGCTTGGGAGGCCTACCGCCATCGCAGTAGTTGGCAAGAGCTGCAGAAGCGCGGCATGACCGTGGACTACAGCTGGGATCGTTCCGCCGTGGAGTACGACTTGATGTACAAAGACGTGTGCGGCATCAAGGAACCCACCCCCGACGCAGCGCTGCTTGAGCAGTTCTCCCGTGGCCAGGAGGCAGATCCGTCTCGAGCTGGTCAGATCGCTCTGGAGTCGTCCAGCTCGTCCAACACTGCGCCGATGACGCCTCCCGGTCGCAACCCATTGAACCGCCTCTTTGGCCGTCGTTCTGGTTAATCCCCCTTGAGCGTGCAGGTTGGCAGCGAATCAGAGCCGCGTCATGAGCCGGACAATCTCCCGGCTCCTTATGTCAGCCCCTGGTCGGAATTTGCGCGCAATTTGCGGGCATTGTTGGCTGATCTGCAGTTAAGGGGGCAAGAGCTTTGGCGTCGGAACCGTGAGGGAGATCTCTCTGTTCCAGGCTTTTGGCCGCGAAACCTCGCTTTGATCTTTTGGCCTCTCGTTGTTGTGCTGCTTGTCGCCGTTTCTGTGGCATGCCTGCGCTGGTGGCAGAGCGCCCATCCACCCGTTGCTGAATCAAAGCCTGCGGCTGTGGCCATCGATCAGCGTGTGCCTGTTGCTGTCCTTCCTGAAGCGGTGTTCCCAGAACCGCTCATTACCCCGCAACCGGAGCCAGCGTTAGCGCCCGAACCCATGCTGTTCGATGTTGAGGATTCTGCCCTTCCCGTGCTGGATCTCAATCCCTTGATGGACTTATTCCTGGATGGTTCTGCCCCTGAAGGGTTGTTGGCATCCGTCACACCCCAACCGGCGCAAAACCGTTTGGTGATCCAGGTCACGGAGGCCTGGAGCAGCCTGGTTCCAACGGCCCGAACGTCAATCTCAGAAGACTGGCAGCGCCGTTCCCTGGATTTGGGCTACAGCAGCCTGCAACTCGTGGATGGTCAGGAGAAACTCCTGGCGCGCTCGGCTCGCGTTGGGAGCGGCATGATCTTGTTCGATTCCAACCCAGTGGAATGACTATCACTGTTCGTCAGTTGATCCTCTGCTGGGGGCCTCCGTTGGGGCCAAGTCCTGATCCCGATATGGCCCTCGGTCGCATCTGCACCGACAGCCGCTCGCTCCAACCCGGCGACTTTTTCGTGCCGCTCGTTGGTGAAAGTTTTGATGGGCATTGCTTCCTTGCACAGTTACCAGCCCTTGGGGCCCAGGCCGCTGTGGTGGGTCAGTCGTGGTCGAACCCCGTGCCGTCGGATCTGCTGCACTGGCGTGTCGACGACACCTTGCAGGCGTATCAGCAGTTGGCTTTGCTGCACCGCCGCGCGTTGGGGCAACCAGTGGTCGCGGTGACCGGTTCAGCGGGAAAAACCACCACCCGTGAATTGATTCGGGCAGCTTTGGCTCCGCTGGGTCCTGTGCACTGCAGCGAGGGGAACAACAACAACGACATTGGCGTTCCGCTCACCGTGCTGTCCGCGGACACCCATCACCGCGCCTTAGTGATTGAAATGGGCATGCGTGGTCCTGGTGAAATTGAACAGTTGTCCCGTTGTACCGAGCCGGATGTGGCGGTGATCACCAACATCGGCACAGCCCACATCGGTCGTCTTGGCAGCCGGGAGGCGATCGCCGCCGCGAAATGTGAAATCACAGCCGCCCTTAAAGCCGATGGTGTGGTGGTGATTCCAGCGGGTGCTGCGTTGCTCGAAACAGCGCTGTCGAAGGTCTGGAGCGGGCGGGTGCTGCGGGTTCGGTTAGCGGACGACGCCCCAGTGGCGGCTGATTGCATCGGTGCCGTCGATGCAGGCCAGCTTGTGGTTGGTGGGCATCGCCTGCCATTGCCGCTTGAGGGGCGCCATAACGCCCGTAATTGTTTGCTTGCCCTGGCTGTGGCAGACCAGCTTGGTGTAAGCAGCACTTCTCTCAACGCGATGGAGGTGTCGGTGCCTGGTGGCCGCAATCGACGCTTGCTGCAGGGGGGACTAACGCTTCTCGATGAGACCTACAACGCATCCCCTGAAGCGGTCATGGCCGCCCTCGCCTTGTTGTCGTCCCAGCCCGGTCGCCGTTTTGCGGTACTCGGCACGATGCTCGAGCTGGGAGCAGAAAGCCTGCAGCTTCACTGCGCTGTGGCGACGCAAGCTGCAGCCCTCAATCTTGATGGTTTGGTGGTGGTGGATGGCGGTGAGGAGGGTCAGGCGATGGCGAACGCCGCAGCTGCTTTGCCCCGCATCGCTGTGGTGTCCTCACCGGAGGACGCTGCAGAACCGTTAAGTAAATGGCTCAGGGCAGGGGATGTGGTGTTGCTGAAGGCCAGCCGAGGCGTGGCCTTGGAGAACCTGATTCCCCTATTACCGACTTTTCAAAAGCTCGAGAGCTAGGTCGAGCGATTGGCCCAGTTGTCCTTGGTCATTTGACGGGCGCGGCCAATTGAGAGCGCTTTGCTGGGTACGTCCTTGGTAATCGTTGAACCGGCTCCGATGGTGACATGATCACCAATGGTGACTGGCGCTACGAGAACGCTGTTGGCACCGGTTTTGCTGTGGTCTCCGATCACGGTTTGGTGTTTGTTCACGCCGTCGTAATTCGCGGTGATCGTGCCAGCGCCCACGTTCACGTTCTCGCCCAAGCTGGCATCACCGATGTAGCTGAGGTGGTTCACCTTGCTACCGGCCCCCAAGCGGCTCTTCTTCACTTCAACGAAGTTGCCGATGCGGCAGCCATTGCCCACCTCTGCAGCGGGTCGTAGGTGAGCAAAGGGACCAATGCTCACGTCATCCCCCACCCTTGCGTCCCGCACCACCGACTGCACCACATCGACCCGAGCGCCCAATCTGGCATTTTCGATCAAGCTTCCAGGCCCCAACTTGGAGTTGTCTCCGATTGAGCAGCAACCACGCAAATGGGTTTGCGGTTCAATTACCACGTCACAACCAAAGCTGCAGTCTTCGCTGAGGGTGCAACTGGCTGGGTCCACAAACGTGACCCCTTCATCCATCCAGTAATCCCGCAGGCGTTGCTGCAACACCCCTTCGCATTGGGCGAGCTGTTTGCGGTTATTGATGCCGTTCACCTCATCGGGATCATCCACCTCCAAATGCATGGCGCCGGGCAACATCGCCACGGTGTCGGTGAGGTAGAGCTCCCCTTGATCGTTGTCGGTGCTGAGCTTGGGCAGCACTGCGGCTAAAGCGGCCCAGTTGAAGCAATAAATGCCCGCGTTGGTGAGGTTGTTCTGGCGCTGTTCCTCACTGCAATCACGGTGCTCAATGATGCCGCTTACATGGCCGTTGGAATCAGCAAACACCCGTCCGTAGCCGGTTGGGTCCGCCAGTTGCGCTGTGAGCAGAGTGACATCGGCACCGGTATTGCGATGTCCTTCCACGAGGGCATCGATCGTTGCTGCCCGCAACAGCGGAACATCACCGTTAAGAACGAGGAGTTCCCCCGCGAAACCGTCCATCACCGGCAGGAGTTGTTGCACCGCATGGCCTGTGCCGTTTTGGGGCGATTGCAGCACAAATTCCAAGCCGCACAGGTGAGCCAACGTTTGTTCGACCCGTTCAGCCTGGTGACCAACGATCAGCAGTCGTCGCTCTGGCTGAAGGTTCTTGGCGCTGGCCAGAACCCGTTCCACCAAAGTTGCTCCCGCAAGGGGTTGCAGAACTTTCGGTAGGGCACTCTTCATGCGGGTGCCTTTCCCAGCGGCAAGAACGGCAACAGCGAGCATGCGGAGCAGGAATCTGACCGGCGAATCTACCGGGAGAGTCCTGTGCGGTAAATGCCCCCGTTCGCATCAGCATCCCGCCAGCGTCGTTGCCACGTGTTGGTGGCTTCGAGACCGCACTGAATTTGCTCTTGTTGACGGCGCTCCAAAATCGTGTGGGTCAGATCCCGCTGGTCTGGATCGCGAAAGGGAACCGCGGCACGCGTGCGCAGATGTTCCTGTTCCATCGTCGAAAGCGGCCGCCAATTCACCCCTGCCTGCTCCAGAGTTTCACAGCTATTGAGCCCCTCTTTGATGGCCCACCCCTTGATAGCAACCGTTCCACTGCTCCATCCCATCCGTTCTCCCGGAGTGGGTCGAAGCGATCGAAGCTCCAATCCGGCCCGCTTCAGGCTGCCCCGGATCGCCGCTGCTCGGCTGTAGGTGAGCAGGCGCCCCCCGGGTGCCAAACGCTTGGCTAGAGCACCAAGAAATTCTTCCGACCAGAGCTCCGGACATCGCTGCGGCGAAAAAGCGTCGTGGAGAATCAGATCGAAGTGCACCGCCTCGGGAATGCTGGACAGCATCCAGCGCGCATCCCCCCAGAGTTGTTGTCCTTCGTCCCCGGGTGTCGACCAGCCACCTTGATCACGGATGGCAGCAAGTTTGTGCAGCACAGCATCGGACCACAGTGCTTGAAAACTGGTCTGCTCTAAAGCGATCTCGAGCGGTCGACGATCCAATTCCAGTCCCCACCAGCTCAGGGCAGGTAATGGTGTCGGCAGAGCCTCCAGCACCGCGGCGGTGTTGTAGCCAAGCCCCAGGCAGACATCAAGAATGCGCAGCGGTTTGCCGGCTGTAAAACGGTCCAGCGCGGCGGGGTTAACGAATTTGGATTGTGCCTCGTTGAGCGCTCCAGCGGAGTTGTGAAAGGCTTCACCGAAGCGCTTGCTGTGGAGACTGAAACTGCCGTCAGCAGTCGGAAAAGCCTGGAGTTCCCCTAAATCGGTCCAATGGCCTGAGTTAGCGATGCAGTCGCCCAAGCTCGTCCCAGAAGGTGGGATACGACACGGCTGCCGCTTCACTGCGGGCCAGGGTTGATGCGCCACTGGCCATCATGGCCGCAACGGCCAGGCTCATGGCCACCCTGTGGTCGGTTTCACTATCGAGAGATGTGCCACTGAGAGGCCTGCCTCCACGGATGGTCATCCCGTCCTCGTGCTCCTCGATATCGGCCCCCATCGCTTTGAGCTGACGGGCCATCACCGCCAAGCGATCGGTTTCTTTGACCCGAAGTTCTGCTGCACCGCTGATCCGACTCTCACCTTCGCAGAAACAGGCAGCAACACTGAGGATTGGCACTTCGTCCACAAGTCGGGGCATGATCTCATCGCCGAACTTGAAGGGCTTCAGTGGGCCGTGGGTCACCCGAAGATCTCCCACGGGTTCCCCAGCAACATCACGTGGGTTGAGAATGTCGATGTTGGCGCCCATTTGATCGAGAACTTCCAGGATTCCCGTGCGCGTGGGATTCAGCCCCACGTTCTCGATGGTGAGATCCGATCCCGGCACCAGGGATCCTGCCACGAGCCAGAACGCAGCTGAACTGATATCACCCGGCACAACAACGGTTTGGCCGTGCAGGGTTGCTCCAGGCTTCACGCTGATGTGACGCCCCATTTCTCCGCCCACTTGCAGGTTGGCTCCGAAGGCCCGCAACATGCGTTCGCTGTGGTCCCGTGATTGCGATGGTTCGATCACGGTGGTGGGCCCGTCGGCGGTGAGCGCCGCCAGCAAGATGGCCGATTTCACTTGGGCACTGGCCACAGGTGTTCCCACGATCGTTCCGCGCAATGTCTTTCCTTGCACGGCCAGCGGAGCCAAGTTGCCGCTATCACGGCCGCGCACATCGGCGCCCATGGAGGCCAGGGGTTGACCGACCCGACGCATCGGTCTGCGGCGCAGGGAGGCGTCGCCATCCAAAACGAAATGCCGACCGGCTCGACCCGCTAGTAAGCCAAGCATGAGCCGCATGGTGGTGCCGGAGTTGCCGCAATCGAGAATCTGCTGCGGTTCTTGGAGCCCATCGAGACCCACCCCTTCCACGGTGACAAGTCGCCCCGCTTCAATCGGGCTGATGCTCACCCCCATGGCCCGCAGGCAAGCCGCCGTGCTGATCGGATCCTCAGCGGGTAAGAGGCCTTCGATTGTGGTAGTGCCTTCGGCGATGGCACCAAACAAAAGGGAACGGTGAGAGATCGATTTGTCGCCAGGGACCTTGACGCGCCCTTGGAGGCATCCCCCAGTCTTGAGATCTCGGGATGCGGTCGCGCTCAAGGCTCAGGCAATGCTGCTTCGATCCTATTGGCCCAGCTTCATGCCCTGAATGAGCCGATCAAGGGCGTAACCAAACAGGCTCGGGTCAGCTTCGCCATCGCCGAGATCGTCGAGTCCCAGTTCAGACCACCGCTCCGACACCCGTTGCTCAAGATCGGCTGGGCGGCTAAGGGGTTTACCCCACTCATGGTTTTTCTCAGGTCCGATTTTTGTGGTGGCATCAATCGAGAGGCGGCCGCCGAGCCCCAGCTGCTCGCTGGCGAAATCAAGGCTGTCAAATGGGGTGTTTTCCAGGGTGAACAAATCCCGTTGTGGATCCACCTGAGCGGCAATGGCCCAGACCACTTGACGAGGATCCCGAACGTTGATGTGTTTGTCGACCACCACCACAAACTTGGTGTATGTGAACTGGGGTAGGGCGCTCCAGAAGGCCATGGCGGCCCGTTTCGCCTGGCCGGGATAGGCCTTGTCGATCGATATCACCGCCAGCTTGTAGCTGAGGGCTTCCATCGGAAGGAAAAAATCGGTGATTTCGGGAATTTGCTGACGCAGAATCGGCGTATAGATCCGGTTGAGGGCGATGGCCAACATCGCTTCCTCCTTCGGCGGCCGGCCGCTGAAGGTGGTGAGGAAGACAGGATCCCGTCGCTGCGTCATGCAGTGGAACCGCACGAGCGGTGAGTCCTCCACGCCGCCGTAAAAACCCATGTGATCGCCAAACGGACCATCAGGGCTGACTTCCCCGGGGGTGATCGTTCCTTCCAGCACCACTTCACTGTGGCTAGGAACTTGCAGATCGATGGTTTTGCACGGTGCCAATCGCACGCCTTCTCCGGCGTAAATCCCAGCAAAAAGCCATTCGCTGAGTTGCACAGGAATGGGCGTCGCCGCCGCCATCACCAGCAGGGGATGCACGCCAATGGCAACAGCAACCTCTAATTTTTTCCCCATTGCAGCCGCCTTGCGCAGGTGACGTGCACCGCCCCGCACACTGAGCCAGTGCACAGTCATGGTGTTGACCGACTGCCGTTGCAAGCGGTAGACCCCCACATTGGGTACACCTGTTTCTGGGTCTTTGGTGATCACCAGTCCAAGGGTGATGACGCCACCGGCATCCCCTGGCCAGGGGCGAATTAATGGGATCGCATCGAGGTTCACTTCATCGCCGCGAAACACCTTTTGACGACAGGGAGGGTTGAGATCTCGATCGGGTTTGGCTTTCACCAAGTCCCAGAACACCCGTGCAAATTGCTTGGTTTCTTGCAGACCTTTGGGTGGGCGTGGCTGTTGAAGCAAAGCCAGACGAGAACCCAAGTCTTCGAGTTGCTCGGCGCGTTCCAGTCCCATGCTCCACACCACCCGTTCGACGGTGCCGAGGGTGTTCACGGCCACCGGCATGGAGGAGCCGATCACGTTTTCGAACAGCAGGGCCGGTCCGCCCTGACCCAGCACCCTGTCAGCGATCGCGGCCAACTCAAGATCTGGATCCACGGGCGCCGTGATGCGCTTGAGCTGCCCACGCTCTTCAAGCAACTTGAGGAAGCCCCTCAGATCACGCGTTGCCGGGCCGGACTGGAACAGAGCCATGGGGAGGACAGAAGCGGCGCGATCGATCTCGGTACTGTGTCGCACGTTGCTCAACAGCGTGGCCATGCAGATTTCTTACTTCCACGTGCCAGCTGAGATGCCCCAGAGCGTTCATCCCAGTGCTGCGGTGGTGATTGATGTGTTGCGTGCCACCACCACCATCGCCTGGGCTCTCCACAACGGGGCAGAGGCCATCCAAGTCTTTGCTGATATCGAAGCTCTCCAGTCCGCCGCCGCGGCTTGGCCTGCAGATGCACGTCTGTTGGTGGGTGAGCGGGGTGGCCAGAAATTGGAAGGGTTTGATTTGGGGAACTCCCCGGTGACCGTTGGCCCTGAAACCGTCGCTGGTAAACGCCTGTTCATGAGCACCACCAATGGAACCCGTGCCCTTGATCGGGTCCGTGATGTTCCCTTATTGATGACGGCCGCACTGCCCAACCGTGAAGCGGTGGCCCAACGCTTGCATCAGCACAAGCCAGACTCGCTTGCCATCGTCGGTAGCGGTTGGGAGGGGTCCTATTCCCTCGAAGATTCATTAGCTGCAGGGGCCATGGTTCATCGCTTGCTTGAACTGGATTCGGCTGCGAATGCCGTGGCGAATGATGAAGCCACGGCGGCGTTAGCCCTGTGGAAGCAGTGGATGCACGACCCAGAGGCTTGCCTGCGAACGGCAACCCACGGGCAACGCCTCATTCGCATCGGTGATCACGATGCGGATTTTCAGTGTTGTGCCGCCCTTGATCAGCTGAGCACTGTTCCCACCCAAGGTGAACCTGGAGTTCTCAAGGCTGCATAGACGCTCGTACAGTCAAAAAAATCAACGACTGCCGTAATCCTGTGAGCGATTTTCTGGCTGCTGCCATTCAGCTCACCAGTGGTCAGGACCCCGAGTTAAATTTCAACGCCGCTGAGGAGCAGATCGACCTGGCGGTTCGGCGTGGCGCAGAGCTCGTTGGTCTGCCGGAAAACTTTGCCTTCATGGGCGACGATTCCCGTCGACTGGACATGGCTGCAGCCTTGGCTGAACAGTGCAGCCGCTTTTTAGTGACAATGGCGCGGCGCTACCAAGTGGCGCTGCTCGGTGGTGGATTTCCTGTTCCGGCTGGTGATGGTGCCCAAACCCTGAACCGGTCTGAGTTGGTGGATCGCGATGGCCAGCTTCTGGCTCGATACGACAAGATTCACTTGTTCGATGTGGATTTGCCGGACGGCAACACCTATCGAGAATCAGCAACGATTAAATCGGGACAGGCACCTCCGCCGGTTGTGGAGATCCCAGGTTTGTGTCGAGTGGGGTTGTCCATTTGTTACGACGTGCGCTTCCCTGAGTTGTATCGCTATCTCGTCGCGTCTGGGGCCGATTTGTTGATGATTCCCGCCGCGTTTACAGCCTTTACTGGAAAAGATCACTGGGATGTTTTGCTCCAGGCTCGTGCGATTGAAAACACGGCCTATGTGCTCGCTCCTGCTCAAACGGGTGTTCATTACGGGCGTCGACAGAGCCATGGCCACGCGATGGTGATCGACCCTTGGGGAACGGTCTTGGCTGACGCTGGTGTCCAGACTGGTGCGGCGATTGCACCCGTGAACACCGACCATCTCAGTCGCGTCCGTAATCAAATGCCGAGCCTGCGTCACCGCAAGCCCGACCTGTTCTGAGTAATGGTTGCGGCGCCTTCACGCCGAATGGCCTGGCTGCTTGCAGCCGTGTTGCAGTGTCCTGGCCTGTTGGCTGCCATGCCTGCCCAAGCGGCGAGTGCGCTTGCGGCTTGGGCCATGACGGATCAAGGTGTTTTGCATCTGCGTACGAGTCGTAATGCGCAGCTAAAAGCTTTTTTTCAGGCGGCGAGTGCGGGGCGTGGAACCCGAGTTTGGATCGACTTTCCCGGTGAATTGCGCTTTCCCCGTCGCCTGGCTGGTCGGGGTGCGGTGAAGGAAATCCGCATCGGTAAGCCGCGGTCTGGAGCAACCCGGCTCGTGGTGGAGTTTCGCTCCGATGTGGATCTCAATCCAGAGGAGCTGCGACTACGGGGGACGGCACCGGATCGATGGGAAATGGCCTTTGTTGGCTTACCCACCCGTGGACTCAATGACATGGGAGAAGGCGATCTCACGGGACGAGCGACGGCTTGGCAGACATCTCCGCGGTTCGCTCCATCCCGCACCCCCGTTGACCCATCGGGCCTCCCCACCGTTCCTAAAAATCGCTACCGCGTGGTGATCGATCCCGGCCATGGCGGCCCTGATCCAGGGGCTATCGGAATCCGCGGGCTCAGGGAATCCGATGTGGTGCTTGATGTGTCGCTGCAGGTTGCAGCCTTGCTGAGGGCCCGTGGTGTCGATGTGCGGCTCACCCGGACCAGTGAGATCGATGTGGATTTACCGCCGCGGGTGTCGCTCGCTAATCGATTCGGAGCCACAGCTTTCATCAGCATTCATGCCAATGCCTTGAGCATGAAACGCCCTGATGTGAACGGGATCGAAACCTTCTATTTCTCTGATCCACGCTCCGGACGTCTGGCGACTTACCTGCAGCAACAGATGATGGATGTGTCTCCGGGCACCCCGAATCGCGGTGTAAGGCGAGGCCGATTTTTCGTGATTCGTCGCACCACCATGCCGTCGGCCTTGGTGGAAATGGGATTTGTGACCGGTGCGATTGATTCACCGCGCCTCGCCCGTGCTGATCACCGCCGCCGCCTGGCTTTAGCCATTGCAGCGGGCACCTTGAACTACCTCAAGCGGGAGGTGCGATGACACCGCTTCTGGGCTTTTTCGACAGCGGTATCGGTGGCCTCACCGTGCTTCGGCAGGTGCTGGAACGCCATGGCCCGGTGCAGTGCATTTACTTAGGTGACACTGCCCGTGTTCCTTACGGCAGTCGTTCTGCCCATGAAATTCGCTTGATTGCTTCTGAGGTGGTGGCGTGGTTACGCGATCAACAGGTCTCCACCGTGGTGATGGCCTGTAACACCACCAATGCTTTGGCCCGTGACGTGGCAGAGGGCCAGGCCGGGGGGCCGGTGATTGGCTTGATCGGAGCAGCGGCGGCCATGGTTCAAACCCATCGGGTTGGCGTGTTGGCGACTCCTGCGACGGTTGCGTCCGAGGCCTACCGATCCAGCATCGAAGCGCTGCATCCCGGCACCCTGGTGGTGGAACAGGCTTGTCCAGCTTTTGTGCCCATGATCGAGTCCGGGGACTTGAGCAGCGATGAGCTTCGCCGTATTGCACAGGAGTACTTGAAGCCGATGTTGAAAGCCTCTGTGGAGTCGATTGTGCTCGGTTGCACCCACTACCCGTTATTGGTGCCATTGCTGCGGCAGTTATTACCCGCGTCGGTTCAGTTAATTGATCCGGCTGTGGGTGTGGCGCGTCAACTCGATGCGGTTCTTGGCGTTCCGAAACCGTTAATTGGGGAACGTCTTCATCTCGACGACTGCCGTTTCTGTGTGACGGCTGATCCAGATGGGTTTGCGACGCGGGCTACCCCCTGGCTTGGAGAACGTCCACTTGTACGGCTTGAAGTGCTGCAATCCTGAAGCTGTGGCCACTAGGATCGCTGCGCCGAGGGGTTTCATGATCACCGTCACCGAGCTGCTGCAACCGGTTGAGACAGACCTCGAGACTTTGCTCGGTGATTTGCGCAATCTGATTGGTGCGGGGCATCCCATCCTTCAGGCCGCAGCAGAGCATCTGTTTAGTGCCGGCGGCAAACGAATTCGACCTGGCATTGTTTTATTGATTTCTAGAGCTCTTGCAGCTGACGGGGAACTGACGCCCCGCCATCGTCGTCTGGCCGAAATCACCGAGATGATTCATACAGCGTCGTTGGTTCACGACGATGTGGTGGATGAAGCCTCGACCCGACGAGGTGTCGACACTGTGCACAGTCGTTTCGATGCACGTGTTGCTGTTCTTGCCGGAGACTTTCTTTTTGCACAAGCGAGTTGGCATCTTGCCAACCTCGATGATCTTGATGTCGTCAAATTATTAAGCCGAGTGATCATGGACCTCGCAGATGGCGAGATCAAACAGGGGTTATACCGTTTCGATACGTCCCAGAGTTTTGAGACGTACTTTGAAAAAAGCTATTGCAAAACAGCGTCCTTGATTGCCAACAGCTCCAGAGCTGCTGGTGTTCTGAGTGAATGCAACCCAGAACAGCTGGACTCTCTTTATCAATTTGGTCGTCAACTTGGTCTGGCCTTCCAGGTGGTTGACGACATCCTTGATTTCACCGGTAGCGATCAGCAGCTAGGTAAGCCAGCCGCTAGTGATTTAGCGACTGGTTACTTAACGGCGCCTACGTTTTATGCCCTTGAAGAGAATCCTGATCTCGGTGCATTGATTGACCGTGAGTTCAAAGAAACCGGTGATCTTGAACGTGCTCTCGATATCGTTAGGTCGTCTCAAGCCATTCCACGGACCCGAGAACTCGCTGAAAAATTTGCCCGTGAATCGCGAGAATCCATTGCGTGGATGGCTGATTCCCCCTCCAAGCGGGCTTTGCTTGAGTTGCCCGATTTCGTGCTTAGTCGTTTGTACTGACGAGCTGATTTAAGGCAACTTCGAGACTGTGAATCCGGCAAGGATTTTTAGTTAAGGGTTCAGTTTCGATCCCAGGTGATAAGACCCAGACACGGCATCCAGCTGCAACTGCGGATTGCATTCCCGCATTTGAATCCTCAAAGGCCCAACAAGCTTTTGGGTCAACCTTTAAGCGCTTTGCCGCCAGTAAATACGGCGATGGATCTGGTTTTCCTGCGACCAACTGCGGATCATCTCCATAGATGCGTTCTTTGATGGATCGAACCCAAGGGTGGTGGCTGGTCTTAAAGGCCACAGCCTCTCGACTGCTGCTGGTGACAAGGGCCGTTTTGATCCCGTGATCGCAGCAGTGCTGCACCAATTGTTCTGCCCCTGGCATCGCTGGAGCTTGAGGGAGCAACGCTCGAACAATCGGTTGCTGCACCTCCAGGAGAGCGTCAATGCCAATTGGGGTTGGAAGCCAAGCATCCACTTGCCGAGCGCAGTCGTTGCGACGCCGACCTTTGAGCTGCAGTAACTGCTCATGGCTCAGTTCGGCGCCGAACTGGGCCGCGGCCTCACTCCAGCCCCTCCCATGGAATGGCTCCGTGTCGAGCAGGAGCCCATCCAAATCAAATAAGCAGGCCACCGGTGGATGCGTCATCCCTGCAGGGGAAGTTCGGTTTCCCTAGTCAAGCGGTTCAACGGCATTCGACGGATTGATAAGCGTCTGCAAGAAGCATGGATCTGCTCCTTAGCCTGAGCGATAAGCGCCTTGTTCAGCCTTCCTTGACGAACACCAACACATCGATCGAAAGCGTGCTGCAGGAGCAGCGTGTGTTCGAACCTCCCGCGAGCTTTTCAGCAAAGGCTTCGATTAGCAGCCTTGAGGCTTACAGGGCCATGGCCGATGCGGCGAAGGCTGATCCAGACAGCTTTTGGGGAGACGCCGCCCGTCGCGAGTTGCACTGGTTTGAGCCGTTCCATACGGTTCTGGATTGGAGCGATGCTCCCTTCGCCCGTTGGTTTGAAGGCGGCACCACCAACTTGTCGTTCAATTGCCTCGATCGGCATCTTGAGGGCCCTACGGCCGACAAAACAGCCCTGATCTGGGAGGGAGAGCCTGGTGATGTGCGTCGGTTCACCTATCGAGAACTGCACGCCGAGGTCTGTAGGGCCGCCAATGCTCTGAAGGCCATGGGCCTTGGTAAGGGGGACTTGGTGGCGCTTTATTTGCCGATGATCCCGGAAGCGGCGATCGCGATGCTCGCGTGTGCCCGTATTGGGGCGCCCCATTCCGTGGTGTTCGGCGGGTTCTCGGCCGAGGCGTTGCGGGATCGGTTGATTGATGGCGAGGTAAAGGCTGTCATCACCGCCGATGGCGGCTTCCGTAAAGACAAGCCTGTTTCGCTGAAGCCAGCCGTCGATGCTGCCCTGGCCGGTGGTGCCTGCCCCACCGTGCACTCGGTGTTGGTGGTGCAACGCACCAAGCAAGACGTGACGATGGTCGAGGGTCGCGACCAGTGGTGGCACGAATTGGTATCGGGCCAAAGCGATGCCTGCGCGGCTGAGCCCATGGCGAGTGAAGACCGTTTATTTGTGCTTTACACCTCTGGTTCCACAGGAAAACCCAAGGGAGTGGTGCACACCACAGCTGGGTACAACCTCTGGGCTCATCTCACCTTCAAGTGGATCTTTGACACTCGCGATGATGATGTGTTCTGGTGCACAGCCGATGTGGGCTGGATTACAGGGCACAGCTACATCGTGTACGGCCCTCTTTCCAACGGAGCCACAACGGTGATGTATGAGGGTGCACCCCGCCCATCCAAGCCAGGGGCGTTCTGGGAGTTGATTCAGAAGCACGGCATCACGATCTTCTACACCGCTCCAACGGCCATTCGGGCCTTTATGAAGGGCGGGCGGTCGGTGCCCGACCAGTTCGATATGTCCAGCCTGCGTCTGCTGGGCACTGTCGGTGAGCCAATCAATCCTGAAGCTTGGATGTGGTACCGCGAGGTCATTGGTGGAGACCGTTGCCCGATCGTCGATACCTGGTGGCAAACCGAAACCGGCGGAGTGATGATCAGCCCCTTGCCTGGGGCCACCCCGACCAAGCCAGGTTCAGCGACATTGCCTTTGCCTGGGATTCAGGCCGACATCATTGATGCTGAAGGCAACAGCTGTGGCGATGACGAGGGGGGGTACCTCGCGGTGCGTGCCCCCTGGCCAGGAATGATGCGCACAGTGCATGGCAAACCTCAGCGTTTCCGGGAGAGTTATTGGGAGTACATCCGTCCAGCGGACGGCTCGTATCTCTACTTCGCCGGCGATGGCGCTCGCCGTGATGCCGATGGTTACTTCTGGGTGATGGGACGCGTTGATGACGTCATCAATGTGTCTGGGCATCGGTTGGGCACGATGGAGATTGAATCCGCTCTTGTCAGCCATCCCGCCGTCGCAGAAGCTGCGGTGGTGGGGCGTCCTGATGATCTCAAGGGGGAGGGAATCGTCGCCTTCGTCACCTTGGAAACGGGCCGGAAAGCCACCGCTGAACTCCAGGCTGAATTGCGGAAGCATGTCGGTAAAGAGATCGGCCCGATTGCCCGTCCCGATGAAATCCGTTGCAGTGATGCCTTGCCCAAAACCCGCAGTGGAAAAATCATGCGACGGATTTTGCGTGCCCTCGCTGCTGGTGAAGAGGTCACGGGAGACACCAGCACCCTGGAAGATCGTTCAGTGCTGGATCGCTTACGAGCTTGAGGATTGACCAGAGTTCTTGAGAAGTGGGCTGACTCAACCAGCCCACTGGTCAATGGTTTGGGTGAGGCGGCGGATCACCGCGACCCGTTTGGGGTCATCCGCCCATGCGCCAAGCAGGCTGCGTCGTAATCCGGCACTGGCCGGTGTGAGGTGATCACCCGGCAACTGCAAGGTTTCAGTTTTGTCAGCCGTGCGCTGTTTCAGCGCTTCAAGAAGGTCGTCGCTTTGGTCGAGTTCATCCCGACCGAAACGCACCACGAGATTGCGGTCTTGGATGTAATGGCGGGTGATCAGCCGTAGGGTCTCCCGCGGACTCGGACTGAATTCCGTTTCGACCCCAAGCCTTGGCGCAATTTCACCAAGGAGGGGTATTGAGCGATCCGCTTGGAAGTTGTTGAAACTCAGGGCGACCAAGCCATGGCTGCCACGGCCTCCATCTGGGGCCAAGAGATGCAGTTTGCATCCAAGGCTGTGACCCAAACGCAAGCCCGTTGGGAGGCCCCCACAGCAATCCTCTAATTGACGCCGCGCCTGTCGGAATGCCATCCAGGCCTCCTTGGCTTGGCTTTGGTGATCAAAGCCCGGCACATAGGCCCAAGCATGAATCGCGAGGCCTGCGTTGCATAAATCTTCGAGTATGCGCCGGTAGCTCACCTGCGGCGTGGCCGCGAGGTAGCTACCACCGATGAACTCAATCAGTCCCCGGGGCTGCTTCGGTCGGAGTTGCCAGATGCTTCCGAGCTGTCGCCAACTTTGCATCGTTCAGGACTGCAATTCCTTAAGGACGCGTTCGGCTTCTCGGACGTGGGCAGGTCCGTCAAGCAAATTGCTGAACGTGTGGCGAATCACCCCCGTTGGATCCACCACATAGGTCACGCGTCCGGGCAGCATTCCCAAGGCCTTGGGAACACCCATTTGACGACGCAGAGCGTTGTTCCTGTCGCACAGCAGAGGGAACGAGAGGCTGTGACGTTCGGCAAAACGGCGATGACTCACAGCATCGTCTCCACTAACACCCCAAATGTCGGCGTTCAGCGCTGCAAAACTGCTGGTGTTGTCCCGGAAACTACAGGCCTCAGCAGTGCAGCCAGGCGTGTCGTCCTTGGGATAGAAAAAGAGCACGAGCCAGCGGCCCTGAACCGAAGCGCTTGAGCGTTGCTCTCCATCTTGATCCTCAAGATTGAAGTCCGGTAAGCGGTCACCGATAGCAAGGCCCATAGTTGTAGATGCGATGTGAATGACCTTAGGCAGCTTTGGCTGTTCACCGGGCACCAGAATCAACGTCGGGACTGGATTTCTAGGGATGGCTGATCAACTGGATCTGCTGGGTGGATTGCAACCCACGGTGCGTGCAACTGCACCCGAATCAAACCCGCGTGCAAGTGCACCGACTCCTCAACTTGAGGACAGCCAACCTGAGGAGAGCGATTCCCGAGCAGCGTCACCACCGAGCGTCGTCCCGAGGAAGCTGTTAATCCTCGATACGGAAACCACCGGCTTGAGTCCTGAGACCCACCATTGCGTCGAGTTGGGTGCCATTTTGTTTGATGTGCCATCCAGGGCAGTTTTGGCGCAGCAGTCATTTTTATTGCCGGCGGAGACCAATGCTGCAGAGCCAATTAATCGGATCCCAGCAGCGGTAACCCGCCTTCCGCAGCCATGGAAGGAAGGACTCCGCTGGTTTCAAAATCTTTTAGATGCGGCCGATGTTTTGGTGGCGCACAATGCTGCGTTCGACCGGCAATGGTTCGGGCGAGGCGAGTTGCCTGCGGTGACCCAGCCCTGGTTGTGTTCTATGGATGACATGCGTTGGCCGGCTGATCGACAATTGCGTTCACGGCCTTCGGTGCGCGATCTCGCTTTGGCCTACGGGGTCCCCGTTTGGGCTGCCCATCGGGCTCTCACCGATTGCATCTACTTGGCGGAAGTATTTGCGCGTTGTGAAGACCTTGAACAACAGTTGCTCCAAGGTTTAGAGCCAAGGCAGTTGGTGCGCGCCAAGGTGTCGTACGACGATCGCCAACTTGCCCGTGATGCGGGCTTCCGCTGGAATGACCCGATCAAAGGGGCCTGGGCTCGACGGATGAGCGAGCGGGAGATTCAAGAGCTGTCGTTTCCCGTTGCGCCTGTGGATCTAGAGGCTGGAGACAGCAAAACCTGATCAGCGCCCGATCAACGCTCTATCGCCTCCGTATTTGCTTCATCACTCCGAAGCGACTGGGTTGTTTTGCCCTGACTGAATCGGGCTTGAGCAATCTGAATACATGACCTGCTTCCGGCACCATCAGCAACGACCACTCCGCTCAAGGCTGCGGCACTGGCAGCAGGCGCGGACTTGGGCTCGGTTGATTCGTGAGGCAGAGGCGCTTTGGCATGTCGATGTCCGTGCCCTGCGGCGGATTGGGGCCCTCGAGTTATCGCAGCTGCTGGAAGAGGTGCCCCCGGAGGATCGGCAACGGGTGAACCGTTGGCTGCACTGCTACTCCACGTCCACACGGTTCACACCCGTCGCTACGGGTGTCACCTCTGATTTCCGCGATCCTTGATCGTTCCTTAAACCAGCCATAACGGAGCATGCGACAGCATTAATTACTCTGGGGATGTTCAAGCCTTTGACGTCATTCATGACTGCTACGCATCGGGTTCTGGTTCGCGTTTCGCTGGTCGCATGTTGCGTGGGTCTTGCCGCATGCAGTGGAAATCAAGCCGCAAAACGCCTGAACGGAGCTGGTGCAACGTTCCCCGCCAAGATTTACCAGAGCTGGTTTGCTGATCTGGCCCAATCCGGTGGGTCCCAGGTCAACTATCAAGCCATTGGCTCGGGTTCAGGCCGTCGAGCCTTTTTGGATCAAACCGTTGATTTCGCAGCATCGGATGATCCAATCAAGGCAGCTGATCGTGACCAGGTTGAACGGGGTGTGGTTCAAATTCCAATGGTGGGTGGAACCATCGCATTCGGATACAACAAACCCGGTTGTGATTTAAAACTCACGCAGCAGCAAGCTGTTCAAGTTGCCATTGGCAAGATCACGGATTGGAAAGATCTTGGTTGTGACGCTGGAACCATGACCTGGGTGCATCGTTCCGATGGTTCTGGCACCACAAAAGCGTTCACAAATTCCATGCAAGCCTTTTCGCCTCAGTGGACCCTCGGCACTGGCAAGTCTGTTCAATGGCCTGTGGGGGTAGGCGGCAAAGGAAATTCTGGTGTTGCAGGTGTGATTGAAAACCGCGAGGGGGCGATCGGATATGTGAATCAGTCTTTTATCAAAGGAAATGTTGTTGCCGCTGCACTTGAAAATAAATCGGGTGAGTTTTTAAAGCCTTCTGTTGAGTCTGGAGCGATTGCATTAAACAGCATCCAACTTGATCAATATCTTGCTGGTACAAATCCAAACCCAACAAAAGAAGGTGCCTATCCAATCGCCACCCTCACATGGGTGTTGGCCTACGAAACGGGTAATGGCGAAAAAACCTCTTCTATTAAAGATGTTTTGAATTACATGTTGTCCGATGGTACCCAAGATAAGGCGCCTTCCCTTGGATTTATTCCTCTTAAGGGGGATATTTTGAAGGCTTCTAGGGCTGCCGTGAATAAGATCACTGAATAGCACCTTAGGAATTTAGACTAGTCCTCGCGAATTGAAGTATTCGATTTGGTGCAACATATGGTCTATGCATATATTTTTTTAATTTTAATCCCTGTATTCAGTAAGATAGATTATTAGCTCAATTGTCCTGGTATTTCTGATAGGCCAATCTCGCCTGTCTTATTTTCGGCTTTGTTGAGAATTGTTGAAGACACCTTGGTTTTCTTGATAAATATTTCTCGTTCGACGGTTTGCTTAATCAAGCCTTAGTCAAATCTTCTTTGTTGCTTAATATTCAGATAGGATTTAATTTTGTTGAGGTTTCAATATTGATTTCGTCAAGTTTCGAAGTGTTTAATTGATGCCTACTGATTTTTTGAGCTGGCTAAAAAAATCATAGGAGCACCGGGTTGTTTTATTAGCCAAAAAAAAACCACCCCCATTACTGAGAGGTGGCTTCCGTTTGAGGTTTTGACGGTCGATTCAAAAAATCGGAGCGGCGGGATTTGAACCCACGACCCCTACTACCCCAAAGTAGTGCGCTACCAAGCTGCGCCACGCCCCGTCAGATGAAAGCTATCACAGTGCATTCCGGCGTCTGAGTCGTCGTAGAAGCCGAGCGTTGAGTCGAGAACGTGTGTCCATGGCGTAGTGCAGAAGACGCATCTCGCGCGCCAACCTGCGCATCTCGCTGAGGCTCATTGAGGCCAATCGGAGTTCAGGCAACGTCCGCCATGCCCGAGCTCGCATCGGTAGCGAATCGACTCCATTGATCTGTCCCAAGTTGATGGTTCCGTCGGCGATCCACTCAGGAATCAGCACAACGAGCACAGCAATGAGTCCGTACAGCTCAACCAATCCCCTCGGAAGGGGATGCAGGCGCCGTTGCTCTGATTGATCAGGTCGTTGCGCACTCACTGGGTTGTTCGAGGCGCTCTAGTCATTCCACGATGGCATCGCTACTTAAATCTGCCCTGCGATTGGTTCAGATGGCCAACGAACTCGCCGGTTGGTCGGGCTGCTCCCGCCAGAGCAATCCAGGCTCACGCTCTTGTTCTGGCTTTACATTCAGCGCAACCAAGCCAATCACCACAACCAATGTGAGTGCAATGGCAGCCATGACTTGACGATCGGACAATTGATTTGGCATGTGCTTTGCGTCAATTCATCGGTATTGGGCTGTTATCGCCGCGAAGAACGCAGTGCTGAATGCTCCAGTCGTAGTTGTCCCACACCTTGTTCGGCAGTTTGTAGGCCGAACCTGAAAAACCGCCCAGCAACGCTTGGGTCGGCATGGCTGAGCAGTAGGGGCGGCTGCCAGGTTTGGCGAGATATTGCTGGTGGTAATCCTCAGCAAAGTAAAAAGTCTGGTTGGCCATAATTTCTGTCGTGATCGAGCCGAAACCGCGCTGGTTTAATTCGATTTGATAGGCCTCTCGACTCGCATTGGTGAGGAGTAATTGCTGCTCTGTGGTGGTGTAAACGGCTGAACGGTATTGGCTGCCCGTGTCGTTGCCCTGGCGGTTGCCTTGGGTTGGGTCATGGCACTCCCAAAACAATTTCAAAAGATCGCTGAAGTCGATCGCCGGGGTGCTCCAAACCACGCGCACCACTTCTGTGTGTCCAGTTCGTCCTGAACACACTTGGTTGTAGGAGGGATTGTCAACGGTTCCACCGGCGTAGCCCACGGCCGTCGTAACGACACCCGGCAGGCGCCAAAAGCCCTTTTCCGCCCCCCAAAAACATCCGCAAGCAAACACTGCTTCCTCTTGGTCATCCATTAACGGAGCCCGTAAAGGTGTCCCCAAGACCGCGTGGACTGCAGCATTTTCTTGCTCGTCACTGCCGCCGGGAGACAGCCAGGAAGGAAGCATGGTGAATCGATTGTGAACCCGAGCCTAAGCAGCCTCTTCTTTTTCGGTGACTGGCTCCAGCTGAATGTGGTTCAGCAGGGTGGTGACAAAGGCAAACAGCAAAAAGGGAAGGCTGAGCACAAGGATCAAACCAACTCCCACCAGGGCAAACAAGGGACGTGATGATCCCATCAGCGCTAATCCGGCAGCAAGGCTCACAAAGATCACCACCATCCATGCCAAAACTTGGCCGTAGATGTCTCCGAAAGAGAGCGTGCAGCGCATCGCTAGGGGGGATCCGCCTGTCATGACATTCATTCGCCTGGCTTTAGCTAAGCCCCGAATGGCCTCTTTGGTAGGCCCGTGTCCTACTTCTTCAAGAAGCCATCGCGTCGAGTCCTTCCACCGCTTGCTCCCGTTCCCAAAGACGGCGATACACGCCGGCGACCTGAATCAGTTGATTGTGATGCCCTTGTTGAACGATCTGGCCGTTGTCCATCACCAGAATCCGATCGCAGGCAGCAGCTGCAGACAGTTGGTGGCTGATCATCACAATGGTGCGCCCATCTTGAGCACGTATTGAGTCGAGAATCGCTGCGGCCGTGTTGTTGTCCACGCTGGCGAGGGCGTCATCCAGCACCAGCACTGGAGCATCCACAAGGAGGGCGCGTCCGAGGGCCGTGCGCTGGCGTTGCCCACCACTCAGCGTGATTCCCCGTTCTCCCACGATCGTCTCGTAGCCATCGGGGAACCCCTTGATGTCGTCAGCCAAGCGGGCTTGGGTTGCTGCGCTTTCCACTTGGGCCGTGTCGGCGTCGGGCTCCCCGTAACGGAGGTTGTCCGCCAAGGTGCTGGTGAATAAAAACCCTTCCTGGGGAACGATGGCAACCTCGTGGCGAAGCTCCTGAAGGGCAAGATCGGTGATATCGACTCCATCGAGGAAGAGTTCTCCTTCTCCCACAGGCACCATGCGTCCGAAGGCCCTGGCCAGGGTTGTCTTCCCACAGCCAACGGGGCCAACCACAGCCACCAATTCGCCGGGTTCGATCGAGAACGTCAGTCCGTTAAGGGTGTCGCGATCAGCACCGTCGTAGCGAACTTTGAGATTGCGAGCTTCAAACCGACCGCGGGGTTGATGTTCCTCCTTGGCGATGGAGGTTGTGGTGGTTCGATCCTGGATAGCGGGCTCGCGTTGGAGGAGTTCCTCAACGCGCTCAAGGCTCACTTGACCCGTTTGAAAGGTGTTCAGGGTGAATCCCAACAGCGCCGTGGGAAAAACCAATTGCTCCACGTAAATAATCAGAGCAACCAGACCGCCGATGCTGAGCGTTCCAGCTTCGAGTTGCCCGCTGCCGATGGCGAGCAGCAGCAGCAGCGAAATCGATGAAATTCCCTCAAGTAGAGGAAAAAGTGTGCTGCGGGTCCGGGCTAAGCGGATGGCACTATCGCGATAACGCCGGTTAAGACCCGAAAACGCATCCTGTTCGGACGCTTCCTGTCCATAAATTTTGATCGCTCCGATCCCGGATAAATCCTCCTGAATCAGGTTGCTTAATCCCGCAAGTTCCTCTTGTTGAGCCCGCTGCTGGCGCATCATCCGACCACCAAACAAGCGCACCGTGCCAAGCATCAAGGGGTAGAGCCCCACAGCAGCCAAGGTGAGTTTGGGATCAATCGCCAGCATCGCCGGCAATGTCATGGTGTAAGCCAGAAGCGTGTTGGTGAGGCTGAGAATCGCGAACCCCAGCAATCGGCGGATATTTTCGACATCGCTGGTGGCCCGGCTGATCACTTCGCCGCTACCTGTTGTTTGAACCCAGTTCGGCTCCTGCCGCAACATGTGTTCAAACAACCGTTGCCTTAGATCCACCTCCACTTGGCGTCCAATCCCAAAGACCAGTTGGCGTGAGATCAATCGAATCACCGCCATCGTGGTGGTGAGTACAACGATCCAGCCCGCTTGCCGGAGGATCCCTGCGTACGAAAAACCTTGCTGTAACTCGTCAACGACATTGCGAACCTCAAGGGGAATCGTCACCCTGAGGAAATTGACCAGAACGAGCGCGATGGCTCCGATGACCACCGTTTTGCGATGGGGTCGTAGATAACGGCCGATCAGATCAAGACGGAATGCGGCCATGCGGAGATCCGTTTGATTGAACAACCTAGGCATTTGCCGACTTCGACCCTGGCAAGCCCCTAGCGAATTGGTAATAGTGGAGATGTCCCCATCACCTGGCCCGGCGTGCATCGCACCCGGGTTTTTTTCTGGCTGTCATGGCTGCAGTAACCCCCGACGCGTCTTCTTGGTCCAAGCGTCTCGAACAGCTTTTGCAAGGGCGTGATCTCTCGGCACCCGAGGCTTCTTCCCTGATGCAGGCGTGGCTAGCGGAGGAGTTGTCTCAGGTACAAACCGGTGCCTTTCTTGCCGCCTTGCGGGCAAAGGGGATGGTGGCTGATGAATTGGCAGCCATGGCCTCTGTGCTGCGTGGGGCTTGTCCGCTGCCCTGTGCTCGACCGGATCAAGCGATGGTGGATACCTGTGGCACCGGGGGAGATGGGGCTGACACCTTCAACATTTCCACGGCTGTGGCCTTTACGGCTGCCGCCTGTGGGGTGAACGTGGCCAAACATGGCAATCGCAGTGCCAGTGGAAAGGTGGGCTCAGCGGACGTGTTGGAGGGGTTAGGCCTCAACCTCAAAGCTCCGCTGGCCTCCGTTGTGGATGCCATCTCCACCACGGGAGTCACCTTCTTATTCGCTCCCGCATGGCATCCAGCCCTCATCAACCTGGCGCCCCTGCGTCGCAGTCTTGGCGTGCGCACTGTGTTCAACCTGCTGGGCCCCTTGGTGAATCCGCTTCAACCCCAAGCCCAAGTGCTTGGGGTTGCGCGAGCTGATCTGCTCGATCCGATGGCTGGAGCCCTTGATCAACTGCGCTTGGACCGTGCCGTTGTGGTGCATGGCGCTGGCGGCTTGGACGAAGCCTCCTTGGCAGGAACGAACGAATTACGCATGGTTGAGGCAGGACAACCGATTGCGACACGCTTTGTTTCCCCAGACGATGTGGGATTGGCGGCGGCCCCCTTAGAGGCCTTGAGGGGTGGTGATCTGGCAGAGAACCAGCGCATTTTTGAGGACGTTCTGAAGGGTCAGGCCACCGCTGCCCAGATGGATGTTGTTGCGTTCAACACCGCGTTGGTCCTCTGGGTGGCTGGCGCTGAACTCGATCTGAAAGCAGCAGCCCGAAGGGCTTCTGAAACACTCAGCGGCGGTCTGCCTTGGCAAAAACTTCAGGATCTTCAGCAAGCCTTGTCCCATGGAAATGGAGAATGAACGGCAGATGATCATGTCTGCGGTCCACATGCCTGATTCCCCATCCGGCGAAGCGCACCTCGTCCTCGCTGATGGCACGGTCCTAACCGGCGTGGGCTTTGGACACCGCGGCACAGCGGTTGGAGAGGTTGTTTTTAATACGGGGATGACCGGTTACCAGGAGGTCTTGACCGATCCCTCCTATGAAGGTCAGCTGGTGACCTTCACCTATCCCGAGCTCGGAAATACCGGCGTGAATGCCGATGATCAGGAGGCTGACTCTCCCCATGCCCGTGGGGTCATCGCTCGGCAGTTGTCACCCAATTTCAGCAATTGGCGCAGCCAGGATTCCCTTGAATCTTGGATGGACGCCCATCAACTTGTGGGTATTTGTGGTGTCGATACGCGCGCTCTCGTTCGCCATCTCCGCGATTGCGGTGCGATGAATGGAGTGATTTGTAGTGATGGCCGCAGCCCGGCTGATCTGCTTGAAGAACTCAAGGCCGCTCCTTCGATGGAGGGATTGAATCTGGCCAGTCATGTCTCCACCAAAGACACCTATCGCTGGACCAGTGCCTGTCGCGTGGGTTTTGATCAGCGCCTAGAAAACAAATCCGATCCCGATCGGCCGTTCCAGGTGGTTGCGATCGATTTTGGGATTAAGCGCGCCATTCTCGAACGTCTTGTGGCCCATGGTTGCGAGGTCACGGTTCTGCCAGCAGACAGCGACATTGCATCGGTTCGCTCCCATCAGCCCGATGGGGTGTTTCTCTCGAATGGGCCTGGTGATCCATCCGCTGTGACCGAGGGAATTGCTTTGGCCCAGGATCTCCTGAAGGAGCCCAACCTCCCTCTGTTTGGCATCTGCCTGGGGCATCAGATTCTGGGTTTGGCCTTGGGGGGATCCACCTTCAAGCTCGCCTATGGCCACCGAGGCCTGAATCATCCTTGCGGTACCACCGGTCAGGTGGAGATCACGAGCCAAAATCATGGGTTCGCTTTGGATGCGAAGTCCCTGGCGTCCGATCAGATTGATGTCACCCATTTGAATCTCAACGATCGAACTGTCGCGGCTATCGCCCATCGTGAGAAACCAATCTTTGGCGTTCAGTACCACCCAGAAGCCAGTCCTGGTCCCCACGACGCAGACCATCATTTTTCCCGATTCGTTGCCTTGATGTCTGAACGGCGTCGGGTAGGTGGTTGACCTCTGAAACCATCACTACAATTTGTGCCGAATGCCCGGGGGCTTGAACCCATCAGCGAGCTTCAACGACTCACAGTTTCACTCCGAGGCGGGTTTGCACAAAAAGATCGATGTTTGGTGCTCTATTTCACTGGGAAACTTGATGCGTATTCCGAAAAACAATTTTCGGAATACGCAACGGATGTGCTG
>QCVD01000023.1 GCA_003208835.1 Synechococcus sp. AG-683-C23 | reverse complement strand
GCTTTGGCTGCCTATTTCTTCGGCAGTGAAGAGTCCATGATCCGTCTGGACATGTCTGAATTCATGGAGCGTCATACCGTCAGCAAACTGATTGGTTCTCCTCCGGGATACGTGGGCTTCAACGAAGGTGGTCAACTCACTGAGGCTGTACGCCGTCGTCCTTACACAGTTGTATTGTTCGATGAAATTGAGAAAGCTCACCCCGATGTTTTCAATCTCTTGCTCCAACTTCTTGAAGATGGTCGCCTGACCGATTCAAAAGGTCGCACAGTCGATTTTAAGAATACGTTGGTGATCATGACTTCGAACATTGGTTCGAAGGTGATTGAAAAAGGTGGCGGAGGCCTTGGCTTTGAATTCTCTGGTGAAAGTGCTGAAGACTCTCAATACACAAGAATTCGTTCCCTTGTGAATGAAGAGCTCAAGCAATACTTCCGCCCTGAGTTTCTCAACCGTCTCGACGAAATCATCGTCTTCCGCCAACTCAATCGTGAGGAAGTCAAAGAGATCGCCGAGATCATGCTTAAGGAAGTGTTCGGCCGCATGGGAGAGAAGGGCATCACTCTCACCGTTTCGGAAGCTTTCAAAGAACGCTTGGTGGAAGAGGGTTACAACCCTGCCTACGGCGCTCGTCCACTCCGTCGTGCCGTGATGCGTCTCTTAGAAGACTCCCTCGCCGAGGAATTCCTCACCGGTCGCCTCAAAGATGGTGATAAAGCCGAGGTTGATATTGACGAGAACAAAAAGGTTGTCGTCCGCCACAAAGGCCGTGTTGAAGCTCAACCTGAGTTAGCCGGTGCGGCTGTCTGATGGTGTCGTCCATTTCTTCCCAAGCCATTGCCCCAGCAACCTTGTTGCGGGGGCAGGGCGCTTGGGGCGAAGCTCTTACTCGCCTGCCCCAATTGTGTCAGCGCCCCTTTTTGTTGGGCCGTTCAATCTCTACACAACCACTGCGAGATCAGCTAAGTAGTGATCTCGAGTCTCTTGGCCTTTCCGTTACAGCGGCGAATCTTCAGTTTGATTGCTGCGAGATTGATCTTCAGCGTCTTGCTGGTGAAGCTCAAGCTTGCGACGCCATCTTGGCTGCAGGGGGTGGAAAAGTTCTTGATGCAGGCAAACTTCTTGCCCATCGATTGAATCTTCCCTGCATCACAGTTCCGCTGAGTGCTGCGACTTGCGCTGGCTGGACAGCATTGGCCAATCTCTATTCACCCGATGGTGCTTTTGAGAGCGATGTTGTTTTGGACCGTTGTCCAGATTTATTGGTCTTCGACCACGCTTTTGTACGACAAGCACCACCTCGAACGTTGGCAAGCGGCATTGGAGATGCACTTGCCAAGTGGTACGAAGCGTCGGTGAGCAGTGCAGATAGCAGCGATGGATTGGTTCAGCAAGCGGTGCAAATGGCTCGGGTACTCCGCGATCAGTTGTTGATCGATAGTCCTCTGGCTGTTGAAGATCCCACAAGTGCTGCTTGGGAGCGCACTGCGGAAGCTTGTGGCTTAACTGCAGGGGTGATGGGAGGACTCGGCGGTGCTCTCTGCCGTACCGTTGCAGCCCATGCCGTGCACAACGGCCTGACCCAACTGCCTGCGTGCCATCACGTTCTGCATGGAGAAAAGGTGGGATTTGGAATCCTTGTGCAGCTTCGTCTAGAAGAGCGTCTCGGCAACAATCGTCTTGCCGCCCAGGCCCATCGTCAGCTTAAGGGTGTTCTCGAGAATCTCGGACTTCCCGTTCGTCTCGAAGATTTGGGACTTGCAGATGCCAGCTCCAGTGATCTTTTAACGGTGTGTGAGTTTGCCTGCCAAGACGGGTCCGATCTCCACCATCTGCCTTTTACGGTGACCCCTGCTGCGCTGCTTGATGCTTTGGTTGGACTCCCTGAACGCAGCCCAGTTCCCTCTTGAAATATCTTCTAGATGCGCTTCGCCCAGGCTTGTTGGATCCCCAGGCCGGAGCACTAACTGATGCCGTGGAATGGTGGTCGCTTCCGTCCTTGGGAGTTGATGACCCTTTCCCTGTGGCGGTATTGGGACGAGGCGCTCCACTGATTCTTCTGCATGGTTTCGACAGCAGCTTTTTGGAGTACAGGCGGCTGGCGCCGTTGTTATCGGATCACTTTCAATTGATCATTCCAGATTTATTTGGCTTTGGTTTCTCGCCGCGACCCTTGAACGCCACCTACGGCACTGAGCCGGTGATGCTGCATTTAGAGGCTTTGTTGAACAAGTTGCCGTCATCATCCCCTGTATCGGTGATTGGGGCGTCGATGGGAGGCTCTGTCGCCGTGGAGTTGGCCCGTCGTTGTCCCCATCGTGTGCAATCTCTCCTCCTCCTCGCCCCCGCCGGATTGTCGGGTCGGCGCATGCCAGTACCGCCTCTTCTTGATCGTTTTGGAGCTTGGTTCTTGAGTCGGCCAGGGGTGCGGCGTGGGCTCTGTCGACAGGCCTTCGCTGATCCAGAGTCTTCAGTGGGAGCTCCGGAAGAACAAATTGCGTCACTGCATCTGCAATGCCCCGGTTGGGCAGAAGCTTTGGCAGCTTTTGCCCGCAGCGGTGGATTCGCAGGGAGTGGTTCAGCACTTCCCTCTCAACCACTTCATGTGATCTGGGGGGCGCAAGACAGAATCTTGCGGGAACCACAAAAACGGGCTGCTCTCGAGATTTTGGCTGAGCCCGTGGAAACGTTTGAAGCCTGTGGGCATTTGCCCCACCTTGATCACCCCCAACGGGTCGCCGAGCGCTGTTTCTCCTTGTTTGACCATGGCTGACCCTTTGATGACCCTCCTTGCCGGAGCTCTGAAGCTTTGGATTCGGAGTCGTTGCGATCGGCTTGGCAGTTTGGAACTCACTCTGCACGGATCGGCATTCACGTTGATGCGTGGTCAACTTCAAGGGGTCACCTTGATGGCGCGTGATGTGGGGTTTAAAGGCTTACCGCTTCAGCACGTTCATTTGCGTAGTGGTCCGATCGCTGTTGATGTGAATGTTCTGAGCCCGGGCCAATTGCTTTCTCTCCAGCACCCTTTTCAGGTGGAGGGTGAGATGTCGATCAGTGGCAGTGCTTTGAATGACGCCATGCTGGCGGCGCCATGGCGTTGGCTTGGTGATTGGCTTGCTGAACAGCTCATGGGGCTCACAACCCTGGGTGGTTTGAGCATCCAGAACGATGTGATGGCGCTTCAATCTTCAGTGGTGGCCCATCGGGAACCGGTGAGCCGTTGCTTCAGGATCGATGCCTCAGGCAACACCCTGCGGTTTCGATCGCAAGATTCGGCTGACGACGCATCAATCCTGTTGCCCATGGATCCTGGAATCAGGATCACCGATGCTTCCCTTCAGGGGGGGCAACTGCACATCCAAGGTTGTGCTGATGTCACGCCCTAATCCTTGCGCTCTACAGCCGGGATTCAGCGAACCAGTACGGGCTGGATCAGTGCGATGACGTAATACACCACTGCTGGGGTGAATAGATAGCTATCAATGCGATCAAGGATTCCGCCATGGCCGGGCAAAACGTCACCGGAATCTTTAATTCCAGCGTCGCGTTTCATCATTGATTCGGTGAGGTCGCCGACCATGGCGATGAGGGCCACGAGGGCGCCAAGAAGGAGTCCGGGTAAACCGAGGAAAGGCCAGCCCATCACAAGGGCGCAAACTTCCCCCATGGCCATGGCACAAAGGCATCCGCCTAGGGCACCTTCCACTGTTTTCCGAGGGGAGATTGGCGACAGGGGGCGTCGACCCCAGCGGCGACCAAGGGCCCAAGAGCCGATGTCGCTGCACACAATCATCAGACAAGCCGACAATGTGATCGCAAGCCCACTTGTACAAAGATCTGATGTGCCTGGCGCTAGTTGCGCCACGGTGAGATTCCGCAACGACAGCCAGTGGCTCGGTAGAAAGCCCAGGTAAAACAAGCCAAAGATTGACGCGGCCACATCGGCGATGGAGCCCGTCACTGGTTGCAGCAGCAACCATGCACAAATGGCTGCTCCAGATAACGGCAAAATCGCTGATGAGAGTTCTCCTGGCAACCCTCCAGAAACGGCCGCCCATTGGGTGCTGAAAAGCAGCAGCTGGCAGGCCACCAGCGTGGTTTTCGTGGCCGGACGCATGCCCTTGAATTGGGCCATCCGGAAAAATTCCAACAGGCCGAGATGCACAAGAATCCCGACGGCGGCCGTGAACCACCATCCACCGAGAAAGACAACAACGAGGCCAAATCCACCGGCGGCTAATCCGCTTAACAGTCGCTTGCGTGAGGATTCTGTCGATCTTGGTTGATCAACTGATGGATAGACCTCGATGATCACCCAGACCCAAGTTGACCATCAGCTTATCAACCGCTCTCCGTGGCTCATATCTTCATCACCTTGATTTCATTTGGAAGTACATCGCTCCAAAGCAGGCTTTGTTTTGCGAGCCAAACTGCTCGATCATAATCGACTCTTTCCCCCGGGATGAGCAGTGGTATCCCGGGTGGGTAAGGGCAGGCAAGTTCACTGGCAACCTCTCCTTCTGATTGCTCAAAAGTCACGACTTTGTTGGGTGCATTCCAGGCCTTAGTTAGTTTGACTTCTGGGCACGCAACGAGCGGCAAAGGAGGTGCTTCAAAGTCTGTTTGAGCAGATTGATTCTGGTTGGCTTGTTTTAACTTTTTCCAGGCTTTCGTTATCTTTGAGTGTAAATATCGATGCTTTGATAATCCAAGGCAAAATGTTAAGGTGCCGGGCTCAGGTAATTCGGCGATAAGTCCATTCTTGATAAACCATTCATCTGCATCAATGCCGCTAATTCCTGCCGAACCAGTGTGTAAAATGATTCGGAGCGGATCTTGTGTGTCGATGAGAGGTACCCCTGATTGAGTAAGGCGTGACTTCAATAAGCGAGCCTCGTTGATTCGATTGGCTAAATCTCTTCTACCTCGAGGATTGGCCAGTTGTTGAAGTGCTGATTCGCATGAGGCGAGTAGCAAAGCGCTTGGACTCGTTGTTTGAATCCAGCCCAGGCAACGTTCGACTCGTTCAGGGTCAACCCGCTGCCCCTGGTGCCATAACACTGCTGTTTGAGCAAGCCCTGCCGCAGATTTATGGAGTGAGTGAACAACAAGATCGGCTCCACAATGGAGTGAAGATGGTGGAAGATCAGGATCGATTGCTGCGGCTAAATGGCTTCCATGGGCCTCATCAACAAGCACGGAAAATCCTTGTCCTTGCAGAGTTGCGATGATTTCTGTTGGATCATTGGCGTAGCCCTGATACGTCGGGTGAACTAAAACTGCCGCCTTAATTTCACTTCGATTGCCGGGCAGTTCCGCCAGGACTTTTTGAATCCAGGCGTGATTTGGAGGTGCTGAATGCCCCTGTTTTGTTTGGTAGGGAACGTTGTACAGAAGGGGTTTGATATCGCCGAGTACACAGGCCTGAATCAAACTTTTGTGCACGTTCCGTGGCATGAGAACGGCTTCACCCGGTTGAGCCACGGCCAGCAAGGCTGCCTGCAGCAAGCCCGTTGCACCGTTGACGCCATACCAGCAGTGGTCGGCGTTCATGGCGGATGCCGAGTCTCGTTGACTCTGTCCGACAGCCCCCTCTGTTTCGAGTGGTCCGCCAATCTCCGCCAATTCCGGTAAGTCCCATACTCCAGCCCGCTGCCTCAAAAGAGTTTTGAACTCTTCCGGTAGTGCTCGCCCTCTGCCGTGTGCTGGCAAAAACAAGCTCATGCCAAGCCGCTTTTTCAACAGTGGCAAAAGTGCCATTGCCCGCAGTAATTGTCCTTAGAGTCTGCTGCAGTGATTGAGCGCCCCGATGCAATACAACTCAGGGCGCGATTTTTGGTGGTTGTTGTTGCGTCCATGGATCGCGATTCCGCGATTGATTCAAGTGCTTTTGACCCTCAGCGGCTTAGTGATTGTTTTGCTGTTGCGTGGTTCGAGCTCCGATGCCGACGTTCAGCGCGGTTTGGCTCGTCGCATCCTTAATACCCTCACCGGTCTTGGACCCTGTTTTATCAAGCTCGGTCAGGCCCTTTCCACCCGACCAGATCTGGTTCGACGCGATTGGCTTGAGGAGCTCACCCGGTTGCAGGACGACCTTCCCGCGTTTCCGCACTCGATCGCTTTATCCCGCATCGAGAAGGAGCTTGGCGCTCCAGCGGATCAACTCTTTGAGGAATTCCCCTCAGCACCGATTGCCGCGGCCAGTCTGGGACAGGTTTATAAAGCGCGACTTGAAGGTCAATCCTGGGTAGCGGTCAAGGTTCAGCGGCCCAATCTCACCTTTATACTGCGTCGTGATCTTGTCTTGATCCGAGCCCTTGGGGTGCTCACCGCGCCGTTTCTTCCCCTCAACCTTGGCTTTGGTTTGGGAAGCATTATTGATGAGTTTGGTCGGAGCTTGTTTGAAGAAATTGATTATGAGCAGGAAGCCGACAATGCTGAACGTTTTGCAAGCCTTTTTGTTGATAATCCAGCGGTCTATGTGCCCCGTGTCGAGCGCATGCTCAGCTCAACGTGTGTTCTAACGACCACGTGGATTGAAGGCTCGAAAATGAGAGATAGTCAGGAGTTGATTGAGCAACGCTTAGATCCGGCCGCTTTGATCCGTACTGGTGTGATCTGCGGATTACAGCAATTGCTTGAATTCGGATATTTCCATGCTGATCCCCATCCCGGCAACCTTTTTGCACTGCAGGGTCGCAGCGGCGACATGGGTCATGTGGGGTATGTGGACTTTGGAATGATGGATTCGATAAGTGATAGCGATCGGCTAACGCTCACCGGTGCAGTGGTTCATTTGATCAATCGCGATTTCGCCGGACTCGCTGAAGACTTCCAAAACCTTGGCTTTTTAAGTCCAATAGCAGATCTGACTTCGATCATTCCTGCTCTTGAAGAAGTACTTGGTGGAAGTCTTGGTGAGTCCGTCGGTTCGTTCAACTTCAAAGCCATTACAGACCGCTTTTCAGAGTTGATGTTTGATTATCCCTTTCGTGTTCCAGCGCGTTTTGCATTAATCATTCGTGCGGTTGTGAGTCAAGAAGGACTCGCCCTCCGCCTCGACCCCGAATTTAAAATTATTTCTGTTGCCTATCCCTATGTTGCAAAGCGCTTGCTCGCTGGTGACACCCGCGAAATGAGGGAGAAGTTATTGGAAGTGATCTTTGATGAGTCAGGTCGCCTGCGTCTCGAACGTTTGGAAAGTCTTTTGGAGGTTGTTGGTCAAGGCGCGCCGTCTCCGGGAGTGGAACTATTACCCGTTGCAGGCGCCGGTCTTCGTCTCCTCTTCAGCCGGGATGGTGCTGATCTTCGTAAGCGTCTTTTGCTCACCTTGATCCGTGACGATCGCCTCCACATTGATGATGTGCGTGCTCTGGCAGGTTTGATTGTCAGAACGTTTGGTCCGGGTCGAATCGCAGGAGGCTTTTTGCAACGGCTCAATCCCCTTGTTGCAGCCTGATCAATCCACTAAGGTCGATGACTCATTCCGAGAATTGCGTCAATGCTTGAGGAGATCACCGCCGAGGAGATTGAGCAGTATTTAATGATGGCGGTTCTCCCCCAGCCGCCCTACTTGATGGCAGGTATCGGCCTGCTGATGAGTGTTCTTTGTGGATTGACCTTTGGCCGTCTTGTGCAGAACAAGCTGGATGGTTGGAAGGAGGATCGTTTACCTCTTTTGCCATTAGCCACCGCTGAGATCTTGTTGAGTTTCTCAGGAACCTTGATCGGTGTAACGCTTTTCATCGGTTGCTGTTTGCAGATTTTTGGGTTTGCTGCCGGTGCCGCTCTCCTCGTTGCTTTTGTGATGTCTCTGCTAACTGGTGGGGCCTTGTTCGCACAACTGGAGCGTCTGATGCAACAAGTTGAGGATGGCAATTTTAAAGCTGTCGATTTTGACAATTTTGATGAATTCTTCTAAAATATTATTGCAAGATATTGATTGAGTTTTTCTTGTCTTGATCGTCTAATAGATGTCTGGCCTTGCACTGTTTATTAGTGAGATGCTGCTGCTGATGGATGCATCGATTGTGAATGGATGGATGGATTGATTGATTGATTGATTGATTGATCGCATTTGTATTCGATATCTCAATCACTTATGTGCTACTTGTTTTTCTCTTTTTAGGATTGTTCATCCTCTCTTGGTTTGATTTGAGTACCTCCATTGATGATCAATTTTGTAGATTACTTGGCACGTGTCGTTATGAAATTTTCAGTGGGCACTGATTTCTATTTCGGTATGTCCCTTGTCGTTTGTTCGGTGTTTGTCTTGTAAATTCAGAACGGAGATCTGAAACTTACTTACGGTTTGGTTTCGTAGCGTGACTAGTCAGCGGCTTCAAAAATTGATCGCTGCTGCCGGACTCTGTTCCCGTCGGCGTGGGGAAGAGTGGCTTCAAACTGGTCGCGTGACAGTGGATGGGCGTGTCGCGACCCTAGGGGATCAGGCCGATCCCGATCATCAGCTGATTGAAGTGGATGGCGTTCCGCTCACCTCAACCCAAGAACCACGGGTGTTGTTACTCAACAAGCCAGTGGGAGTGATTTGTAGTTGTCGTGATCCCCAGGGCCGGGCCACGGTTTTGGATTGTCTACCCCCTCAAGAGCGGCCAGGACTGCACCCTGTTGGGAGATTGGATGCCAATAGTCGTGGTGCTCTGCTGCTCACCGATCAAGGTGAACTTACGCTGAAGTTGACCCATCCCCGTTACAGCCATGCCAAGACCTACCGCGTCTTGGTGAGGGGTGTTCCTAGTTCAAAAGCCTTACGTTATTGGCGTGATGGTCTGGAGTTAGACGGACGTGTGACTCGAGCCGCTCGTGTGCTTTGTCTTCAGTCGCGAGGTGCATCTTCTCTTTTAGAGGTGGAGCTAATGGAGGGGCGGAATCGTCAAATTCGAAGGGTTGCTGAGTTGCTTGGTCATCCTGTGATCGATTTGCAGCGCGTTGCCATTGACGACATTCAGCTCGATGAGTTAGCGGAAGGCTCATGGCGTCGTCTTGACACGCGAGAGTGGGCGCACATCGTTGATGACAGCGTCAGTCGATCAGTGGGCCAATCATGAATCTGCGATTGCGATTCCCAAGTCGTTGGTGGATGCGTTCTGGGCTTGCTTTGAAAGGGGCTAATCGTGAATCGGTGAGTCGTGAAGACCAGGCTCGGATTCTTGGGACCATGATTCGCGAACAACGAGAGTTATTGGGATTAACACTTAGAGATCTGGCGACTCAGATCAGGATTACAACGCCAGTTCTCGAAGCCTTAGAGCGTGGCTGGATCGATCGTTTGCCCGAGCGAGCCTATTTAGCTTCCATGCTTCCTCAGATCGAGAGGCGCCTCGAGCTTCCCTCCGGTTGCTTGGATCCGGTTCTTCCTGTTGCCGTGTCCCATTCACGACGGAAACCCGTTCGCGGTTTTGGTCGATTCACGCCTGGAAGTATTGATGTCTTTACTACCTGGCAGGGGAGTGTCGTCTATGGCACAGTCATGCTTTTTAGCCTTGTGGCGATCAATCGCCAACAGCAAACGCTCGCCCGTCAAAACAGTCTCGCCTTAGAGCCCGTGCGAGCCAATGTTCAGGCCATCCCATCTGCGTCCAATCCTTCAGCCTCTGATGCTGGGTTCACTCTGGAAAGTTTGCGTCCGCTCGAACCGGCTCGCCAGCATTTGCCTCAGGACTGGCTAAAAGGTGTTGCGTCGTCCGTCAGTCCAAACGATGGAGTGTTGCAACTGTTGTTAAACGAGCCGAGTCAACTGAAGATCTACAGCGAGGGTGGTGATCGTGTGCAGCTTGAAGCTGGGAAAGGCCAGCTCACCTTGCAGCTGAGGGCACCCATCAATCTGATAATCACACCACCCCCTGAAGAGAGCAAGCAGGTGATGTGGAATGGCGTTCCCTTGCAACAAGTTGCCACGCTTGCTGGGGTGTATCGGGTGGAAAAATCTTCGCTTTGAGCTTTTGAAGTGTTCTCACTATTTGACAAGTACGGCCCATAAAAAAGCGACCTTTGAGTGAGGTCGCTGCTGGTGCATTCCCTTGGTCGAATTTTATGGCTGGCCCCGCTGCCTTGGTATCGGCGTAATTACTCAGCTTCTTCTAGATTGTTCGATGCCAGAAAGACCTGATTGATTTAGTTATCAATGATAATTGATATTTTGTTTTTATGCACTTCTAATTCCGGATTCTTGGGCCGATCTTTTTGGCTTCTGACGATCCTCTGCTAGACAGTTTTCTTGGCTGAACGTGCTGTGTTCGCTCGAGTTAAGGCGAGTCTAAAATCACTAGCCTATCCTTCTCTCAAGCTTGATCCAACAGTGCTGTAGCGCTCTCTCGGTTGCGACCCCAAATCTTGGCCCGTTCTCCAAAGCCCCTCAGAGACCCCTCTAGGTTGTGGTCAAATTGATTGAGTCGCCAATTCCAATTTCCCGTGGATGTTCCGGGAGTATTGAATCGCGCCCGATCATCTAGATGCATTAAGTCTTGGAGCGGAGCCACAACAAGTGTGGCGGGTGTTGCAAATGCCATATCGAATAAATGCCATGCGGGTGCTGATACTTCGCCGTTAATGCGGTTCGTAATTCGCTCCCGGCTACTGCTATCGAGACGTTGCCACCAGCCCAGGGTTGTTGGGTTGTCATGGGTGCCTGTGTAGACCACCCAGCGGGTGCCATTGATGTTTTCTGGAAGATAGGGATTGTCGCTCTGGCCATCAAAAGCGAACTGAAGCACTTTCATTCCCGGTAAGGAGAATCGATCACGCAGTTCTTCGACATCCGGAGTAATTACACCAAGATCCTCGGCAATTAAAGGCAAATTACCTCCCGCATCTTTTTGCAATTTGGCGAGCAAGGCGTGGCCTGGAGATGATTGCCATTGGCCGTTTTGCGCGGTCGTATCACCCCCTGGCACCGCCCAAAAAGCGGCGAAAGCACGAAAATGATCCAATCGCAGCAGATCGACTAGATCGCGCTGGCGGCTAATGCGTTTGCGCCACCACTGAAAGCGTGTGATGCGGTGTCTTCCCCAGAGATAGACGGGGGACCCCCATAGTTGCCCCGTTTCGGAGAAGTAATCCGGAGGAACCCCGCTCTGGAGTGTGAGTTCTCCAGATTCCTTCACGGTGAATAGCCTGCGATGGCTCCAAACATCAGCGCTATCGGTGCTGACGTAGAAGGGCAAATCGCCAAACAACACAACGCCAAGGTCGCGGGCGAGTCGTCTGATCTCCTGCCATTGGCGATCAAGCTGCCACTGCATCAGGCGCTCTTTCAGCAGCGACGCTTGATTGTCCGCTGCCCAGGCTTTCAGAGCTCCGCGTTGATGCTGGGCCAATGGCTTTGGCCAGGTCCACCAGGCGTTGTTGTGTTGGGCATGCAAAACACTGAACAACACGTGGTCTTCCAGCCAGGATTGTTGGCTGCACCAGTGCTGGAAGGCGTCTTGGCGTTCTGAGGCCTGTTGCGGCCAATCCGCGAGGAGCGCATCAGCAAGGGCCTCGCTGCGGTGGTTGGCGAGTTGGAAATCAACAGGCGTTGCCCCGGCCATGGCTATGGATGCTCCGGGCAGTCCATTTAGAGCGTCTTGGCTGATGAATTGTTCATTCGCGAGATCTGAGGCGTCGAGGAACCAGGCGTTGATGGCAAAGCAGGAGGGGGAGCTGTATGGGGACCCTGTTGGATCTGGAGGTGCAAGAGGCAACATTTGCCAAACACCGATTCCGCTGTTGGCCAGTTCGTGGAGCCAGCGTCGACTGGGCTCGCCAAAAGTTCCGCAAACTGGACTGTCAGGCAGTGCTGTGGGATGGAGCAACACACCGCTCGTACGTGCCCGCTGTGTGGCTGCCTTGGTCATTAACCGTGTTGCTTCCTTTCTCGCTGCAGGATGGCGGCTTCAGAACACGCTGGCATCCCCAAGGTCTTGACCTGCCATTCCGTCGCGCACCACCCGCTCGAAGAACTGCTCCAAGGTGTCTTCGCCATAGGACGGGGTGGCATCGGCGTCGTATCGCTCCTCTTGCGCATTCCAAACCAGCATCGATTCGCTGGCGTAGTAACGGCCAATCCGCCCGAATTCAGCGGTGTCTTGAAGACCTGGGAACAGCCTCGACAAACCCTCCAAAAGCGCAATCGGACCGTCCATAAGGGCGATTGGCACTGAAAGCATGCGTTGTTGGCGTCCGAGGGCACGAAACAGCATTTCACCCTGCTCACGGGCACTCATGGCTGGACCCGGGCCGCCAATGGGAAGAACCTGGTTGCGCTTGTCGGGGTCCGCAATGCAGTCGGCCATGAACCGAGCCAGATCTCCCTCGCTGATGGGCTTACAGCTGGCGAGTGTTCCGCCGCCGAACATCACATAAGGACCCCCTTTGCGGCAGCTTTCCACCTGTCCGCCCAGGCTTTTAAAAAAAGCTGTGGGGCGGACGATGGAATAACTCATCTCCCCGTCGGCCTGCAGCTCTGTTTCGAAGGCCAACTTGGCTTTTTGGAATTCCAACAGTGGCTTCTGCACACAGATGGCTGAGAGCAAAACGTAGTGGGCAGCCCCAGCCTTCCGACCTTCCCTGTAGGTGTTCAAGGTGGCCTGATGATCAATCGCCCAGGACTCTTGTCGTCCTCCAGTGCGAGAGGCGAGGCAGCTCACAACAACATCAATCGGCTGCTGGAAAGCGCTTCGGTTCAGGGAGTCCACGTCTGTGACATCACCAAAGCGCACCTCTGCTCCAGGAAAGTCTGCCACCACTTGATCTTGGCTCTGACGTCTGGCAACCCCACTGCGTTCACGACAAAAAGCCACCACCTGATAGCCCCGCTTGACCAGTTCCTTCACCACGAACCGACCGATGTAGCCCGTAGCACCAAACACCACGACGCGAACGTCTGCGGGTGGCCGTTCTCGATAGTCGTGGCGCAAGGACATAGAGGACGACATGCAAGGGCCCAACGCTAAGGAATGGACATCTGGGTGAAGATAATTCTGCTGTAATCCATGAAGCGGCGGACGATGACTTCCTCCAAAGAGACGCGCCTGACGCGCTGGTTTGGTCGTCGTCCCTGGCGGACTGTTCTGCGTCTTGGCTCAATCGCCTTGGGTGTGGGAGCGACAGGTTGGCTGCTCACCGTGCTTTGGCCCGAGCCAGATCGCGTTGCCAAGGATGGCTCAGCCAACAGGGATGCCCTCACCAGCTTGGCTCCCTTGCCCTCTGCTCCTGTGACGGTGCTTGTGGTGGGAATTGATGCCGATCAGCTTGGTGAAACGTCGAACCAAGCCGCACCTTTGGGTCGAGCCAATGCTGATGCCCTAATGCTGTTTCGTATTAGCTCGGATGAGCCGTTGCAGGTTCTGCAAATTCCGAGCGAGCTTGCCGTGCAGTTGCCAGGGAACGACCCACCAACAAGCTTGTCCAGCCTGTGGCAAAGCGGTGGCGTGGCGTTGTTGAACGATGCCATTCAAGAAATTCTTGGGTTAACGCAACAGTCACCTCAGCGATATGTCGTGATGCCTCGCATGGCCTTACGCACTGTTGTTAATGGTCTGGGGGACTTGGATTTGATCCTCAATCGGATCTATCAGCGCAATGACAAATCTCAGGGGTACAGCGCCAATCTTCAGGCGGAACGGCAACGGCTCAACGCGGAGAAGGCCGAACTATTCGCGCGTTACCGACAAACTCCTCTGGACAACGCCAACCGACGAACTCGACAGCAGACTTTGATCTTGGCTTTGGTCGAGCAGCTGAAGGATTCGAGTGTGATCGCCACGCTGCCGTCGCTGGTGAACCGTTTGGAGTCTGAGTTGGATACCAATCTCAGCCGTGCTGAGCAATTGAGTTTGGTGGTGGCTTTGATGGCGAGTCCGCCACCCGCTCGCATCACCCAGGTTCCCCTGGCCAAACGAGAGGGCAATCAGATCTTGCGCCAAGTCAAGCCTGGTCAGACCTTGCCCCTGTGGCCGAAGGACTAAGGATTGATCTTCGCAGCCAGAGGCTCAACGCCTCCACTGCTTCGTTGTGATCGACATGCTCTGCAGCTGGAATCCAGCCGCGCCAGGGCAGTCCGTCTTTGCGGCGTGCGGATGCATCCCAGGCCCCGTGAAGCTGCGCCAAGCCAACCAGGGGCACTTTGAGTTCGCGGCAGAGCGCGGCATAGGCCGGGCCGATGCCAGGGATTCCGCTGTCGGCTTCTCCTGGGACCAGAAGCAGCACGGGTTGGCGCCAGTCGGCCAGGGCTTCCAACCAGCTGCCTCCGTCACAATGGAACCGAGCGGCATCTCCGCAAAGTCGGAGCAAATCGCTTGCCGACTCTGTTGAGGCCAACACCTCGTGAGGAGATTCTCCACACGCATAACTCAATAGGCCACAGCCACAGGACTCGGCAATGGCTTCACAGGCTTGCCGCATGGCCAACTCCGGGATCGGCCCTGCTCCAAGGATCAGCGGAAAACCTTTGGACATGGGGGGCGCATTCACCACTACCATCGGATTACAGCAGAACTCGTGCCGCGGCCGCCGTGACCAGTTTCCTGACACCACCGCGGGCCGAGCAGGAGAAGCTTTTTGGGGAGAGCCCGAGGCTGCGATTGTTCAGCGGTACCTCCAACCCTGGCTTGGCCCGGGAGATTGCTGCTTATCTCGGCGTTCCTGACGGCCCTCGGATTGTCAAGCGGTTTGCTGATGGAGAGCTCTACGTCCAGATCCAAGAGTCGATCCGAGGCTGTGATGTCTTTCTGATCCAGCCCACCTGTGCTCCGGTGAACGATCACTTGATGGAGCTGTTGATCATGGTGGATGCGTGTCGACGCGCCTCTGCCCGACAAATCACAGCGGTAGTTCCTTACTACGGCTATGCGAGGGCTGATCGCAAAACAGCTGGTCGCGAGTCGATCACCGCCAAGCTCACCGCAAACCTCTTGGTGACCTCCGGAGTCGATCGCGTGCTGGCGATGGATCTCCATTCGGCTCAAATCCAGGGTTATTTCGATATTCCGTGTGATCACATTTATGGATCACCCGTTCTGGTGGATTATTTATCAACCCAAAATCTTGGAGACATTGTTGTGGTGTCGCCCGATGTGGGTGGAGTGGCACGGGCGCGAGCTTTTGCAAAGCAGATGAACGATGCGCCCCTAGCGATTATCGATAAGAGGCGAACCGGTCACAACCAGGCTGAAAGTCTCACCGTGATCGGTGATGTGGCGGGTAAAACGGCTGTTTTGATCGACGACATGATCGATACCGGTGGTACGATTTGCGCTGGTGCGAAGCTGCTTCGTCAAGAAGGGGCACAACGCGTGATTGCCTGTGCAACCCATGCTGTTTTTTCACCACCAGCTTGCGAACGTCTATCGGCAGAGGGACTTTTTGAACAGGTTGTTGTCACGAATAGCCTCCCCATTCAGTTGGATAGAAGTTTCCCGCAGCTCAAAGTTCTTTCTGCGGCCAACATGTTGGGTGAGGCAATCCTGCGGATTCATGAAGAAAGTTCTGTGAGCTCAATGTTCCGTTAAAGCCTTTCTCTGAATCTTTCAACGGTTGCTTTGCGGTGTCCTTGCGGGGCTCACCTGTGTTGGAGTGATCACGCTCGACGGCAAGGGCAAGTCGTAATCGCGCTTGGATCGCTTGTTGCGAACAAGGAGCACGATGGGAGTCTGGCTTACCAATAGCCCTAGTCCTTTGTATTACGAGCACCAGCGAATTGGTGTCGCAATGGACGAGTTGCAACGGGCTGGATTTACTCGCGTGATTCCGAATGTTTGGAGTCGGGTTACCACATTTCATCAGAGTCGGTTTGCGCCGGTGGAACCACCCTTAGCCAAGGCTGGGGTAGGCATCGATCCGATTTGTACCATCTCGGCCGGAGGACAGAAGCGCGGCATCAAGGTGATGCCCTGGTTTGAATATGGCCTGATGGAACCGGCCAATGCGCGGGTCGTGAATGACAACCCTGATTGGGTTCTGGCTAAGGCCAATGGGGAACGCACCATGACGATGCATGGACGGCATCGCATGTCTTGGTTGAACCCGGCTCACCCAGAGGTGAGGGAACGCTTTATTGGGTTGGTGGTGGAGTTACTTCAGAGATGCTCCCTGGATGGCCTGCAATTGGACGACCACTTCGCTTGGCCCGTGGAGTTTGGCTACGACAGCTTCACGTCCAACTTGTATGGGGAGCAAACAGGGACTTAGCCCCCTGTTGATCACACCAGTCGCTATTGGATGCGCTGGCGACGTCGGCAGCTCACGGGGCTATTGCGGGATTTACGTGCCCGCCTGAAAGAAGAACAATTGACGCATCGCATCAGTCTCTCCCCTGGACCATTTCGACAGTCTTACAACATTTGGCTGCAGGACTGGGAACTTTGGGCGATGGGTGTGTTAATTGATGAGCTTGTGATCTAGAACTATGCCCATTAAGTGAAGGGCTTTGCCCGTGATCTTGATCAGCCGGCATTACGCAAGGCACGAGAGTGGCGGATCCCAACCCAGACCGGGATTTTGGCCGGCTTTGGCCCTCGGACAACGGCAATTCCCGTCCTGCGAAAGAAAGTCCAATTGGCTCGAGAACGTGGCCATGGAGTTGTTTTTTGTCTATTGGGAGGGCTTGTGGGGCATGCATATCCCACGGGGTGATCGTCAACGTCGCTACGGTTTATTTAAAGCGTTAGGTCGATTCGAACAACGATGAACCAGTTCGAAATCAACCAAATCAAGTCTCGTCTCCGTCGTCTTGAATTGTCAGAGGACTTTGTTGATCAATATGTGCATAAACTCCAGATTAATTGCGAAAGCTATTCAATAGCTAGCAAATCGATCGATCGGTGGAAAAAGGAAGATAGTCGCGATATTGTTGCGCAAGTTTTGGTTTGTGGACTCATCGCTGCTGTATTGGGTGGAGTTCTGGCAACTCTTTGAAGTTTTGCGTTCCTATCACGTTTTGGATGAAGATAGCCTAGTTGCCTGACTAATTTTCACTAAAATGGATAAAACCATCGATCAAATTCCGAAAAATCAGAACATATTTTTTCTTGAATTTTTTTTGGCAACCCATCCATAAATGCCATGCAAGAGCCTACGTTAATGGATGATCCTGACGTATTACCGAAGCGTTTATTTCTGAGATTCAGATATTCATTCTTGAATTCAAGGCCAACAAATTCGAACATATCCTTGACAGTTGATTTTGCATTAAAGCAAAGATCTTCGAGACGTATAACATGACAATTTTTAGTGTTCCACGCATGGTTATAACCCTCATAGGCTGATCGCATATAAGCCATTTTTGGATTTTTCCATTCTTCATACCAAGAATCGATGTCTTCCAATGTACGTTTCGACCGTTTGTAATCCGAAAGAGCCAGTGATCTTGGATCTTTAATCACCGCGATGACAGGACGGTTGAGACGTTGTTGAACTTGTGATAGATGGGTAATGTAGCGAGGTGTTTTGTCAAAAATAATACTCGGAGACTTCTCTTTAATACTTTTCGAACGCTCAAATAATCGTTGATAAAAATTTTGAAATGATTGTGCTGAACAGGCATAGGACAGGTCGTCATGGTCTATTCCCCAACCCACATACATGTGCTTACAAAATGGTTCAAATGTTAAAAATTTGCTTGGAGTTTTGCATAGGAGAACACCACATTCAAAGCCTGAATCTGCCTTTGGATGTTCTCGAAAAAGGTCGGAAACCATTGTGGTTCCACTATGCTCAAGGCCACAAATAAAAAATCCAAGTGAAGGATTCATATTTCTTCGCCAAAATCTCCAAGCAATTTTATCAGTTCCTATCATCTACTTTTTATTATTAAGGACAGTTGGTAAGTCTTCAAGTGCTTTTACAAGATCTTCTAAATTGTTAGGTCGGATGACAGTTCCATTATCTTCCTCTGTCTTCAAAATGGGTTCCGCTAACGCACCGGTATCACTGGCAATCAGCCAGAGTCCAGCGCTAAGAGCTTCTCGTGTCACCAGTCCAAAACTTTCTGGCCAGATTGATGGTGCTAACAATACATCTTGCTCGCTGTAGAATTTTGGCATCTCGTTCATAGGAATTGGAGCAATGAAATCAACATGGTATCCATTCCAAGTTGATTGATAATTATTTTTAGAGGAGGCAAGTCTATGATCAATAACAGTGAATTGGATAGGAAGTCCTTTGGGTAAGTGATAAACGGCTTGGCGTAATAGCTGATAGCCTTTGTGTATACTCATGCCACCGATATGGCATAATCGATGTTTTTTATTAGGAATTTTTTCTTTTGAATATTTTAATTCGTGGGCCTGCCCCATTTCCGTGAATGAATTAACTTGAACATCAACATTTTTTATACCTGCCCCCTCACAAATATCTTTAAATGCTTCTGAAACCGCAATCCTTCGTTGAGCATTTTCCAGAAGATCGTAGAGAACTGTTCGACGTTTCAGTGCTTTTTCAATTTCATCCGGGCTCGGTTGTTGATCAAAATGACTGAGAGGGTCTGCAGGATTGATCAGTCGACCATCCGCTGATACCAAAAACTGTTCATCACTCATCCACCAAGCATCGTGCATCACGATTTCGTAGGGGATTTGATGGCGCCGAGCGACAACCAATGGGGCTGCTGTCAATAGTTGACAGCAATGACATTGAACTAAGTCGAATGATTCATCTTTAAATAGATCCTCACAGAAGGCTTCTACGAGTGGATCATGATGATCAGACCATAATCTTGGTGGCAAAGAAAGTCGAATAATTTTGGCCCCTCGCCAGTTAGAAATATCGACTTGCAGTTTATTTTTGTAGTCAACATAGTTGATATACTGTAAATCAGTGAGGAATGGCTCATGCTCAATTTCCTTGAAATTTTGAAGATTTGGTGGGTCAGCCTGCCAATTATTGTATTCAGTACATAAGACTGTGACCTCATAATTTATTTGTTGATCTGTCAGCATTGCTTTTACATAGTCCTGGGCCACACGTGTGGCCCCACCGAGACTTTGGTGAGCAAAGAATACATTCATAACCATAACTTTTTTGTATGGTCGGATAGTAATCGTCTTCGTACTTGATTCCTTCATTCGATTCCTCCAGAATTCTCTTCCAATTTCGCTATCAAATAAATCATTGGCATGTAATCGAGCCTTCTGTCCCATGAGGCACGATTTCTGTGGATCGTTGATCAAGCTGGTGATTGCTTGATGCCATTCTTCAGCTGTCTCAGCGATCAGGCCTGTTTCGCCATGGCTGATCACATCGGTGTAGGCACGAACTGGTGAACAAATGCAAGTTACTCCACACAAACTTGCTTCCATCCATTTAATGGCACTCTTGCCGTGGGTTGTGGGATGAACCTCGAGTGGCACTAATGCAATATCGCTAGCCTTGAGATGATCTAGGTATGTTGAATAATCTGTAAATGGAATTGTTTGAATGCGTTTTTCAAATTTTTTGAGACCTAAATTAATTTCAATATGCCCAATAATTAGTAATTTGATTGTTTTATGGCTTTCTAATATTTTGGCCAAGACTGGAAAGATTGTATCATTTAAAATTTGTTTATGGGAGAGTGTTCCCGATGAGAGTACAATTTGAATGCTCTTTTTCTTCGCTTGGGAGTTGTCAATGTTGACTAGAGATTGAGAGGCTTGTATTAATGAATCAAGGGGGAGATTGTTGAGGGTATGGATTGGCTTGTTCGAGTCACTTAGGTATTGATGACAATATTCTGAGAGTACAGAAGTGGAGACAATGACCTCGTCTGCTGCATTGAGGACACCAATCCTAAGAGGATAATCAATGCACAAATTCTTATACTGTTCTTTTGAAATGGATCCACCATAGGTTTCAAACTCTGCAGGATATTCAGGCGTAAAAATTAGATCATCGATCTCAGCAAATACCTTGATCCCGCTGTTCTTAGCGAACGCAATCGCCCTTAAAATAGGATATGTTGCTGCCAGTCTGCAAACAATAATGGCATCTGCCCATAAAAGATCGTGACTACATTCCCAAAAATTAAGATCAAAGTGGTTCATGCATCTAACCTCACATCCGATGCTCTTAAGCTGTACGAATTTCTGCTCTACTCGGTAAAGCCAACACTGCTTTAAACTTTCTTCGCCAATGATGAGCCATCGATTGAGCTCTTTGGGTTTGGATTGAAGTTTTATTTCTGATAATTTTAATGTCTTCGGCCAGATAATCTCTGCTAAAGATCTCTTGATTGAGATCATTTTTTCATGATGCAATAGAATACTTTCTCGACTAAAATTAAATCTCAACATATTTGAAACTGTACGTTGTGTGGCATTATGTGCAAGAAATCCCAGGCGATCTACCCAATGACGAGGCTTCGACTGACGTGGGTGTTGTTCTAAGAATTGTGGCAACATCTCCTCAATTTTTCGGGTTAGTCGTCTGAGTGTCTCAGCTGATTTGTCTGCAAAATCTATTACAGCCGCGTAATAAAATAGATCTTTTATTGGAATATTCTGTTCAATACTATTGGAGTAGCTTGCCGCAAGATATCCGAATCGATCTTCCCTTCTATGTGCAAGGTCTAAAAATTGTTGACTAAAATAATGCTCATGATTGGCATCAATAATTGATCGTAAGTAGTAGGATGTCGACTTGTCTGAATAAACTCCAATAGCAATTGTTGCAAGGGTGTCTACCAATTGCTCTATTTCCCCTAGCCTTCTAGGAAGTTCTTGGAGAAAAAGAGTTGCAATAAAAATCTCTGTTATTGGGACAATAGAGGCTTGCCAGATATCTTTTTCCCATTTCTGGAGCCCAATAAAGCTTCTTTCCTTCAGCAATGAATTGATGTTTAATAATTCATCTTGAAAAGCAGAATGATTCAGATTGACTGCCGTATTGTTATGGATTTCGCTTGTATCTATATATTCTATGCAATATGTAAAGGCTTTTAGGATTAATTCTAGCCTGGTAGCTGATTCACTATCACTTCCATAATCTAATGCCGAATTATCATTGTAGTTTTCGAGGGCTAGTCTGATCGGAAGTTCGTTCCAATATCCAGTACAACATCGGATTCCTGAAAGTTCTAATAATCGCTTTCTGATGCTACAAATGGCTCTTGTATTTTTTGTTTTAGAGAGATATTTACTGATATCGTTATGCTGACCTGAGGATATTTTTTCAGTTATTACCTCTTCGGCTAGACAGCACTTCATTGAGTCGGTGATTTGCCAGGGTGACCCCTGTATTGCTAATCCACTCTTATTTTCAAAGATCTTCAGTGTGACAGGATTATCCAGCCAATCAGAAAGAGAATAATCAGTGAATAATTTGATGGTCGTTGAGAATCCATAATTGATGTGGCTTCCCATGTCATCGTTTAAGTCTGGCCTTGAGAGATTCGCCTCAGTTTGTCCAATGATTTGATTCTGTTCACTCCAAAATATTTGAATAGACGATGGCTCTGGGCCAAATCGACTGGCATCCACCCAACCACTGAGAGCAAGCGATTCTACAAACCCATCAATATGTCCCCTTACAGTCTCTTGAGATTCAGTAGTATTGTCTAATTGTGTTTCTTGTGTTTGTCCAGCTGTGATTCTTTTATGGTGTTTTTTTCGGGGGGATACTGATGTCATTCTGATACTCCTAATCCTATGGATGGCTCTGTCTCGAATTATGGCTATAAGGTGCCATCTTGATAATAACTCAAGCTCACCTGATACTATTTTTTTCAGAAAGAGCAGATCACTTGTTTCCTTTGTTTGTCTTTTATAAGCGGTAAAGTTGATGTTTTTTAGAAGAGTCTGAATTGAATCGTCTAGATATTTTTCACTTCCGCTCGGATTTGAGAGGGGAACAATATTTGATTGATTTGATCGATCTCGAGTCCAAAGCAATGGAGTGTCTCTAAGTTGATGGAATCCTTTTCTGTTGAGATATTGATCAATTGATTCCTTCCAGATAAGAGCTAATGGGTGTAGCGTTAGATCGATAGTCGAAAATGATTTTATTATTTTGTCTGAACTTCTTAAAATTAGGTTCGGGTCTCCTTGTGCAAGGCTAAGGTGCAGATTTTTTGATTTTAGGGAAATTACGTTAGAAGCTAGAATATAATACTCAAGTTTTTGTGATTGGACCTCTGTTTTTCGTATTATCTTCAATTGTTCAGCTGGATTGCACCATCGAATTAGTGGTCTTGCAAAAACGCCATTTAATGAACTAATATTGAATGTGTACCACGTTTTCTTGCTTTCCGGTTTGTCGATAACCCCATAATTTATTTTTAAATGAGATTGATTTCGCAATGATACTTGAGCACGTTCATGGACTAATATTTTTGCGTATTTGTTATCGTCTCCTGTGATGATTAGAAAGGGAGTATCGATTTCTGGGCAAGGGCATAGTGATGCTGGCCCTATATAAATGTATCCCCCGTGAATGGCTTTTCCTTTCAGAGCCAATTTCTCATGAGCGTGTATATAGAATATAGCATGCTTAGTCGTTTTGATTTTATTTAATTAGCTATCGATTTTACTTATTGTTTGTATTTTTAGTGCCCTTGTGTTCAGGGTTAGTGGAGTGGGATTTAATTTTACTCATATCTCTTGTGTAGATAGATCGAGTGCTTTGGTTGTTTATTGATTCTTGAGGTGAATTTTATTGTGCCATCATTTCTCTCCTTTTTGCGTTGATCTCTTATTGATGTTGTTATGGCGCCTCCCGAGCGAGATGGTTCTTGCTTTATTTTGCAATTTTGTTGCATGCCTTTGAATGAGAGTTGTGGGTGATAGAGAGTATGATTTATGCCATATATATATTTTGTAAGCGTGAGTTTAGAGTTGTCAAGTTTTTTTACCCGCTTTTTTGTGGTTGGTGATATTTAATATGTTTTTAAATTCGTTTTAAAATAAGCGTGATCATGCAGAGGCTGCCAATCACTGGCCCTGGCGGAAGATCAACGGCAATCGAAAGTGTCATCCCACCGCTTGTTAATGCCAAGCCAGTTGCTGCTGACTTTAATATTAATTGTCTAAGGCTTGTGCTCCTTTCGATGTGCATCAGAACCGGTGCACAAAGCAGCGCAATGACTAGTATAATTCCAACCGCAGTTATTGCACTGATGATCACGAGTGCTGTGATAACAATTGCCACAAATCGAATCTGTGTGACTGGTCGTTTGGCTGCTATTGCACCATCAGGATCCACACCAAGGAAGACTAAATCTTGGTAGCGCGTCAGCAATAAGAGGATTAGTACGGATGTTGCTATCAATGTTCTGATGAGGTCGCTGCTGTTTGCAGCAAGCAGATCTCCAAACAGAATAGTTTCTAGATCAACGCGGGTTTGTAGTAGTGGTACGAGAAGCACGCCAAGAGCAGTAAATCCCGCCAAAACAGTATTCATCGACGACTCTTCCCTTCCTTTAAATCGCTGATTAAGGCGTTCTGCTACTAGTGCCCCCAGTAAGCCACTGATTAGACCCCCGAAAGTTGGGTCAATGCCGATTGCTAAGGCTATGACTAATCCTGGCAGTACAGAATGAGCCATTAAATTGGCTAACAATATGCGTCTTTGGGTGATTAATAAAGACCCAGTCGCAGGGCAGATCACGCCAATCAAAAGAGACAGAATGAGTGGTGTTAGCCACCAGATTTGTGCTTCATCCACAGCAGTTACTCCCCATCATGCATGTCATATCGCTGAGTTTTTCGCGAACTTCTGATGGCGTGCCGTAAGCCAATAATTTGTTGTCAAGCACTATTACTTTGTCGTAGCTGTCCAATGCCGTTCCCCAGTCATGGCTGCTCACTAATAACGTTTGCCCGGCATCAGCTTGTTCTCGCATCACGGACAGAAGATGTTCGCGGGTAGGGGGGTCGATTGCGCTGCATGGCTCATCGAGCAGGAGTACTCCGGTTTGTTGCATCAGTGCTCTGGCCAGTAAGACACGTTGCTGTTGCCCTCCGGATAAATCGCTCAGACGTCTTTGAGCCAGCTTTCCCATCCCGACTCGCATCAGCAGTTGCTTCGCCATTTGCACTTCTGGCTGATGTTCTCGATGTCCTCCGCCTAAGCGCACCATCTCATTGACGGTGATTGGGAATGTCCAATCAATGGAAGCTCTCTGTGGCATGACGGTAATACTGCTGCTGCATTCCACGTGCCCGCTATCTTTTTGCAATCGTCCTTGTAAAAGATGGATCAAGGTTGATTTACCGGCTCCATTGGGACCAACGAGTGCCGTCAATGTTCCAGGCTTCAGCTCTAGGCAGATGTTGTCAATGATCTGCCTAGAGCCGTAGCTGAAGCAGACATGAGACGCGCGTAGTCCCCTATTGTTGGCAAGGGCTGACATTGTCAAAAGTTCTGTTGGTGCAATTGGAAAGCCGGTTGATTTGTGGTTGTAGCAGATGGATGCGCTGAAATAATGATAACCATTCTCAGTTTTTTGTCACATGCGTCGGTTTACTTGGCTTGCGTGGGGTTCGTTGCCGTCGCTTTTGGCGATTTCACTTGCCCACGTTCCAGCCCAAGCATCGCAACCTTCTGTCGTCGCTGTTGATGGAACCCTTTGTGATTTAACGCGTACCTTGGCTGGAACAGCCGTCAGTGTCACCTGCTTGATTCCTCCCGGTGGTGATCCCCACGGTTATCGACTCAAGCCAAGTGACAGGCAAGCTCTTTCGAGGGCAGACCTTGTCGTCCACGTTGGTTTCAATCTCACGCCTTCGGCCAAAGAAATCTCCGTGCCAGGCACTGTTGTTGCCGTCGGAGAGGTGGCTTTGCCGACCTACAGAGGCAATGATCCTCATGTTTGGCATGATCCAGCAAATTCTGCAGCCATGACCTCTGTGATTGCGAATCGCCTTTCACCTTTGTTGTCCGGCGATGCATGGATTGCTTTTGCCTCGCGTGCCGCTAGTGCGCAAGGTGTGTTGAACGACCTTGGTTCTTGGGCTTCTGTTCAGTTTGCAAAATTGCCTGTTAATCAAAAAGTGCTGGTGACTGATCACCAGACCTACAGTCAACTCGCGGGTCGTTATGACCTCAAAGAGATTTCCATGCTTGATAGCTATACAACTGGTGGTGCATTGAAACCCTCAAGCTTGAATGCCATTACGAAAGCTGTTTCTGCTTCTGGTGCAAAGGTGATCTTCTCATCTTATTTCCCTGCTAACAAGTCTTTAAAGCGTATTAGTAGGCGTTCTGGCTTGCCCATTGCATCGACCCCTCTTTATGGAGAAGGGATCGCACCGAGTGAAACTGCTGTTTCAACGGCTACAAAGAATGTGTGTGCAATTTTGAAAGGTCAGGGTGTTACTTGTGATCAAGCAGCTGCAAATTCCCTAGCAACTCGTTGGGAAGATATTTAATCCTTCTCCCTACTATTTCACATCTTTTTTCCCAATCTTCCGTATCTTTTCTTATGTCTCGCAAACGTACTCTGCTCCTGGCTCTACTGCTTTTGCCATTGATCCAAGCACGGCCAGCTTTCGCTCACGGCAATCATGGCGGCGGTGGAGATGCACCTGAGGCCGGTGAGTTTGAATTCACCCCGGTTATCACTATTGAGGGTCATGGTGGATTTGAAAATAATCTTGAAGATGACCCCAAGCATTACGCACTCGACGGTTTGTTTGGTGGAGTTTTCCAGTGGGGACTTGGATCTGGTGGCAGCTTGTCCATAGACGCTGCGGTAGGACCGTCTTTGGTTTGGGGTGAGGCAGAGCACTTTTACGGCATCGTTCATGCAGACGAACATGACGATCACGATGATCACGCGGGTCATGCCCATGATCATGGAGACACGTCATTCAAGCGCACTGACGTTCGCGGATTCCTTCAAGTTCGTTACGCACCTAATGATCGTTTAAGTGTTTCGGTCGACTGGAAGCCTTATTACGTCACTCGTAATCAAGGTGACGCTAATCGTGGCCTTAAGAATGAAATTGGTGCTGAAGTCGTCTGGGCTCTCGGCGATGGTGATTTGAATTTTTCTCTTGGTGACGGTTTGGAAAGTCTTGCTGACGGACTATTCCTTTCCTTGGAGCATCGACAAGGCTGGGAATCTGATGGCACTTGGGTCGGAAATTACACCGACTCACGTGTTGGGCTTGGCTTTGTTGTTGGCGAAGATCAAATCAATGTGAAGCTTGATGGCGGACCGCGTTTCTATACACCAGGTAGTTATTCAGGATTGAATCAACGTACTGATTTTGCTGGCGAGCTTGAGGTCTCAGTACCAGTTGGGGAAGCAACGCTGTTTGCTCATTGGCAGCCAACTTATAGTTCGGTGAATGCCACAGGTTGGGGTGAAGGCTGGCAGCATCATGTTGGAACTGGTTTGACATTTAGCTTCTAATTACGTCGTTTTACAATTCATTTTTTGATTCGATGCCGCGCTTACTTTGTGAGCGCGGTTTTTTGCTGTTGATTATTCTTTTACTGTTTGCTCTCGATCGGTTGTCGTGTCGCTTGCAGCTGGATGCTGAGCATTTCAAGGGTTGAGCCATTGGGCCTGCTCCACTGCAATGGGAAGAACCTCCTGCAGCTGAAGTGAAACCGCATCAACCAAGGCAGGGTTCGCTTCTCGTTGCTGTTCTCGAATCACAGTGAATAGCAATCGACGACTGACTGGATCGAACTGCAGTGGGGTCCCCCCTTTCATCCGCCAGGGACCTAACGATTGACGTTTTGTCACCTTGCCATCGCCATCCATCAGGAGGAGCGTGTGCTCTGCCCAATTACCGATCCATTGTCCAATCACAGCCCAGATCCGTTCACCTTTTCCGTCGCAAGCAACGCCTAAAACGGCCTGCTCTCCCAGCCAGAGTTGGCGCGGAGCGACTCCTGGAATCACCAGTTCAATCGACCTGCGGTAGTCGGGCCAATGACGGATCAACAAGGCTCGTCCTGATGCGGCGCAGAAGGCACCGAGCTCACGGTTGCCTGGAAGCGACTGCATTCTTCCTCCTTTGTTGGCGAGGGGCATCAGATTGATTCCGTCATTTGAGGGCACGACCAAACCACCGCCTCCAGGAAGTAACTCCATTGGTCCAGCTGATGGCAGATCGAGCTGGTATCGTTTCCCGTTGGCTTGAATGAGCTCGTTGCGCTCGGTTTCCGGTAAAAAGCCCCCTGTTTGGACTAATAAATCACCGTTCAGGTTGCTGCTGAGGTGGCCATATAAGACGTTGTCATTGATTAACTGCCGCACTGGCAGTCGCTCGGGGTGAGCCAAAGCACTGCGATCGCGCTGCAAGCTTCGAGGATGGAGAGGTTGCAACCAGATCTGTTCGACTCGATTGTCATCACTTGCCACGACGGCAACACCGCGGCCATTCCCAAGCGGCACGACCGCAGAGAGTTTTGTCCAAATGGGACTTACGGGGCGCCAGGTCTTCTGGCGATCGAGCAGTTGCAGTTGCTGTCCGTTCTTCAGTTCACGGGTGACGAGCAGCCATGGTCTTGGATCCCACCACCAGGTTTGTGCTGTCAGCGAATTCATCCGCTGATCGCGTCCCGCTAATTGCAGCTGAACAGGCTCCTTGATGGCGGTGGTTGGCGTGAGGATCAGTCGAAGTGCAGCATTGCTCCCAAGCCAGTTATGACGAAGCGCAGGTTTCAGATGGCTTTGCGATTCCACCGTTTTCAGCTGCATTGGCCTGCTGAAGTTCAGATCAAGGCCAGCGCTGCCGGAGTGGAGATGTTGAGGCCTGATTTGAACCAAACGGGGTGGACGTCGCAGCAGAATCTGCTGCTGAACCAAAACCGCTGCTGTGGCCAGTGTGAGCAGGAGTCCCAGTCGACGATTCATGGTTCGAGCGGTCGCTTTGGACGGGGAATTGGGGTGATTGTTTTTGGCATCACTACTGCCACCCGTTGTTCTTTGCGCATGGTCACCGCCATCTCACCCTGGATTGCCAACCATTGATTGGTTGTTGGTTCAAAACCGTCGGGCCAATCCACGGCGAGGCCGGCCGGGGTGGCATCGGCTAGGCAGCACCGCACAGTCAGTCGTGCAATCAGCGGTGGGCCATTCCTCTGTGTCCAAACAAAACCGCTGATATTGACAGGGTTCCCGTCCACAAGATCGGGATCTTGCTGACTTCGCAAAAGTCGAACCCATTCCGTGAGTGTGCGTTGCCCGGGTGGCAACACGAAGGCAAGTTCGGGAGGTTCCGGCAGTCCCTGTGGTCGGTTTTCAGCGAGATCGCTGAAAGAAGGATTTGGCGGAACCAGTAAAACCAGCATTGCGATGGTTGCACTGCTCCACCAGGGCCAGGGCACCCGTTCACGGCGATCGAGATGGCGTATCACCAAGACGACTCCAGCCAAGAGCAGAGCAACTCCCGAGACCCCAACTAGGCCGTGGAAGACTCCCCGGAGAAGAAGATCAAGGCGTCCGGAGATCACACTCCAGAGCACAATCCATCCCCAAATGATCAGGAGTATGCCTCGAATCATGGGGTGAACCTCATAGCTGCCAGAGATTGACCCATTGGCCAATGATGAGTACTCCAAAGCTGGCGGCAATGGCCGTGATTGCAATCGCGCGGGGGCGCATCAAAACAGTGAACAGTCCGACCAGTTTTAGGTCGACGACAGGCCCCAGCAGGAGGAACGCCAACAGTGCACCGGGGGTCACCTGTGCTGCAAATCCCAAAGCCAGAAAGGCATCAACGCTGGAGCACACCGAAACCACAACAGCCAACAGCATCAACGCCAAAATTGATCCAGTTGGTGCACCACCCACGGCCAGCAACCAACTGCGCGGCAACCAGGTTTGGACCAAGGCGGCGATTAGGCAACCGAGAACAAGCAGCGCCAAAAGATCCAAGAATTCCCGGCTGCTTTGTTCCAGCACGTCCGAAGCGCGGAGACGTGTTGATTGTGTTGGCGTCAACTCCGGGATGGGATCACCAACTAAACCACCGCTGCGCTCCAGCAGTCCAACAGTGCTGAGGGGTTGGCTCATCCTGCGCTCACTCAGGAGGACATGCTCCAGTAACTGGGTTTCCGGTAGCTGGACCAGCAGCAAGCTCAGCAGAACGGCAATCACAAATGCTCCCAACGGCCTTGCCACTAAGAGCCAGGGCTGATCGGGGAAAGCAGCCCAAGTGCTCGCTAAGACAATTGGGTTGAGAACCGGCGCAGCAAAAAGAAAGCCAAAAGCTGTGCCCATGGGAGCACCGCTAGCCAGCAACCTTTTAGCGACGGGGACGTTGCCGCATTCGCAGGCCGGTAATGCAAACCCCATCAGAGCCCCAGTGATCGGAGCGAGTAGAGGATTCTTAGGAAGCCGCTGGATCCATGCAGTCTGAGGGACCAGCCAGCGGGCGAGCCCTGCGATCACAACTCCCAGCAAGAGGAAGGGAATGGCTTCCAGCAGAAGGCCCTGGAAGATCGCCCAGGCGGTGGAGATTTTCTCCAAGCTCGGCGTCATCAAGGCCTGCTTACCCTCTCAGGCCGTTTGAGAAATGCAAAGCGGCAAGGCTTTGTTCTGGAGTGCGGCGGACCATATCTTGATGCCAGCAATTAAACAAAAATATACAGCATAATCTACCTGTTTTGTTGCTATGGTAATAAAAACTAGCTCAATTAAAAAATATTTTTTAATTTAAAGTTTAAAGAAAAATGGTGGACACGTTTTTCTTTTGCCTTTGCGCAGGCTAGGCTGATTTAAGCGAAAAGAGATACTTTATTGGCGAACCGCTCTTAGACAAATTTTAAGTCAATTATTACTCAGCCAGTATTGATTATGCTGACATATTTAAATAAAAAATATGCTAATGTTGATCAGAGTGAGTATATCGTTTGACAAGTCATCCAAAACAACTCCGCACTCCTGGGATCCTGGGGGGAATGGGCCCTCATGCTCATATTATTTTGGAGGAAAATCTTCTTGAAATAAATGCAAAAAAATACAAAGCAATCAAAGATCGAGATCATCCGGTCTGGATTACGATATCAGCTACTGATATTCCAGATCGAACGGAAAGCATTAAGGGGAATGCTGAAGATTGTACCCTTAAACTAATTCAATATTGTCATAAGCTTGAACATGCGGGCGCCGACTTCATCGTCATACCATGCAATACCTCACACGCTTTTTTCCCATCAATACAAAATAAAGTTAGGTCTCCAATTTTAAACTTAATGGAGATTACTAGCGATTATATATTACAAAAATTCCCAAGCGCGCATAATATAGGAATCATTGCAACGGATGGAACGATTGAGACTCATCTCTATCAACAAAGCCTTATCTCAAGAAATCTTCAACCAATTGATTTTGTGAATGCTCCCGATATGCAGCGTTTAGTCATGGAAACTATTTATTCGCCAGAATGGGGGGTGAAAGCTACTGGACAAACGGTAAGTGTGAAGGCAGTCGATGCACTACAACAGTCGATGGATGCATTGATGCTGCAGAAATGTGACTTAATTATTTCAGGTTGTACTGAAATCTCTGTCGCTAGTTTGCAGGCAAGTCTATCTAAAAAATATCCTATTATCGATCCAATCAAGGTTGTTGCTGAAAAAACATTGAAATATACTTATGGATATACCGAATGATGAAATTTAAATTTTAGTTTTCAAGAAAGTGATACGCGATTCTTACTGTCAAATAACCCATCTTCGCCGGATTTTGTTTGCTTATGAAACTTGTTATAGTTATAGAGGTGCCCACAATTGTTAGAAATCTAAAGGGATTAATTAATGGATAAACGGTAATAAGCAAAACCAGAATAGTATTAAGTGGCAATCCCAGCGGTGAAAGGACGATACTCAGCATAGTCAAGGCAAGAACTCCTGACTGGTCTGAAGTTGCCACAACTGCAAAAATTGATGCATAGATAAGGATTGTAATATCGCCAAATTTAAGAGGAGACTGATATAAAAAATGGAACTAAAACTGTAGCAATTCTAAAATAAGTAATTAGACTAAATCGACATAAAGTAATCGCCAATGGAAGTACTAGGTTTGTGCTTTTACTTTTAAATCGCAATCCGTTTGCTAGTGAATCAATCGCTGAAGGAAAGTATGCATGACTACTTTGAGTTGTGAAGGCAAGCAATAAAGGCTCTTTAATTTAAAATAAAATATCCTTTAAGGTGTGTTTACATCGAATGGAAAGTAGAAGTGTACTGATTTCAACAATTAGACCTAATGTAAATATCTCTATAAGCAAGAAATTATTCATAACCGTAACCGTGCTCATATTGATTGGAATAAGTTGCTCCGCCAACAATCCAAGCAATCCGCATGCTAGGAGATACTTTAACCATATTATTAGTATTTGAAAGCCTGCTAAATTGACTTAAGTATAAGCATTAATGGTTCTATTGTCTGGCCTTGAGGTAAAATACCAAGACCTACTCCTGAAGCTATACAGAAAAATAAAAACTGCAGAGTATAACCATTACCAACAGCGTAGATGATGTTGGAAGGAATCAGACACACCACGAAAGAGGAGAAGCCAGGGCTTGTCTCTACAGGTGCTAATTTGCCACTGTGGTTGACCTGCAGATCAACTGTAGATTGATTATCTAGAACACCGAGTGCTTGGAGAGTTCCGCTATCCAAACCATTCCCTAGATTAAATATTAAACTAACTAGAATAGCTATAAACTTGTAGAGAGTAGAAATATAGCAAAATGTACAAGTGTCCTTCTAAAATAATAAGCAGAATCATTCCTTGATATTAATCGCACGATGCTAACTCTGATTCTAGATATCAAGACTGAAAAGATGCACGTCTTGAATAGCATCAGGCATGCTACCTAATGGTGCGACATATGCAGATAGTTGTGGAGATTGAGTGCCAATAAGGGCTCCCATAACAACACTTCCCAAAATTGCAAGTGGACTCGAAATCAAATCCTTGCGCTTGTTGCTAATAAGGGAGTTATTGCACGCAATAAAGAAAAAGGGAGATATATAGTGATGTATTTAAGTGTCTAATGGCAAGTCTCCAAATTGATCTAATAGTGAATCAGCATGGAATATAGTATTGTTGACTGAAGGTTAGTCGTCTACATATTATTTAAAATGTAAATTTGGCCATGGCTATGCCATGACGACAAAGTCATTAGTATTTGTTAAGACAACTGTCTGGAAGTTAATTGCTTCCCTTGGATCTTGTAAGATCATTTTCTTCACCTCAAGTTCATCACGGTTGGCAGCAAAAATTTCACCATAACGTGCTGTCTCCAAAATGTCTGGCCACGATGGCTGCTCATTGACGACATTTTTCTGGAATTTTGATTTGTATTCCCAATACAAAAGGAATCTTTGATAACTCCTACGTTTCCTGTGAACTCCCTAATGGCTATTTCTGGATGTCGACCACTAGATTGTTTTGCAAACTGAATTCTATTCAATAATATGGATTGCTTCATTGTAAGATAAGTTTTTGAGGACGATACTTTTTTTGCTCTCGAAAGGGTCCTGCTTATTTTTGATATCGTGATATAAGCCTTGCTCTGAAAGACTAAATCGACAGTCTCGTTGAAAGTTTTTACAGATCATATAAACTTTAATTCAACTCCAAGCTGATCTAAATGTCCTTGTTAAGTGATACATGAAGTCTGCAGAAAACTTTATTATCGTAATAAACGTAATCATTGGGATTACCTCTACAAGCACTCTCTTAGCTATCCACCTTGGAAAAGGGAGGACTATCAATACTATTCATTGCAGCTTCCAGGTATCCTTCGTCGATTATGCGCTTAATATATGTTGGGTACATTTATATGCCTTTAGGTAATAATTTTCTGGAACCTATAGCGTTTGGATCAGCTTGAATATTGTTATTCTTCAAAGCTGCAGCCAGCTCAACTTTGTTGTTGGGATCCGATTGAATCTCCACTGTTATTTGTGGCTTAGGATTACTTGCGAAGACCGCGGTTGAAAATATCTCAGATGGCAGTGCAGCCACAAAAAGTGCGATTACAAAAAATGAGACCTGTCAGGAATTTAGTGAAAATCCTATGGAATGGCTTGGTGGTGGTTTTCTCAATCACAATACAAATAGGTATTGGAGTATTAAATGAACGACTTATACATTGACTATAGTAATTCTATAGTCAATAGCAATGAATTATTGGCATTAGTTGAGGTTTAAAATTTGGCGCATGCATAATTTATAAAAAGGTACTAGGGTTAAATTTTAAAGGTTGTCTGTATAACTGCGCTAAGAACTCCGAGTGTATTTCCATTAGGAGTCTCATCACCCAAAGGTCGACTGAGCCAATAGATTGCTGGAGTAATCGAGATATTATCAGTCGCCTGATAGTTATACCAAAGCTCCATGACATAATTTCCATCATCCGGCGTCTCTTTGTTTTGTGAACTCACAAATTGACCTTGGCCAATTGCACCTCCAAGTGAATTGCCTTCCAGAAATACATCGTCCCACTGAAGACCAACCATCCAGGACGAAAACGTTTTTGCGTATTTACCTGAAAAATCTCCACTTAGATATGAATGTCCAATGCCGATACTAACTGAAGGGATTATTGAGGATACCTCTGGTTTCCAGAAGGTATGGAATGAGAAATTATTGCTTTCTGCACCTGTTCTCTTCCCGTTACCATTTTTTTTATCGTAACAACCTTGACCATTAGAATTTTGAGCATACAAAGTTCCGGTTTTAAAGCTTGTATCGCATTGTCCATATCTATAGCCGATGGCTATACCCCACTGCTTATTTCCGTATGCGATCTGAGAAGTGATATTTCCTCTTGAGTTATCGGTCATAAATCCACCTTCGTTTGGATTAGAAAATTCTCCCTCACCCTTATCAGCTAAGTAGTTGGCTGCAAGATGCAATCTTGGCTCCCCTTTTTCAGCATTCGATTCATATTGAATACCAAAACCAGCACCCGTTCGAGCATTCCACACGGCAGGAGTGCCTAATGCCGTCCCGAAAACATCGAGTGTGTAGGGACTACCTTGGTAATATGCTGTAGGGGTATATCCGAGCATCTGAGTATTTCTTGCTAATGGACCCAGATGCACTGCAAAGTCTGAGCCTAATGGGAATTTGTAATAAAAACGATCAATTGTTAGATCGTTGTTTGTGTTTGTTGCTTCATCAAGTGCCCCTAATAACGGCTGACCATTAAAAGCGTTGCCAACATTGCCCGAACGTAGACGGGTGTACAACAAATCTTTCCCGGTAAAGCTAGTTAGGAGTTGTAGTTTTAAGCTGTAACCAAAGGAAGTAGCACCGTTAAGGGAGTTATATCCGCTTCTCAGGCCAACAGATTCTCCATCTTTTGTAAAAATATTTGATTTTGGATTATCGCCTTTTGCCTTT
>QCVD01000022.1 GCA_003208835.1 Synechococcus sp. AG-683-C23 | reverse complement strand
TGCGCGCCTTCACAGGACGCGACAAGGTGATCAAGTTTGAAGGCTGCTACCACGGCCATGCCGACATGTTTTTGGTGAAGGCGGGGTCCGGCGTTGCCACCCTGGGGCTACCAGATTCGCCCGGTGTACCTCGCAGCACTACCGCCAACACCCTGACGGCTCCATACAACGATCTCGAGGCCGTGAAAGCTTTGTTCGCAGAGAATCAAGATGCGATCTGTGGCGTGATCCTCGAGCCCATTGTTGGCAATGCTGGATTCATTCAACCCGAGCCAGGCTTCCTTGAAGGGTTGCGGGAACTGACAAAAGAAAATGGCGCGCTTCTCGTGTTCGATGAAGTGATGACTGGATTCCGCATCAGCTATGGCGGCGCCCAAGCTCACTTTGGAGTCACACCAGACCTCACCACGATGGGCAAGGTGATCGGAGGCGGGCTACCGGTAGGAGCCTATGGGGGAAGGGCAGACATCATGCAGATGGTGTCCCCTGCTGGGCCGATGTACCAAGCCGGTACCTTGAGCGGAAACCCACTGGCGATGACAGCGGGTATTAAGACCCTTGAGTTACTCAAACAACCTGGGAGTTACGAGAAACTCGCGGCCACCACTGAGCGTTTGATTACTGGCATCAAAAGTGCTGCAACTGAGGCCGGTTTCCCCATCACGGGTGGCAGCGTCAGCGCGATGTTTGGATTCTTTCTTTGTGAAGGACCTGTTCGCAACTTCGAAGAGGCAAAAGCCACAGATGCTGAGCGTTTTGGCAGGCTGCACCGCGCCATGCTTGAGCGCGGCGTCTATCTCGCACCATCGGCATACGAGGCCGGCTTCACATCGTTAGCCCATTCAGACGACGATATCGAAGCAACGCTCAACGCGTTCCGCGAAAGCTTTGCCGCGATCGGCTAAATCTCGAATCCAATCATTGCTGGCATCCATTCCACCGATACCACCCGCTTTGATCTGCACCACCCAAACGGTGCAAAGCAGCTGGTCCAACACACTCCAGGGTGTGCGTGAGCTTGAACGCCAAAGCTTCCGAGTGATTCGTACTTCGGAACGAATGGCGCAACTAAGCGTGGAACCAAGAACAGTGATTGATAGTCGGCTGACCAGCCTGGCTGAAAATTTTCAAGCATCAGGGCGTTCAAAACCGGTGGCGCCCGATGAGAGCATGCTCAGCTACAAGTGGTCATTCGAAGCCCCCTTGGTTTCGTAGCAGAGCAAAACCGCGAAACAACGTCCCAAACAGTTAATTAAGTCAACTCTTTTCGTCGAAGGAGTCCTAAAAATCGACTCGCAACTGCAATTCGAATTGCGCAATCTTTCAACGTTAAGACAGGAACAATCAAGCGAATTATTCAACTGCTTGAACGAGCTTGCAAAAGGCAGATGCATGCCACAATCCTGAGTTGATAGTCTCTGGCAATTGCCCAAGAGAAGTAAGACTTGCTCAATCAATCAGGAGATTATGTTGTCTGAAGTCAAATATTTTTTCTCATCTTTGTTCATGCAACTGGGCTCAGCCAACGCACAAGTGCCATTTCTGGACGGCCAATATCTACAATATTTTCATAGACAAAATCTTGCCAACCCATCTCTGGCAATCCGGCAAAGAGCATCAGATTGAGTGGAAACTCCTCAGAGTCGGTGCAGCGCCGAAAATCATCACGAAACAAAAAAATTGGCTTGTTTAGAGCCATGGCAGCACCCAGTTCCACCATGACACCTTCATCAGGAGGAGTTCCATTCACAATCGCAAATAGGGCATCAGCATCCCGTACATCTTGTAGATCCTTTTGAGCAACTCGATACGCCCAACCAGGCTGCGCAAAATCTATTTGGCCATTACGCGAAAAAGGCTCCCACACCTCTAGTCCAAGGGCAGTTAATGCATCAATAAATTCAGGAAGCAACAGCCGTTTCCACTGCTCAGAAAAGCCATAGGGCGAAGCAAGATAAATGGTGCGTTGCATCTAATTAGGAGCCAAGATGAGATTGGCGATAGTTGTTTTCATCAGCGATGAATGCTGCTGCATTTTCCCAGGGAAACAAAATCCACTGAGAACTCGCGGTCACTTCAGCGGCATCCCACCATTGCAGTGGCGCCTTGCTGACCCAAACCGCATATGTGGCCTGAGGCCATTGCCCCCGGAGCCCTTGCATCGTCTGCCCAGTCTCAAAGACATCGTCGACGATTAAGCAGTGGTTATTGGGTGCCGTTAGAAGAGGAAGGTCCAAAGAATGACTCAGCCCTACAGCTAGGCAAAGACCGCCGCGAGGAATTCCGAACACACCGTCAAAAGAACGACCGCCATAACGCTGTGTAAGGACTTGGACGCAGGAATCAAAATCAGCCCAGCTGAGTTGCTTCATGCCATGAGAATGGCATTCCAATGCTTGATCAGCAGCAATGATTCAAGAGATTCCTCCCCAAGAGCAGATGCGCAAGTGGTTTCGCAGTCACCTGCTGTCGCGCGACGTAGAGCTCCAGGAGCTGTATGAACTCGAGCAGGGGGAACTCGATCTTCTGATGGCAGAGACTGCAGAGATCCGCTCCGATTTAGAAAACCGTTCCCGCAGCCATGGACGATGGTGCACGGCCGGCTACGTGCTTGAACTCGCCAGGATCATTGATCAACGACGGGCCTCCGAGAGATCCAACGACAGAAGGTGATGTCCGTTGATTCAGGCTCCAAACAATGATCCAGCTGATCTATCAAACACCACCTTTGTGATGCATGCGAAGACGATCAACCTGACCAAGCATTATTTTCAATCCCTAAATTACTGAGCACTCGATAAGGCCAAGACTGACGAGTTTTGTAGTCAGCTCTCAATTGACGCAGCACTCTTTTCTGATAACTGATCTTAATGGGATTGTCGGCCAAAATACGCTCAATATCCTTAATTTGATTGCAAATAGAGCGTTTATAGAATATTCGACAAATGCTATCTATACTCTGCTTTAATTCAGCCTTTATTAGATCTGTATCAACAGACATTTGATCACGCAAACGATTTAACATCACTTGATCAGTCGACACTGTATAGGGATCTTTTTGCTCAGGCAGTTGGTCAAGAACCTTCAGCAAATAGGCAACTCTTGCATGTCTACTTGGGAATGCAGTCAACTTATTCCCCGTGGATCCATCCCCGAGAGCAACACTCTTCCGACCCGTGCTGTGGGCCAATGTGCGTTTCACCACACCACCCTCCTTAAACATGAGGTCATCCAAACCACGCAGATAGTAATGATGCACAGGGAAGGCCAAGCCCTCCTTCAAACCCAAACAACGCCCACCACCCTTTGTGCCTGAACGATGCAAACCGAGTCCCGTCAAGGAGCGAGTGCGCATCACAGACTTGATTTGAGGAAAAACAAAAAACTGCTTCAAACTCGATTCAAACCCTGAATCAGAAAGAGTGGCAGTCATCCGCCACGGCATCGCTAAAGACTGAAATTTCTCCTCTTGAATGAAAGGAAGAAGATCAGGATGCAAATACTCATCAGCATCAATCACCGCCAAATAATCTTCTCGAATCAAGCCACGAATGGCACCAATCTTTTGCCCTTCAACCTCAGTGAAGCTCAATTGATTTCGGGACAAAATCTCTCGACAAAGGGGTGCTCCCCCTGGCGCGATTACCGGATAGAACTGGTCGATGCCTATCGCTCGATGATAATCAATAAAAGATTGAAGGTAAGGAGCCTCACCATCAAACACACGAACAATAATGGCGCAACTTTTACCCACTTCAGCCAGCTATTGAATAAAATGTACCACGGAGATTGAATCGCCAAGCCTTAGCAAAGCACTCAGGCAAAAGGATCCGGCATGCATCTGCCCTACAGCGCGAGAAGGGGCAACAGCCCCAGCAATCATTACTGCAAATACAGTTTCCAAGGCAACAACATCGCACGCTCAATATTCCGCGAAAGAGAAGTATTCCTCACATGAGATAGCAATGAAGCTTGAGATTTAAAAGTGAGATAGACAGGGCAAATATCAACGATACAGGCATTTCCACTTACGCCTCTTCACATCACAGGACGACAATGTTGTACGCAGGTTAAGTACCTAGTGCAACCTTGATCAATCGGGTGTATGACATTGACAGTGATCCCGGAGCAGTGATGAAAACACTTTTTCAATGGTGGGGTGATGCATTTGCCCACGCAATAGGTGCCGTGGATTTGGATGAAAAGCGGCAAGTGCCGCCACCGATTGGCATTCAGCCTTATCGCGACATCCCTCTCAAACATCACCACAACGGCTGAGGGATAACAACACAACCAAGGGACTGATCCAATCGGCCGACAAAGGCGAGCTGGATGTGCTGACTGACATCAAGTGCACATCCTCCCGCCCATGCTCAAAAATGGGTGGTTATCTACGCCCTCAACAACAGTGGTTGAACAGTTGCTGTCCATAAATTATTGAAAATGTTTTCGGCACATGTCTGACGGCAACACACCAAACCAAAGCTGTGGTGGCAAAAAGAAAGCCATGTTGGCCTATGGAGTAATTCAAATTTCAGCCACGGTTGTTTCTGCAATTGCACTAGCAGCGATCGCTTTGACTCTTTGCCCGATCGAGCAGCAAAGCAAAGCGTTTAATTATTGTGTTGCTGAGATCATTTCCCAAGGCGAAACGAATTCTCAAGCTGTTCGGCATTGCAATGGTTGGTAAGCCAAGCTCCAACACAAGTATTTAGAGCGAAAGGGGGCTTCCAAGGCCCCTTTTTAATGTCGAAAAAAGTTTTACCAACTACCGGTCCTAAACCGCTCAGATTACGCAAAGCCAAACCACTTTCTCAAGAAAAAATACCTTCAATGATCTAGCGATAGTTCTCAAATTGCAGAGGCACGTCTAACTCGTCTTCTTTGCTCTTGACCAATTGAATAGCTGCTTGGAGATCATCCTTACTTTTTCCTGTAATTCGTACACTTTCCCCCTGAATCGCAACAGTTACTTTTCTGAGTTCATCTCTGACAATTTTGCTCAATTTTTTAGCAATTTCTTGACTCAATCCCTTACGAAGCTTCACCACCTGCTGAACACGATTTCCTCCCACGGTCTCCGGCGACTGAAAATCAAAAATTTTCAGCGAAAGATTCCGTTTTGTCGCCTTTGCTCGCAGTACATCTTCAACAGCCTGAAGCGTCATGTCACTGGCTGTCGTGATCACCATCTCAGTTTCCTCCAGCACAATTTCAGTCTTGGAATCCTTCAGGTCGTAGCGGGTCGACACATCCCGACGCACTTGATCAAGGGTATTGACCAGCTCCTGTCGGTCGAAATCAGAAACGACGTCGAAGGAGGAAGTACTGGCCATGGTGCACGGACACTGCTACTCACACCTTAGAAAAGGCCAGGTACGGAGCCCACACCATGTCGTTGCTGCAATTTTTCACGGCTACCAATGCTTCGCCCTATGCCTGGTCCCTGGTTTTGGCAGGTGGAAGCGTCCTTGCCAGCATCATTCCTCTAGGAGCAGCACGCTCGGCATCCAATTTCGAGATAAAAGATATGGCCGCACCGCGAGCCATGTTCGATCGCTTTCCAGCCTGGGGGAAACGGGCAAGCTGGGCTCACCAAAACAGCTTCGAAGCCTTCACCTTGCATGCTCCTGCAGTCTTATTTGCCTTGATCGCAGTCGAACATTCCGGCCCACTGCCAGGGGCTGCCGTCGTCGCAGCTTTTGCTCATCCAGCATTTCGCTTTGCCTATATCGCTGCCTATGTCGGCAATCTGCCTCCCGCCCGCGGCCTCTGTTGGGCCAGCGGTCTGCTATGCAGCGGCATCCTTTACAGCGAAGGACTCAAAGCTTTTCTGGGCAGCTAATCAATCGAAATAAAGCAAGCTCACCACCTTGCCCATATCTTCGGCTGTTCGCGCACTCGCCAACAACGTTTCGCTGTCGTGAAATGCCAAGCAAATCAGCTGATCACATCGGCTAATGATTTCTTGGTTGCAAAGACTGCTGGCTATCGGAAGAGGGAGTTCATCCTGTTCGGGTTTTTCCACCAAGTGCAAAACCCGTTCGAGCAGGTCTCGAATCTCAACAGCTTGGCGATCCAAGCTCTGGGGCAATAACACCGTGAGCTGGGACGGATCGACCTCCAATACTCCCCGTATGACAGCAGCATTCACCCCCTGGGAGCCCGAAGTGATCAGGGAGTGGCCCTCCTGAACAAGGGAGCGGGCGACAAGTTCTATCAAGTGAATCGCAACCACCGGCACATGTCTGCTGCCGAGGATGGCGATTCGTCGCTTCCCTTTGTCCTGCAAAAGCGCTAATTCCTGCGCCAGCGTGTCGACCCGATCAAGGGACGGAAGATCCAATGACTGACCCAACGACATCCCGTCTGATATCACTGAAAACTAGCAACCATTAGACGTTCTGGACTTTCAAGTTCAGAGCAGAGAACAGTCTGTCAAGATGGCAATGCTCCTCCACGAGGCGAAAGGCATAGGTGGCCTTCACGGCTTCGTGTAAGCGCACATGACCAAAGGCCTGCTCAATGACCTCCACCGTGGCCAACGTGTCGCGCTCCACCTTTAGGAGTGGGACATCCAGTTCTTCCGCACGACTGATCAGCTGTGGCAAGGGCTCTCCGGCACCTGTCAGGATCAAACACTGCGTTGACGACTCCAGCGCCGCCAACTGAATATCCGTGCGATCGGCGCCGGTGACCACCGCCATATTTCGACGACGACGGAAGAATTCCATTGCAGAGTTCACGTTCATCGCTCCAATGCTCAGGGTTTCCACCAAAAGCTCTTGGCGGTCCTTGCAACAGATCACGCGGGCATCCAAACGCCGCACCAGCTCTCCCACCGTGACGCTGCGCAACAACGGCGACCTAGGCATCACGCCAAACACGGTGAGGCCAAGATTTTCAAGCGTGGGCACCACCTGACGCTCCAAGCTGTCGACCTCCTCCGGCGTCACAGCATTGAGGACAACACCGACAAGGCGATTTCCAAGGGATTGCTTCGCAGCGAGGAGGGGCTCAACGCTGCGGCTGTCTTGCCATAAATGCACCAGCACAACCTTGGCTTCCAGCCCCTCCGCCAGTTGCGGAAGACTCAAGCCATACAAGAGGCCTTCGTTCAAGCTTCCAGCACCCTCCAGCAGAGTGATGCCATCGTGTTGGTCCACCTGTTGACGAAGCTGGCCGAACCCCTCTCCAGCGTCCAACTGGCCCGATCCCAGACGACTCGTCGCGGTTGCCTGACAAAGCAGATGCAGGGACGGCAACAAGCGATCAGCCTTAAATCCGAGGGTCTCACCGACAAACCGCACGTCGTCATCGATTAACGGTTGCGGCAACGAACCTTGGTCGGGATCCCAGTCCAAGCTGGTGGCCAGAGGCTTTCCAAACCGAATGGAATGACCGGACTGATTGAGCTGCTGAGCAATACCCAAAACAAGAGCGGACTTTCCGCTGAACGGTTCACATGATCCGATCAGCAAAGTCGTTCCCATGAACCGCACTTCAGGCGTTAATAAATCTAGGCGCCTGCAACCGCATCTTCCGACCCCAAAAGGACCCAATACCAAAAGGCATCTGGAAGATCTGGTTTCGCACCAACGAATGCTGAACACTCCATGAGCCAAGGCACCAATTGGTGCGTCGGAAGACTGAAGTCTCGCGAGGCATCCTGTTGGGTCGGGAACAAGAGCTGGCACTGGATAACGTCCAACAGTGCCCGTTCATCACCCCAGCTCAGGACAAATCGACGTCCCGCAGCATCTGCAACAGGTCTGCACCCCTCGAGGCGTCGAGCTTGCAAGAGCGTCAGCGCATCCCGCAGCGCTGCTGAGCGTGCCAACCCACCGCAGTAGGGAGCGAAAAGAACCTAAAAGGCGTCGTCAGCCAAGACGCAACTAACTCGTAAATCATATTTAAGAATGGCGCAAGCTATGGGAATGGACCAGCTCAAATCAACGCGTTATCAACAATGCTGCATCGGCATTACCGGTGCTAGCGGCACCCTCGGCTGTGCCCTGACACGCTGCTTTCGTGCCAGTGGAGCTGAAGTTGTGGGCCTCACCCACCGCACACCACCCGGAGTACTAGACGACGAAGGGCCCCATCGTTGGATCTCTTGGCAATGTGGCGAAGAAAATGCGCTTGATGCTGACTTGGCACGGTTCGATGTTCTTGTGCTGAACCACGGCATTAATCCGAAAGGCGGTCAAAGCATTGACGATGTGAACCAAGCTTTGGAGATCAATGCACTAAGTAGTTGGCGCCTCATGCAGCGCTACGAAGACATCAGCCGCCGCAATGTTCGAGAGAAACCCATGGAGATCTGGGTAAATACCTCAGAAGCAGAAATACAACCTGCAGTTAGCCCTGTTTATGAAATCTCAAAGCGGTTGTTAGGCCAACTGGTGAGCTTGCGAGGAGCCACCCGTGATGCTACCGAGCGCAACCAATTAATCATCCGGAAACTAGTCCTCGGCCCGTTTCGATCGGATCTCAACCCAATCGGGATCATGGATGCCAACTGGGTTGCCCATCAGGTTCTATGGCAAGCCGGATGGGGGTTGAGATTGATTATCGTGACCCCCAATCCATTGACCTATCTCCTTATGCCCATCACGGAACTCGGGCGAAGGGCCTACAGCCAAATCCTTAATCGCCCCGGTCCGTAAGGATTTCACAACCGTCACTGGTCACCAAAACGGTGTGCTCCCACTGCGCCGAAAGTGCGCCGTCACCCGTGACCACCGTCCAGCGATCACGCAACGTCCGGCAAGCTTTGCTGCCCGCATTCAAGATCGGTTCGATGGCCAAGGTCATCCCAGGACGAAGCGTCACGTTGGGAAGCTCATCAGTTCGAAAATTGAAGACTGACGGTTCTTCATGGAGGTTGCGACCTACACCATGGCCGGTGTAATCCTCAACAACACTGAACCCATTCGCTTTGACGTGATCTTCAACGGCGCCAGCAATGTCGAGGAGCGTATTGCCTGCTTTCACCTGGCCGATTCCAGCCATTAATGATTCGCGTGCAACACGACTGAGGGTTTGTGCTTCTTTCGATGCTTCTCCGACACAGACGGTGATGCAACTATCGCCGTGATAACCCTCGAAATAGGCACCGGTATCCACCTTGAGGAGATCGCCTCGGTGAATTACACGCTTGGCATTGGGGATGCCATGGACAACTTCATTGTTAATACTGGCGCAGATGCTTGCCGGAAAGCCGTGATAACCCTTGAAGCTGGGGGTCGCTCCCATTTCGCGGATGCGGCGTTCAGCAAACGCGTCAAGATCACCAGTGGTTTGCCCGGGCTCGACCATGCCCATCACTTCGCGAAGCACTGTGGCCACAATTCTGCTGGCCTGGCGCATGATCTTCACTTCGCGGGCAGACTTGATTTCCACGCCGCGACGTTTTTGAATTCTTGGTCCGGTCGCTGTGATTTGTCCCTGAGCTGCCTGAGTCGTGGCCAGCAGATCGGCGAAAATGTTCATTGGTCTGCTCAATATTTGTCACGTTATCAACGGCTTGCAGTTGGGTGCAGGTCATGACGTTGCTTGTGCGGGTGCGCGAACTCCACCAACGCATCGCTCCATTTGTTCTGCTGCCCTTATTCGTCACCGTTTGCTCGGGCGTTGGCTATCGCCTGGCCCGCGATTGGTTTGGAGCCAGCCGTGAGCAAGTGCATTGGTTAATGACGCTGCATGAAGGGGAGTGGTTGGGACCAACCCTCGAACCAATTGTGGTGCTGATGAATGCTGTCGGACTGCTCTGGATGCTGATCACTGGCCTCGCACTTTTGTTTGAGCGTTGGCGACGACAGGTATGATCATTCTTTGGCGATAAACGCGGAGCGGGGATGACGGCCGACCAGAAGGACACCACGGTGACCGAAGAGAGCAATCAAGAAAAAACCGTGGCGACCAAGGCAAAGCCTGCGTCAGCTTCGAAAAAGCTTTGTGCGGAAGAGCTGATTCGCGAATTTGAGAGCGCTCAGCAAAAAGATGATCTTCCAGAGATCTATGTCGGAGACACAGTTCGTGTAGGAGTAAGGATTAGTGAAGGAAACCGAGAGCGTGTCCAGCCCTACGAAGGGGTGGTGATCTCAAAGCGCCATGGTGGGCTTAACCAAACGATCACAGTCCGCCGCATTTTTCAGGGCATTGGTGTCGAACGGGTGTTCATGGTCCACAGCCCACAAGTCGCCAACATCAAGGTTGAACGGCGCGGTAAAGTACGAAGAGCGAAGCTTTTCTATCTGCGGGAACGGGTGGGCAAGGCCACCCGCGTGAAGCAGCGCTTCGATCGCTGAGGTTTCGACCTCGTTCAATCAAGTCGCCAACATCAATGTTGGCTGGGGGGTTCATCGCCTTGCGCCGTTAGTTCAGTTGGTAGAACGCAGGTCTCCAAAACCTGATGTCGGGGGTTCAAGTCCTCCACGGCGCGTCCGATGACCCCTCGTGCAGTTTCTGAGTCTCAGCATGGAGTTGGATCTTCAACCTGGTGATGTTGTGAAGGTGTTGGAGTCAGCCGCTCTTGGCTGGGTCCGCGCCCGTGTCATCCGCGTCAAATCTGGTGGTCGTGTCGTCGTTCAAAGCGACCAAGGTCGGGAATTCACCGCCCGCGGCAACCAAGTTCGTTTAATCGAGCCGGCTGGATTTCGTCCCTGACGTCGTCCATTTCGCTTCGAGCATCGTGTCGCCCTGACACCGTCAAATACCCTGATGGTTCTCCATCGGGGTATTTGTGTTGGGATCGATTTAAAGTCAATTAGATTATGTACCAACCTGTGTTTAGAGTCCCCAAGCTGAATTCAGCACAACCTCTTAAATTGGGTTGTTGACGGAGGGCAGGGCGGCAGTTGATACTGGTCGTGTCGTCACGCGACACAGGTCAGGTTCTTTCAAGCGCGTCTTGATCGAATCCAATCAAACCTGGGACCGTAGTTCAATCGGTTAGAGCACCGCCCTGTCACGGCGGAAGTTGCGGGTTCGAATCCCGTCGGTCCCGTTTTTAATTTTTCGATGCGGCCATGGTGCGTGTTCGTCTGGCCCCAAGCCCAACGGGCAAGCTCCATATAGGCACAGCACGAACTGCTGTGTTCAATTGGCTTTACGCCAAAAGCCAAAACGGTGTCTTCTTGCTCCGCATCGAAGACACCGATAAGGAACGATCCAAGCCGGAATTCACCCAAAACATTCTTGAGGGCCTCCAATGGCTAGGGATCGATTGGGCAGAGGACCCTGTTATTCAAAGCGAGCGGGTCGCCCAGCATCGCGACGCCATTCGGACACTTCTCGACAAAGGTCTGGCCTATCGCTGTTACGCCAACGAATCTGAACTGACGAACATGCGAGATGCTCAAAAGGCATCCAACCAACCTCCCCGTTACGACAACCGCCATCGACATCTCACGGCCGAGCAGGAGGCCGCATTCAAAGCAGAAGGTCGGGATGCTGTGATCAGGTTTCGCATCAATGATGATGCAGAAATCCACTGGAATGATTTAGTCCGCGGAACAATGCGTTGGCGTGGCGGCGATCTAGGTGGCGACATGGTCGTCGCCAGACGCGCCCCTGCGGATCAAATCGGTGAACCCTTGTACAACCTCGCGGTTGTGGTGGACGACGCCGCCATGGCGATCACTCATGTAATCCGTGGTGAAGACCACATTGCCAACACCGCCAAGCAACTTCTGCTCTACGAAGCCCTCGGTCTTCCAGCACCAACCTTCGCCCATGCACCACTGATCCTCAACGCAGATGGCAAGAAGCTGTCAAAACGTGATGGCGTCACATCCATCAATGAGTTCCGCTCAATGGGATATACCTCCGAGGCGATCGCCAATTACATGACCTTGCTGGGCTGGTCTGTGCCAGAGGGCATGGAAGAGCGCTTCAGCCTGAAGGAAGCCGCTGATCAATTCAGCTTTGCTCGGGTAAATAAAGCCGGAGCACGGTTTGACTGGGACAAGCTGAATTGGCTCAACGCCCAGGTACTCCATGGCTGGAGCTCGGAACAGCTCCTACAGGTGCTTCGTCCCCTGTGGATAAAAAACGGCTGGTCAGTTCCCAATGACAACGGTTGGAACCTGGAGCTCTGTGAGTTGCTTGGCCCTTCTCTGACGCTGCTCAACGATGGCGTCGAACAAGCTTCACCATTTTTTGAATGTCCAGCTCTTGTAGATGACGGGATCAAACAGCTTCAAAGCGAAGGAGCCAAAGCCGCCATCGGTCACCTTGTCGATGCACTCCGAGCGGAGCGTTGGACGGGAACTGATCTCAACCAGGCCAAAACATTGCTCGGCGATGCCGCGAAAGCTGCTGGAGTGAAAAAAGGCGTGGTGATGAAGTCGCTTCGCGCTGCACTTCTGGGTCGATTGCAAGGCCCAGACCTCCTGACCACCTGGTCGCTTCTGGCAAAAATTGGTGACGACTTACCCCGCCTTCAGCGCTGCCTCAGCTGATTCCTTCTCGCCTGGCTCGGAATCCGTTTGAATTAACCCCAGGATTCGCGCCAGAGGCTGGGCGGTCAGACCCTGCAAGCCAACGGTCATGAGGATCGTTAAAAACACCAACCCCTGCAAGCGGCCAGCCCCAAGAATTCCGGCTTGTTCCAGACGAATCGAGAACAACGATGCCACTGACGCCGTAACGATGCCTCGGGGTGCTAGCCAGCCCAAAAACAACCGTTGATGGAGCTCCAGGGGCAATCCAATCGTGGCAACACCAACGCCGATCGGCCGCACAACAAACATCAACGTAAGAACACAAAGGATTCCGCCCCAGCCCAATGGACTGAGCTCAGCCCAAGACACATCCGCCGCCAGTAGGGGAAAGAGCATCGTGATCGACAACTGCGCCAGCTCTTGAATCAAACGTTCAAATTCAGCTGTGTAAAAGCCAGGTCGGCGACCCACAACAATGCCTGCAGCAACGGACGCGGGCAATGCTGATTCCGGCAACAGCCACTCACTGACGCCATACATCAGAAATAACATCCCCAAACTGAGTTGTAAGGGCAAACCAGAGGATTGCTCAGGCTTCAGGCGACGCAATACCTCCGAGAGTAGCCACCCCACTCCCGCACCAATCAACACTCCACCACCAAGCCGCGATAGCAAACCAATCGCCAGCTCCCTCCAGCCATGAAGGTTGCCGAGCACTAACTCCAGCAGCAGCAAAGCAAGAACGGCACCAATGGGCTCTAAAAGCAGACCTTCCGCTTCCAGTACATCCCCCAACGGAGCGGCCAAGCGGATTTGGCGCACCAACGGGGTGACAACCGTGGGGCCTGTGGCCAAAACAATTGCACTGAACACAGCCGCCACCGACCAACTCAGACCCGCTAGCCAATGGGCCGCAAGCAAGCCACCACCAAGGGAAATCACCAACCGCAAAACAGCAATGCGCTGCACGGTTGCCTTAATCGTGTCGCCAGGTAGACGAAGGTTCATGCCCCCGTCGAACAAAACCAGGCTGACCAGTAATCCCACGATCGTCCCAAGGCCCGGGCCGAGATCGAGAGGTTCAACGAGGCCCAGTCCCGACCGCCCAATCAAAAGCCCTGAAAGCAATAACAGAACCACCCCAGGCAACCCGGAGAAGGCCGCCAGCAAACGTGCCGCGGCCCCGGAGAAGACTGTGATTCCCCACAGCAGACCTAGCCGCTCAGGCGTCATCGACTGCCAAAAACTGTGGTTCGACGCGAACACCAATCACCGCCTGCGGACGCAAGACGAGGTATCTCCCATCAAGGTCGCTCATCGGAACATTCACAAAACCTCCCTGGGTCTCCGCGCTGACAACCCCCTGATACCACTCCTGAAAGGTTTCTAATTTTGAAAAAAAAACTCGTTCGGTCTGCCCTCCCACGAGGTTGAGATGCACGGCATAGCGACGGGGGGTGCGAGGCATCAGCGCAGGCTTCAATCCGTAGTAATTGATTCAGGATGGCGGATTGCTCCGGCCTCTGCCCAACGAAAAGGGCTCAGGGTCGATTGCCTGGGGGCATACAGCGGATGCCGCGGTTCCCCTGATCGCGTCAACGCCAAGCTGAGGGGGCCTTGGGAGTTTGGACAGTGGATTCGGCGCTGGCAGCTCAAGGGTTGAAACTTACGAAGGACATCACGGGCACGCAGGCCACGGCCACCGTTCACACCCCAGCCACACCACAAATCAACCAGGGGATCACAAGCCCAACGCTCAAACCAGACCTGCAGAACCTGGTCATTATTGACGCCTACCGGATCACTGGCGCGCTGCAAGGCGGCTGGATGGGGAGACATTCGCGCAAACAAATTGACCACCAATAATTCTTGGTAACCCCACGACTTCGCGAATACCTGCAACCTCTTCAGGGTGGGGTCGTCTCGCTCTCCATCAGCACGTGAAGGATTAAGACCAATAAATAATAGAAGGCCCGAGCCCAACGTCCACTGCCGATGAAGCCACCAGCGGTACTGACGATTAGCACTGAAGCTTGCTTTAGACGCCGAGATGGCGCCTGCAGAGATCGAGGATGCGCGTACTTGCCTGTCCATCACCAAAGGGATTAACCGCTCGAGACATCGATTCGTAGGCCTTTGAATCCCCCAGAAGGCGGGAGGCTTCCTCCACGATTGCAGCTGGATCCGTGCCAACCAGCCGAGCCGTTCCGGCCTCCACCGCTTCGGGGCGTTCGGTTGTTCGACGCAGTACCAACACAGGCTTACCCAGGGCCGGCGCTTCTTCTTGAAGGCCACCGGAATCAGTTAGCAATAGCGTGCAACCCTTCATGGCCGCCACGAGACGGTCGTAATCAAGCGGCTCCGTCAGAACGACCCTCGGATGATCCCCCAACATGACTTTCAAGGGATCTCGCACCGTGGGATTGCGATGCAATGGAAGCAAGAGAACAGTATCGGGGAAACGATCCAACACCTGTCGAATACCCGATGCGATATCGGTTAGACGATCGCCCCAATTTTCGCGTCGATGGACCGTGGCCAAAATCACGCGCTGGGATGTCCAATCGAGCCCCTCGAAGTGCATCTCAGGCGCTTTTTCGGCCATCAACAACAACGCATCAATCACAGTATTTCCTGTCACCAAAATGTCTCCAACAACCCCAGAGGCACGGAGGTTCTGCTCCGCATTCAGGGTCGGAGCGAAATGCAAGGTGGCGATCTGAGACAACAACCGCCGATTTGCCTCCTCCGGGAACGGATCCAACAAGTTGTCGGTCCGTAAACCCGCCTCCACATGTCCCACGGAAATCTGCTCATAGAACGCCGCCAAACCGGCAGCAAACGCCGTGGTGGTGTCCCCTTGAACCAGAACGATCTGTGGGGGAAAAGCCTGAAAATCATCCCGCAAGCCCTGCAATGCAGCGCAAGTGACGTGGGTCAATGTTTGGCGGGGTGCCATCAAGTTGAGATCATGATCGGCTTGCAAACCGAAGAGATCCATCACCTGGGTGACCATTTCACGGTGTTGACCCGTCAGGACAACCCGGGTTATTAACGCCTCACACGATTGAAATGTGCGGATCACAGGAGCGAACTTGATTGCCTCAGGGCGTGTCCCTAAAACAATGGTGACGCGGGGCTGATCGGCCATGGGATCCGCATTTATGAGTGGATCCTACGGGCGTTAAGGGATCGCAGACCTGCATCAATCACTTGCCAGCAGCCACATCGGAACGATGCTGAAATCACGTCGTTTCGATGATCGCTGGATCAGCCGGTTTTTTTCCAGCTTTCCGCCGCCCTTCTGCTGGCACCCCTCCTCCAACAGCACCCACCACAGCGCCAAAAAAAGCACCACATAAAGCTCAGGACGCAAAACCGGGCGCAAAAGATTCGCCATCCTTGGAAGCCATCCTGCGCATCGCCAATGACGCGGGACATTCAGATGTCCATTTTGGGGGGGGGGGAACGCCACGCTTTCGGGCGCGTGGCGATATTGATGCCACCGACTGGCCCGCCACCGATGACTCGGTGTTTCAGGGATGGCTTCATGAAATTCTCTCGCCGCAGCAAATCGACTCGTTTTATCGCCACAAAGAACTCGATATCGTCTACGCCTTTCCATTCGTGCGCGTGAGGATCAATTTGCTCGATTCATTGCGTGGCCCAGCCATGGTGCTGCGGACCATTCCTCAAACCATCCTCACCAAGGAGAATCTCAAACTTCCCGAGGTGCTCAAAGCTCTAGCAGACCCTCCCAAAAGGTCTTGAACTGGTTACTGGGCCAACTGGATCTGGAAAGAGCGCAACCTTGGCGGCCATGATCGATTGGATCAATCGCAACAAAACCTGTCACATCCTCACCATCAAAGATCCGGTGGAATTTGTGTATGAAAGTCCCTCATTCGTCCCCGCGAAGTGGGCTTGAACACCCTCAAGTTCCATCACGCCTACGGGCCGCACTGCGATAAGACCCAGATGTGATCCTGGTCAGAGAGATCCGTGTCCAGGAGACCCTTTCCACAGCGCTTGAAGCGGCTCAAATCGGTCACCTGGTTTTCGGGACGTTGCACACCAACTCAGCGGTCAAAACCGTTGAGCCAGTGCTCGGGATGTATGCGCCAGAAGAAAAACCCAGCATTCGCCGTTCACTCTGCGAATCCTTAGTGGGTGTCATCGCTCAAGGTCTCATTCGCACCAACAATGACAAGCGAGCTTCTTATCACGACATTTTGGTAGATACAGATGCCTGCCGGGATACATCTAGCGAGGCTCCCTTGATGAGGTCGAAGAAATTATGTCGCGCAGCAGCTTCGGCGGCATGGTTAAGCCAATCGATCACTTCAAGCGCTTGTTGAAGCGGGACGCGTCAACTCAGACCGGGCGATTGGAGTGAGCTTGAAGCCCAATGAGCTGGCTCAAGCGTTATGCGGAAGGGATTAATCAACCAGCGTTGAACACCCTGGAAACCAGCAAAACGGCGAGTCCTGCGGATAAACCGATCATGGCGAGACGTCCATTCCAAATCTCCGCCTGAGGAGTGAAACCGCGCTTCCATTCATTCAGTTCAGCAGCTCCTACGGGTTCTGAAGTCTGAACTGCTGTTTTTTGCCCGGACTGATTTGCCATGCCTCCCCTTTTTTTGATTGCCACCTTACGGGCATTTTTCAAAAGGCAGGTAAAGCTTCGTAAAGAGCATCTGCCCGTTCCAACGGCCAACGAGCTGCAACTCCCGTTTCATCGCTTGACGACAGCACCCCGCGCTTCAACCGTCTGAGCGCTGCCGCACCAATCATGGCGGCGTTATCGGTGCAATACGCCAGAGGAGCAATCGAGACTGCAACGCCATGCTGCTGGCCCTGTTTCTGCATGAGCAGTCGTAGACGCTGGTTCGCGGCTACACCACCCACCATCACAAGTTGCTTGATTTTGTGATCGTTAGCACAACGAAGGGCCCGTTCCACCAAGACATCGGCCACCACCTGCTCAAAACTTGCCGCGAGATCGGCCAGAGGCAGGTCAACTCCAGAGCCTTGACACGACTCAACAGTGCGCAGCATGGCTGTCTTCAATCCACTGAAAGAAAAGTCGTACGGATGAAACCCTCCGCCTCGCAGGGAAATGCGTCCTTTCGGTAAGGAAAAACGTTTGGCATTCCCCGAGGCAGCGATGGCCTGAATCGCGGGACCGCCGGGATATCCAAGGCCAAGTAAGCGGGCCACCTTGTCAAACGCTTCACCAGCAGCATCGTCATGGCTTCGGCCGAGTCGTTCCATCTCCCCATGAAGACCCACACGAATCAGCTCGGTGTGGCCACCACTTACTAAAAGAACCAAATAAGGCGGAGCGGGGGCGTGCTCGCCCAGAGCAGCTGAAGCCAAATGCCCTTCAAGGTGATGAATTCCCAGAAAAGGCACCTGATGCAATGCCGCAAGGGTGCGACCCGTCACCGAAGCAACCATTAATGCTCCGGCAAGGCCAGGCGCCACAGTCGCTGCAACCGCATTCAGTTCAGGGATCGACAGCGCAGATTCCCCCAGAACCGCCTGCACCAAAGTTGGCAAGGCCTCCACATGACGACGCGAGGCAATTTCTGGAACAACCCCACCCCAGAGGGCATGCTCCTCAACTTGTGACGCAATTTGAGACGCCAACACCTCAACGCTGCCATCGGCTTTGTGGCGCACAACCGCAGCGGCTGACTCGTCACAACTTGTTTCGAGGGCGAGCACTGTATGCATTGTGGTCAAGGCCCTCCCGTAATGTCCGCAAGAGACATCCTGCCTTTCACCGGGCAGTTAAAAACAGGAATCGTCCGATGCGTCGTCTTTTAGCCGTTGTGCTTTCGACCCTCCTGGTGTTCGGCTTCGCCCCCGTCGCAAAGGCGGATGTGGCCGGCTTAACCCCGTGCGCTGAAAGCGCACGCTTCCAGCAACGCGCTTCTGCTGCCTCAACACCCCAGGCGATAGCCCGGTTTGAGATGTATAGCCAAGCGGTTTGCGGAGAAGATGGTTTGCCCCATCTCATCGTTGATGGCCGCTGGAGCCACTCCGGTGACTTCGTCCTTCCCGGGATCATGTTCCTCTACATCAATGGATGTATCGGCTGGGCTGGTCGCGAATATCTCAAAGCTACCCGCGGCAAGAACGCAGCCATGAATGAGATCCAAATCGATCTCAGCATCGCGTTTAAAAGCCTTTTGGCAGCTGCTAGCTGGCCCCTGGCAGCCTTCGGCGAATTGACCAGCGGAAAACTGACGGAAGACGACGCCAAAGTGACCGTCTCCCCGCGCTGATCCACTGCCCACTCACCACCGTCGGTACCCATGAAAAAATTTCTCACCACCGCACCAGTTGTTGCAGCGATTTGGTTTACAGCCACAGCTGGAATCCTGATCGAATGGAACCGCTTTTTCCCAGATCTTCTGTTCCACCCCATGTAGTGCGTCCCCAACGCACACACGACAAATGTCTGACGAAGCCCCCCTCAAGAGGGGGGCTTTTTTGATGGCTGATATCTGGAGGCATCACTTAAAGAGCGAGCAGTTGCATGTGCGTCTCGAGTTGTTGCAACGCCTGATCAAGGTCGTCGTTGATCACCACCGCATCAAATTCGTTCTGGGCATTGAGCTCCTCGCGGGCTCGGGAGAGTCGACGTTGAATCGCATCCTCCGTATCGGTCGCCCGACCTCGAATCCGACGCTCTAACTCCGCAAAACTGGGGGGAGCGAGGAACACCTGAAACGCATCAGGAAAGCTAGTGCGGACCTGTCGAGCACCCTCCAACTCAATTTCTAAAAGCACAGGCCGACCAGCTGCAAGATGCTCCTCCACCGGAGCCCGGGGAGTGCCATAGCAATTGGTGGCGAACTCGGCCCACTCGAGCAATCCCCCAGCGGCTACAAGGGATTCAAAAGCATCCCGGGAATGAAAGAAATAGCTCACTCCCTCGTCTTCCCCCCCGCGCGGCTCCCGTGTTGTTGCTGAAACCGAGAGCCAAATTTCAGGATGTTGATACAGCAGTCGCTTCACCAACGTTCCCTTGCCAACGCCGCTCGGACCTGTAAGCACGGTGAGCCTGCCGTTGTCTGCCATCCGGGGAACTGCGTGAGCAAGCAGAGTAGGAAGGTCCCCTCTGCCACTCGGTGATAGCGACGGCCAGCCTTCAACCCATGGATCTCACAACCCTGCGGGCAGTGCTGTGGGATCTGCGCGGCCGTGTTCTACCCAGTCGTTTCGAAAAAGCACAACAACCCAGCCCAGGCACCATTCAATTGGGGTTTCGCAGCCTTCAGGGCATGGTGTGGCTCGAATTGAGCTGGCAGGCCGACTCACCCCGCCTAACAGAAGTCGAAGCCCCACCCCGGCAGGGGGCAGGCAGCACCTTGGCGCAGCAACTTCAACACAGCCTGCGCCAATTAGCCCTCGTGAACCTCCACCAGGAGGGGTTCGAACGCGTGGTGGAATTTCAATTCGCGACTCGACCAGGAGAGTCCATTCAACGGGTGCTGGCCTTGGAAATGATGGGTCGCCACAGCAATCTGCTGTTGCTTGATGAGCAGAGACGCGTCATCGCCCCCGGACGCCAGGTCCGCGACCATCAATCCAGAGTTCGTCCGATCAGCACTGGCGACGATTACTGCCCACCTCCGCCGCTTCAGGGGCATCGACCGGATAAAACGGAACGATTCGAACGCTGGAAAGAGCGGCTGAGCTTGATTCCGATCCCGCTCAAGAAAGCTCTTCAACAGACCTATCAAGGGGTTAGCCCCGCGCTAGCCACTCAATTGGCGGGACGTTGGCTGACAACCCCTGTAGATCAGCTGGAGCCCGAACAATGGCAAACCCTTCATCAACTCTGGTGTCGATGGCTGGACCAGATGGACCGAGAAACCTTTGCCCTCCAAATCAATTCCGATGGGAGCTATCGCGTTTGGGGAGAGAATCCAACGGATCCAGCGCCAAAGCCAGCCGGGCAGCCAACGAATGATTCACTGGCCCTCGGTTTGGGCACGTTTTATCAAAACCGCCTCGGGCAAAGAGTCTTAGCCAAAGCCCAAGAGGAGCTACTGCGCAAGATCGAGCGCTGGCGTGCAAAAGAACAATCAGAATTAAACGATCAACAGCAACGACTCAATGCCACTGAGAACCATGCCGAGATTCAGCAAAAAGCTGATGCTCTCCTCTGCTTACGACAACCCAACCGAGATCAAATCAACGAAGCACAAAAGCTCTACAAACGTGCCCGCAAGTTGCGTCGTTCCGTCGCAATCCTGAATGAACGGATCGATCATCACCGACAACGTCTCGCTCTGATTAACGGCAGCGAAGGCTTTATTGAAGAGCAACTCGATGCGTTGTGGCAAGACGACCTGGCTCGAAAACTCGGCTTACAAGAGCTTCAACAAGAACTCGACGAGCTCTTATCTCCAAGGGAACAGCCCCAATCAAAACGTCGGCAAAAACAGAACCAGCCACAACCACTGGAGCTCTCGACCCCCAGTGGTGTGATAGTTCAAGTGGGTCGCAATCATCGACAGAACGATTGGATCAGCTTGCGCCAAGCCCGCAGTGGCGACCTTTGGTTTCATGCCCAGGAGTGTCCGGGCAGCCATGTCGTACTCAAAAGCTCAAACGGTCTGGTGGATGAGGACGACCTTCAGATTGCGACTGATCTGGCCGCCTACTTCAGCCGAGCACGGGGGAACTCCGTCGCGTCCGTGGTGATGGTTCCAACCGATCAACTGCAGCGAATTGCTGGGACTGGACCCGGCACAGTTCGCCATGGATCCGGCGAAATTCGCTGGGGACATCCCCAACGCATAAAGCAACGCCTCTTCCCCCCTAACTTGGTTCAAAAGCCGGGCTGAGTTGAACCTTCGCCCCTCCCACGTCCGTGCCTGAACGCCCCGACGCTCCCCCAGCCCTACAACCCCCTCCTCCGATTCGCATTGGTCGAGGGCCGGACGATGCCGATTTACCCCATGAGGTGGAGATGCCCCTCATGGAGCACTTGGAGGAATTGCGCGGACGGGTGCTGCGCAGTCTGCTGGCCGTGGTCGTCGGTGCCGCGATCTGCCTGGTGGGTGTGAAGCCCCTGGTTCGCCTCCTGGAAGCGCCAGCGAAGGGAATTCACTTCCTGCAACTAGCACCTGGGGAGTTCCTGTTCGTCTCTTTGAAAGTGGCGGGCTACGCCGGTCTCACCCTGGCCTTGCCCTATGTGCTGTTCCAGTTATTGGCATTCGTGTTGCCGGGTCTCACCGTGCGCGAGCGTCGCTTAATTGCACCGGCCGTTGCTGGATCAGCCGTGTTGTTTTTGGTGGGTCTCACCTTTGCCTGGTGGGCCCTCGTTCCAGCTGCCCTGAATTTCTTGGTGAGCTACGGGGCTGATGTAGTGGAACCCCTTTGGTCGATTGAGCGTTATCTCGATTTTGTCTTGCTGCTGATGTTGGCCACAGGTCTGGCCTTTCAACTGCCTGTACTCCAACTCCTTCTTGGCGTCCTTGGGCTGGTCCGCTGGCGTTCGATGCTCGGAGCTTGGCGCTGGGTTGTGCTGGGTTCAGCACTGGCGGGAGCGGTGCTCACCCCATCCACCGACCCGATCACCATGTTGCTATTGGCCAGTGCAATCACGGGACTTTTTGTTGTGGGAGTCGGGCTTGTCGCCTTGACCGAAAAACTCAAACCAGAAACTCCTTGAGCAAACTCTCCGGCTCAGGCCCTTCGACCTGCAATTGAAGGCTTAAAGCTTTCCCTAGACGTGGTTTATCGCGCGTTGTGGTCAGCCAATTGCGCACTTCACCCGCCAAACCAAGACGATTCACAACATCCAGTACTTCTGCTAAGTGGTCTCGATAGCTGTTTTCGTCCATTGGGAAGGACTGTTGCTCCAAATATGCCCACATCACGTGCAGGTAGAGACGGCCACGGCGAACCACTATCTGAAGGTCGTAAGTCGCCCGCCAGCGCTGGCGAAGACAGCCAATCACCTCCTCCACTCCGAGGGGTTCAGCAGCGGATGAAGGGCGCAGATCAAGCACAAAAGCCTTGCTGGAGAACTGTGGGGAAGGCCAGTCGTTGCAAAGCGTGACAAGCCATTCTCCGTCCATAATGATCGCCAACCCGTGCTGGATGAACGTCCGCCATGACCCAAATTCCCTCGAGCGATGTGCCCGGAATGGGTCGTCGTCAGTTCATGAATCTGCTGACGTTCGGATCCGTGACTGGTGTCGCCCTGGGAGCTCTTTACCCAGTGGCGCGATACTTTATTCCGCCTAAAGCCGCTGGTGGCGGCGGCGGCACGACAGCCAAAGACGAGCTGGGCAATGTCGTTACAGCTACTGGTTGGCTCTCCAACCATCCAGAAGGCGATCGCAGCCTGGTTCAAGGCCTCAAGGGTGATCCCACCTACCTGATCGTTGAAGGTGCTGACGCCATCGGCAGCTACGGCATCAATGCCATCTGCACCCACCTGGGTTGTGTGGTGCCTTGGAACAGTGGCGCCAACAAGTTCATGTGTCCTTGCCATGGCAGTCAGTACGACGCCACCGGCAAGGTTGTTCGCGGCCCTGCCCCGCTCTCCCTGGCACTGGCCAATGTCAGCGTTGAAGACGACAACGTCTTCGTCAGTGAGTGGTCTGAGACCGACTTCCGCACCGGCGACAAGCCCTGGTGGGCCTGATCTCCTCCCTCCACCGCCTGCACTCTCCCCTCACCGTTCCATGCGTCGCCATCTCTCCCTTGTTCTCGGTTCGCTGGTTATCGGCCTAGCCCTGCTAATTGCCCCAGGCGCAAGCTGGGCTTATCCGTTCTGGGCCCAGCAGAACTACGACAGTCCCAGAGAAGCCACTGGCAAAATTGTTTGCGCGAACTGCCACATCGCCAAAAAGCTGACCCAAGCTGAAGTACCTCAGTCGGTGCTCCCAGACAGTGTATTTACCGCAAGCGTGAAAGTTCCCTACGAAGAGGGAATCAAGGAAATTGGTGCCGATGGCAGCGAGGTGCAGCTTCAAGTTGGTGCCGTCGTGATGCTTCCCGACGGGTTCACACTGGCGCCTCAAGACCGATGGACGGATGAAATCAAAGAAGAGACTGAGGGAGTTTATTTCAGCCAGTACAGCGACGATCAGCCCAACATCCTCCTGGTGGGTCCCATCCCTGGCGATCAAAACCAAGAAATTGTTTTCCCTGTTCTCTCGCCTGACCCCGCCACCGACAGCAACATTCACTTTGGTAAATATCAAATTCATGTGGGCGGAAACCGTGGTCGCGGCCAGGTGTACCCAACCGGTGAGAAGAGCAACAACACCGTCTTCACCGCTCCAACAGAGGGCAAGGTTTCCTCAATCGATGCAGGTGAGAATGGATCCAGTGTTGTCACCATTCAGGCCGCAGATGGCAGCACGACAAGCGAAACCATCCCTGTTGGTCCCCAGCTTCTGGTGAGCGTGGGCGACACCGTCGAAGCTGGTGCTGTCATCACTAACGATCCAAACGTCGGCGGCTTTGGACAAGTCGACGCTGAGATTGTTCTACAGAACCCTGTCCGGATCTATGGCTTGCTCGCCTTCTTTGCCGCGGTTGCCATTGCACAAATCATGCTGGTGCTGAAGAAGAGGCAAATTGAAAAAGTGCAAGCCGCCGAAGGCAGCTTCTAAGCCAAATGTTTGCTTCTCCTGGGCCCGAGCTTTTTCAGTTCGGGCCTTTTGTTTTGCGTTGGTATGGGTTGCTGATTGCAGCAGCTGTTTTGATCGGGCTCAACCTTTCAAGCCGACTCGCACAACAGCGCAAGCTTGAAAACGGTCTGATTAGCGATCTACTTCCCTTACTTGTGCTGTGTTCGGTGATTGGAGCACGCATCTATTACGTTGCCTTTGAGTGGCATAACTATGCAGCCACTCCCTTAAAAGCACTCGCAATTTGGGAAGGTGGAATCGCGATTCACGGCGCCTTAATTGCTGGAACACTCACGCTGATTCTGTTCTGCAGATGGCGTCAACAATCCTTCTGGGATGTGCTCGATGTACTTGTTCCCTCGGTGGCCCTCGGACAAGCCATTGGTCGTTGGGGAAACTTTTTCAACGCAGAGGCTTTTGGAATCCCGACAGATCTACCTTGGAAATTATTCATTCCGGAATTTAATCGACCGATAATTTATAGCAATAAGGTGTTTTTTCATCCAACTTTTCTATATGAATCGCTCTGGAACCTTGCCCTATTTATCATTTTAATCCTTCTGTTCCGCTGGGGAACGAGGCATCTCAACAAGCTTCCTGCCGGTGCAATGAGCTGTACTTACTTGCTGGGCTACAGCCTTGGACGGGTTTGGATTGAAGGCCTACGCATCGACTCGCTTTGCATCGGAGCTCTCCCACCGGCGTGTGAAGGCGGCATCCGCATCGCCCAACTCATGAGTGGGGTGCTGGCTCTTGCCGGAGGCATGGGCCTTTGGTGGCTCTATGGCCGAAAGAAACCATTACCAGATCCAGGCTTTCGACCCAACTGAAGCCAAGCTCTAAATGCTTGCATCCATCATCCTCATGCATCCCGTCAGTTTTGTTGGAGCCGGTCCTGGAGCCACGGATCTTCTAACTCTGCGGGCGGCAGAACGCTTGCGATCTGCCGATGTTTTGGTCTGGACAGATTCTCTGGTTTGCCCGGGAATCCCCAAACTTGCTCCCGATGGATGCGAAAAGATCCGAACCAGCACGATGACCTTGGAAGAGGTGATCCCGCTTCTCATTGACAGGCAAAAGAGTGGGAAACGGATCGTCCGCCTTCACGACGGCGATACAGCCCTCTACAGCGCGATCAATGAGCAGATTTGTGCACTCACAGACCACAACATTCCGGTCGAGGTTGTGCCTGGCATCAGCGCCTATCAAGCAGCAGCGGCAGGACTGGCAAGCGAACTCACGATTCCCGGAGTCGTGCAAACCATCGTCCTGGGGAGAGCCGGGGGGGCGCACTGGTGTTCCAGACAGCGAAGCGTTGAGTCGACTTGCTGCACTAAAAGCCAGCCTTTGCCTCTATCTCAGCGCTCGCCACGTTGAGGACGTGCAAACCACCCTGCTGGAACACTATCCAGCCGATACTCCTGTGGCGGTAGGGCATCGCGTGAGCTGGCCTGATGAATTGCTCTCCGTCATCTCCCTACAGGAGATGGCAGCCTTTACTGAAAAGCATGAACTGATCCGTACAACGCTGTACGTGGTGAGTCCTGCACTAGCTCGGGCCCCCCAACGCTCACGCCTCTATTCACCCGATCACGACCATCTGTTCCGGCCGAGTTCCTAAAACGCCGTGGTTTAAGATTCACTTGTACGGGCGATTAGCACAGTGGTAGCGCACTTCCTTCACACGGAAGGGGTCACTGGTTCGAATCCAGTATCGCCCATAGTTTATGGACTCTTTCTGCAGTGTCTAATTTAAAAAGCCGTGTAATTTTAGAAAAAATTAGTACAGTCTATCTATAGATTGATGCAATTATTGCATGGACGTTTCGACGCCCACTAACAATCAAGAGTCAAACTCAGGTTTACTCTTTGTTGGCCAACAGCTTTCTGAACGTCGTCTTGCCCATGGACTGAGTCAAGAGCAACTTGCCGATCGAATGCACTTGGGTATCGAACAACTGGCAGCGCTGGAATCTGGTGATCGGGACAAACTTTCAGAGACTGTCTTCATCAAGGCCATGGTGAGGAGGCTTAGTAATCATCTAGAGCTTGATGCTGATGCCTTAGTGGCCTCCCTCGGATCGCTGTCCGACGGCGCAATGTCCAATGAGCGGGGGGCGCAAAAAAAAGGCCCTATATCCCCCCCCCTTCAACCACCATCTCGGCCTGAAAAAGGAGCTATTTGGCTTTGGCTGGTCTTGATCGGAGCCACAGCGCTCGGTGCTCTGGCCTGGGTTCAACGGGCAGCGCTTCTTGAGCTGATCCAGAAGCCCCAATCCAATTCAGCCAGCGCTACCGCGAAGACAACAACCACTTCAAAAGAGAGCATCACCACTGCACCCGAGACTGCTCCAGACCCTGCACCAGAAATCGCACTTGTTCTACCGAGAACCAGCGAAGTGGAACTCGCAAACTCAGGCCCCATCACGATTAAGAGCAAAGAGCCCAGCTGGATCGCACTACGCCGTGAGGGCACGATCGAATTTGAGGGAATCCTGGAGGGGGAACGAATCATCACAAACCCCTATGAAATCGAGATCTATGCAGGACGACCAGACCTGTTGACAGTATCGACTTCCCATGGTGAGCCCAAGGTGCTGGGAACCATTAGTGACATTCAGTGGATACCTCTCAAGCCTGAGCTCTAACGCTGAGTGCCACACCAGAAGCTTCTCGCACTGTCTCGGCACAACTTTCCAAACTCCACTGCTCCAAACTCAAGTCTCGATTCGAGCGATCAGGAACGAGCTCTACCAGAAGCTGATTTTGGGATATCCCGACACGCAGTGAGTCCACGACAGGAACTGGACGACGGTCAATCGCCGCTGCAAGTCTCAGCAACAACGACATCTCACTGACACATTTTCGATTTTCCCGGGTTCTCAAAGCCTGCCATGACTCATGGCGTTTTTTAGGCAGGCTGCGTCGGTGGTAGCGCGCAATAGCCGCCACCATCAAATGTTCTGCTTCGGAATAACCCAGCAACTCACCGTGGCGAATCAAATACCAAGAATGCTTGTGATAAGCGCTTAGATTGATGTGCTGACCACAGGAATGCAGCATGGAGGCCGCCCACAACAGCTCACGGCCCTCCCCATCGTCCTGATGGATCACGCCCTTGGTCGTGTCGTAGAGGGTGAGCGCATGGGAAGCAACCTTCTCAGCCCGCTGTTGATTGACAGCAAACCGCTGCACCTGATGAATCACCGTTCGTTGGCGAATACTGCTCTGGAAACTGAACCGGTCCTCCAGCAGACCCTGGCGCAACATCCAATCCACAATCAAACCTTCGCGCAAGGCCCGCTCGCTAAGCACTAGACCGTCGACGGCCAACATCTTCATCGTGGTTTGCAAAATCAACGCACCCGGAACAATGATTTCGGCGCGGCGATCATTAATGGCCGAGATCTCACGCCGCTGGGCCGGGGTCATCACCACAAGCCTTTCGACGACCCGATCAAGACGAGAGCGAGACACCTTGTAACCGTGAAATTTGAGCGGCGGACGGTCGTCCTCACCGGCAGCGAGGGCACCAATCGCCATAGCCGTCCCACTCGTGGCCACCAAAACAGGTTTTTCGCCGGGATTGATTCGTCGAAGCACCTTGTCAACGGCGGGTTCTAGGGAGCCCTGAATGAACGACTGAAGAAAGGATCGTCGCTGCGGAGAGATGGGCTCTTCCTTAATGAAATCCCGCTGAAGGCGCACAGCACCCACCCGTGTACTCGTCAACGCACGAGCATCTCGGCTGTCCGCCAAAATCAACTCTGTAGAACCACCGCCGATATCAAGCAGTAGGTGAGGTTTCTCGACGAACGACATCCCCGAGAGCACGCCCAGATAGATCAACCTGGCTTCCTCTGGACCACTGACCAAATCAACTTCGATCCCCAACTCATCCTTGATGCTTTGCAGGAAATCGCGCCCATTGGGGGCTTCCCGTACAGCGCTTGTGGCGGCCGTGACCACCTGCTCAACCTGATGACTGTTCGCTAATTCAAGGAACCGACGCAGCGTTTCAAAGCCCCGTTCCATTGCGGCAGCGGACAGGTCACCCGTATCTGGATCGCGCTCCCCCAAACGGGTCGTGGACTTCTCCGCCTGAATGATGCTGAAAGTGCCGAGGGCTGGATCAACGGAGGCCACCAACAAATGCGTCGAATTAGTGCCGATATCGATCGCAGCAACCCGCCTGAGTCCTCCAGACTTGAGCCCTTGGGACAGTGGTAGTGCCTGAATGTCTCCAGATGTCAGCTCAGCGGTCCCAGCTTCCGACATGGACGACGTTGGCCTGACATTGGTGCACTCTGGCACTGGTACTAACGGCCATCAGTCCGTGACTCGCGTTTTTAAATCTCATTCCCTGTGAATAGCAGCACTTCCGGCCTCCGCCCCTGGATCGAATTAGTCCGCTGGAACAAGCCATCGGGGCGGCTCATTTTGTTGGTACCAGCTGGGTGGTCTCTCTGGCTCACCCCATCTGCTCCTCCCAATGCCTCATTGGTCGGATTGATTTTGATCGGCGGACTTGCGGTGAGTGGAGCTGGCTGCATCGCCAACGACCTTTGGGACCAACGCTTCGATGGCCAGGTGGAACGCACCCAATCTCGACCACTAGCGCGCGGCGCCCTGCAACGCCCTCAGGCGTTCTCTCTTCTGATCGTGCTGCTCCTGATCAGCCTGGGGGTGGTCCTTTGCTTATCCGATGAAAGTCGGAGCCTGTGCTTGAGCTTGGCGGTGGCCGCACTACCACCCATCCTTCTGTATCCGTCTGCTAAACGCTGTTTTGCCTTCCCTCAGGCTGTTCTTGCCCTCTGCTGGGGATTCGCAGTTCTAATTCCATGGGCTGCTGCAGAAGCACAGCTGAGCTGGAATCCAGCTCTCATCAGTTGCTGGATCGCCACCTTGCTGTGGACCTTTGGTTTCGACACGGTTTATGCCATGGCGGATCGCCGAGATGATGCTCAAATCGGCTTGCGCAGTAGTGCGCTGAGCTTGGGTGATTCCGCCACCTCAGTGGTTCGCATTTGTTACGGGTTCACCTGTCTCTCCATGGCTATCGCAGCCTCAACAGCACAGATAGCAGCGCCGTTTTGGCCGTTTTGGCTGATGGCTACCGTCCTGATGCAAGCCAGTTGTTCCCCCTTAACGCGAGAACAAGCCTCGATGAAGCTTTTTGCCCGTCATTTCAGTCGGCAGGTGCAAGTGGGCAGTTTGTTGCTGATCGGGCTCGTCCTGGCAAGGGCCTTGACCTAATGGCCAACCTCCAGCCGGTACGACCGTTGCGACCTGGAGATGGCGTGTCCTGCGTGGCAGCCAGTTCTTCCCTAAGCAGCGATGGGCGACTAAGCCAGGGAATCCAGCTGCTCGAAGGTTGGGGTCTAACGGTGCATCCACAAGCTTTAAGCGAGCGCTACTGGGGCTACCTCGCAGGGAATGATCAAGAGCGACGGGCAGATCTAGAACCGGCTTCCGATACAGCTCTGTTGGCCTGTGCCCGCGGCGGATGGGGGGCTGCTCGGCTGCTGGAAAACAAGATTGCATGGCAGCCGGGATGGCTGCTGGGCTTCTCGGACGTGACGGCGCTGCTCTGGGCAAGGTTGGCCGCCGGTTTCGCTGGAGGTGTGCATGGACCACTACTCACCACGCTTGCGGCGGAACCGAAATGGAGTCAAGAGCGCTTAAGGAAACTGCTATTCGGAGAATCAATTCCTGATCTTCACGGACGGGGCATCGGGGGCCCAAAAGCGTCTGGTCCTTTAATCGTGGCCAATCTCACAGTGGCGACGCACCTCTTGGGAACCACGCATATCCCAAGCCTCCGCAACGCCATTCTCGTTTTTGAAGACGTTGGTGAAGCGCCTTATCGCATCGACCGCATGTTGACCCAATGGCGGCTATGCGGGGCCTTGGATGAAATCGCAGGACTGGGCTTTGGCAACTTTGAAGGGTGCGATGACGAACCAAGTGATGGAGAGGATCACCATGCATCAATGCGACGCTTCAGCCTGAATCAAGTGCTGGACGAACGCACAGCAGACCTCAGCATTCCAAGAGTTTTTGATCTCCCCGTGGGTCATCGCTGCGGAAATGCCGCTCTTCCGTTAGGCGCTACAGCTCAACTGGATGGTGAGGCAGGGCGACTCAGCCTGTCGTCCTTGAACTGAGAACCGCTTCCGCCACGGTGAGATCAAAGGGAGTGGTCACCTTGATATTCGAAGGGCCGGCATCAAGCACCTGCACTGACCAACCCAAACGCTCATAGAGCGAGGCATCATCCGTAACGCTCCATCCCTCCGCTTGGGCTCTGGCATGGCCCTGACGGAGCTGCTCCACCTCAAACCCTTGAGGCGTTTGTGCAGCCCAAAGCTCAGCACGATCAGGCGTGTCACGGATCGTCCCGTTTTCATCCACCCGCTTAATGGTGTCGGTGACAGGTGTTGCAGCTATTAATGCAGCCCCAGCCTCCACAGCAATGGCACAGCGATCAAAGAGGTCTGGTTGTGCCAAACATCTGGCACCGTCATGAATCAGCACATGGCGTGCCTCCTCCGGCAGTCCGGCCAAACCCCGCAGCACTGATTCCTGACGGGTCGCCCCCCCCTGAATCCAAACCAAAGGTTTTTTGACCGGCCCAACAGCATCAAGGATTTCAGCTCGATCGGTGTCTTGGCCCACAATTCCGATCCAAGTGATTTGACCAGCACCCAAGGCTGCATCGATCGTCCAAGCGATCACAGGCCGTCCCAAAAGAGGCAACAGCAACTTGTTTCGGTCTGCACCCATGCGGCGACCACTCCCCGCCGCAGCAATTAACAGATGCACAAGCGACTCCTGCCGCGAGCAGGCGGAAACGTTCTCCATACAATCAGCTCCCACCCTGGATCGCGGCGCATCGATGCGAGTTCTTGCTCTCAGCCCTGGCTCGTCCCAAGACCAACTGGATCGTTTACCCGCCCTAGAGAGCCTCTGCCAGGAGCTCGGTGCGTCGTTATTTGTGGCCTGTGATCCAGGCGTCAGCGCCGCCTGGCACTTGCTTCCCTGTGTCGAAAAAGTGTTTCCCTTCGGCTTTGAAGCGAGCCCCAGCCTCGCTGACTGGGCCAACTTGCTCGGCAATGTACGAGAGCCTGATTTTCAAGTCTGCGTCAATTTTGCCGAGGGACAGCAAGTCAACCTGATGCTGTCGATGAGCCATATCCCGAGTCGTATCGCGACATCAGGATTTGCATGCACAGAGCAAGTTGAAACAGGGGATGGCTTTGCAGCCCAACGGCTTGCGACCTACCTCACCCCACTCGGCTGCAGCCTGGACGCCGATGCATTTCGCCTATCCCTACCAAGCCAAGAGCTGGAGGAGGCACGCTCAAGCCAACCCCCTGGAGATGGGCCGATGCTGATTCTTGCTCCATCTTCAGGGGCGCAGGACTGGCCCCCTGAACGCTGGTTAGGACTCCCCAAGAGCATCTCCAACCGTCTTGCAACGCTGCGATCAAGCACCTTGGACAAAAGTCTTGCAATGCGACGACGAGCCGCTGCCGTCGCCTGTGCTGATGTAGTGCTCAGCAGCTGTGCGGTCACGCAGCGGTTAGCTGTGTACTTCGGGATCCCCCTCGTGGCCTTGGGCGCAACCACAAGCGACTTCCCAGCACGCGGTGACATTCGCTGTTTAGGGGAGAGGTACAAGTTGGCCTCACTCACTGAGCAAGAGGTGCTCGATGCCCTCGGCTTCTAAACAAGCATCGGCATGAGCCGCAGAAGCCGAGCCCGAGCACAACTCCAATTGTTGACGGCTCCCTGGAGAGGTCCGTTCAGTGCACTCGCCGCGCTGATTGTTGCTGGAGCGAGCGGCTATCGCCTAACGGAGGGCTGGGATTGGGGAGATTGCCTCTGGATGGTCTTGATCACGGTCAGCACCATTGGATACGGAGAAGTCGAAACCCTGTCCCCGCAGGGGCGCTTGGTCACCGTGTTGATCGTGGTTGGCGGACTTGTTGTGGTTCAGCTGGCCATTCAACGTGTCCTGGGGCTCAAGGAATCTGGCTACTTCCAGCGTGTCAAAGAATTTCGCTTCCATCGCATGCTGGAGGGCATGCATGATCACGTCATCCTTTGCGGCTACGGACGCATCGGCCAAGAGATCGCAGCCCAACTGTTGCGAGACAACATTCCCCTTGTGGTGATTGAAACGGATTCATATCGCCGTGACATAGCCGAATCCAAGGGACTCAAGGTCCTCCAAGCTGATGCAACGCTCGACGAATCCCTGCTGGATGCAGGCTTAAACCGCTGCCAAAGCCTTGTAGCAGCCCTCCCAGGAGACGCGGCCAACCTTTACGTCGTTCTCAGCGCAAGGGATCTTCGACCCGACTGCCGGCTCATCGCTCGGGCCAGCAGTGATGAGGCCACTGCCAAGCTCCGACTCGCTGGCGCTTCTGTTGTTGTGAGTCCCTACGTCGCAGGAGGGCGCGTGATGGCCGCATCAGCGCTTCGCCCCCTCGCGCTTGATTTCATGGAGCTGTTAGCGGGCTCCGATTTTGAAATTGAAGAATTTCAGCTCAGCGATAACCCTCAATATTTCTCTGCAATTCAAGGCCGCAGCCTTGCCGAACTGGAACTTGGACGCCGTAGCGGAGCCTTGGTGATCGCGATCCGTGATCAGGGACGATTAATCGCAAATCCAGGCGGAGAAACGGCATTGGCACCTGGACAGCTGCTGATTGTGCTTGGAAGCAAGCCCCAACTCACACGATTTCAGCACCTGCTTGGAGATGCCGTTGACAGCATTGAAACCATGCCGGGTTGAGAGAAAAGGCCTCGGATCCCTACGATCTTCGGGTCTTCAGGTCTGCAATGTTCCCCACCACCTCCCTTGCTGGTCAGACCGCTCTGGTAACGGGGGGTGGACGTGGCATTGGGAAAGCGATCGCCCTTGCACTTGGCGAAGCTGGCGCCGAAGTCGTGGTGAATTACTCCAGTTCCGCCGCTGCAGCCGATGAGGTGGTGACAGCCATCGAAGCCCTTGGTGGAAAGGCTTATGCCCTCCAGGCGAACGTGTCGGTTGAGAGCGAAGTGGACGGCTTGATCAAAGCTGTCTTAGATCGCAGTGGCCGCATCGATGTGCTGGTGAACAACGCAGGGATCACAAGGGATGGCCTGTTGATGCGAATGAAAACAGACGACTGGCAAGCGGTGATCGACTTGAACCTCACCGGAGTCTTTCTGTGCTGCCGAGCCGTTGCTCGGCCAATGCTGAAGCAAAAAAGTGGCCGCATCATCAACATCACATCTGTGGTGGGCTTGATGGGTAATGCCGGCCAAGCCAATTACGCAGCCGCAAAAGCTGGCGTGATTGGTCTGACGCGCAGCACCGCCAAAGAATTGGCGAGTCGTGGAATCACGGTGAATGCCGTCGCCCCGGGGTTCATTGCCACAGATATGACGAAAGACCTAGATGCCACAGCCATTTTGCGAGACATTCCCCTGGGAACTTTTGGGACACAAGAACAGGTGGCCGGTGCGGTGCGGTTTCTGGCGGGTGATCCAGCAGCGGCCTACATCACCGGGCAAGTCCTCCAGATAGACGGGGGCATGGTGATGGCTTAAGCCATCACGATTCGAGCGGCTGAGCCAGCTCTTCGCGGAGTCGACGAATCTGCTGAAGCAAGCGGAGACGTCTCAGCCGTGCTGTAGCTGTCAAAAAAATACGTAACGGCACATAAACCAGAGCCATCGTGGCGGCCAATCCCGCCAGCAGAACAAACAACAGCGCTCCCGAATCGGCCATGAAAAGACCCTAGTGAAATTGGCGGGGCAAGGCAGTTCAAATCCGCAAGGGATTCGGCTATCCCCACCAGGGTGCAGGCCATGAATAGCTGATGCTCTATGGGACAGTGACGATCGGCTGAGTTGCCATCATGGCCAAACTTCTTTCTTTTTCCGACGAATCACGCGGTTCCCTAGAGCGTGGCGTGAACGCCCTCGCTAATGCTGTCCGAGTCACCATCGGACCGAAGGGTCGGAACGTCGTTCTCGAAAAGAAATTTGGCGTACCAGACATTGTTAATGACGGCGACACCATTGCTCGCGAAATCGAGCTTGAGGATCCTTTTGAAAATCTGGGCGCCAAACTGATCCAACAGGTGGCATCCAGAACCAAAGACAAGGCTGGAGATGGAACCACCACGGCCACGGTTTTGGCGCAGGCAATGGTGCGCGAAGGGCTTCGCAACACAGCAGCAGGAGCTAGCCCTGTAGAGCTTCGCCGTGGGATGGAAAAAGCAGCCGCCAACGTGGTTGCAGGTTTGGCGAGCCGGAGTCAGGCCGTCGAAGGTGATTCCATCCAACAGGTGGCCACGGTGAGTTCCAGTGGCGATGAAGAGGTGGGACGGATGATCTCAGAAGCGATGGATCGGGTCAGCGTCGACGGAGTGATCACCGTTGAAGAATCCAAATCGCTCGCCACCGAAATGGAGGTGACCGAAGGCATGGCCTTCGATCGCGGATACAGCTCTCCCTATTTCGTCACCGATGCGGACCGTCAGGTTTGTGAATTCGAAAATCCATTAATCCTGCTGACCGATCGAAAGATCAGCACTGTCATCGATTTAGTCCCTGTCCTTGAAGCAGTTCAAAAAAGTGGCTCTCCGCTTTTAATCCTCTCGGAAGAAGTGGAGGGGGAAGCCCTGGCCACCCTTGTGATGAACAAGAGCCGCGGTGTTCTCCAAGTCGCAGCTGTGCGCGCTCCTTCCTTCGGAGACCGTCGCAAAGCGGCATTGGCTGATATCGCCATCCTCACGGGCGGCACATTAATCAGCGAAGACCAAGCGATGACACTCGACAAAGTGACGCTTGAAGATCTCGGTCACGCCCGCAGGGTGACGATCAGCAAGGAGAGCACCACTATCGTTGCGAACGATGATCACCGTGAGGCGGTCAGCAACCGCGTTGCCGCAATCAAGCGAGAGCTCGACGATACGGATTCGGAATATGACCGCGAAAAATTGAATGAGCGGATCGCCAAACTGGCTGGCGGTGTTGCCGTGATCAAGGTAGGTGCCGCAACCGAAACAGAACTGAAGAACCGAAAACTAAGAATTGAAGATGCTCTCAATGCCACCCGTGCAGCGGTGGAAGAGGGAATCGTGGCTGGAGGCGGTAGCACCTTGCTTCAGCTCGCTGAAGACCTCAACACCCTGGCGGCAGAGCTGAGCGGCGATCAACGCACCGGAGTGGAGATTGTGCAGCGATCACTCTCCGCACCCATTCACCAGATCGCCACCAATGCAGGGCACAACGGTGATGTGGTGATCGAAACGATGCGCAAAAACGGCAAAGGATTTAATGCCCTCAATGGAGCATACGAAGACCTGATGGCGACTGGCATTGTGGACGCCACCAAAGTTGTTCGACTTGCTGTTCAAGATGCGGTATCGATCGCATCTTTACTGGTCACAACTGAGGTTGTCATTGCAGACAAACCAGAGCCCGAACCTCCTGCTGGAGCTGGGGGCGAAGATCCCATGGGTGGTATGGGCGGTATGGGTGGCATGGGTATGCCAGGGATGGGCGGTATGGGTATGCCTGGGATGATGTGATCTGGAGGTGGGACTCCAGCAAGGCCCTATCTCTGTTAAATCCCATCACCTTTTCAAGCAATGCGCTAAGTCGATGAGCCATCGGAAGGGTTGTGAAGCATTGCCCACAGTGGCAAATGCTTCCGTTGGCACTCATGATTTCTGTTGATGTGTGTGAATTGGCAGTTCATCAAAGCAATTCCAGAGCCATGCCTCCTGTTAGAAGGTCGAAAGGTACTCTCTCAAAAAAAGGCAATGCGCGATCGCATCGACAGTCATTCGATCACAATCAGACTGTCAACAATGAGTCTCCTTCAGCGCAGCTTTTTCGCCACATGAATAATATTGACCCAATTAATCAAGAAGCATTAAGCAGTTAATTCACGACAATAGGCAGCAACCTGTAAATCAATCCCTGTAATTGCAGTTCCTACGACAACATTATCTGCACCAGCATTTAGTGCAGATTGAGCTGCTCCTGGAGAGGCGATTCCACCTTCGCAAATTAAACGCACCGATGGTTCGAGGACACGACGAAGATCCGGCAACAGTTCCAATCCCGGTGGCGTTCGATCTGATGTGGTCTCGGTATAGCCATAGAGCGTGGTTCCAATCCATTCACAGCCCAACGCGGCGGCAGTCAAGCCATTTTGAACGCTGTCTACGTCAGCCATTAATGG
>QCVD01000021.1 GCA_003208835.1 Synechococcus sp. AG-683-C23 | reverse complement strand
CTGTATGGAGCTTCTGGAGAGCTAGTGGGCATTGGACGAGATTGCCTGATTCCAATGCTTTGGCGCGGACGTACATCTCACTGTAAGTATTTCCAGCAGCTTCTAAGGCTCTGGCGACGAGACCCCAGTTGCGGACTTCGGTAGACATTTGAGAATGTTTGGATAATGACGTAACCATCGCCAGCCGATGCATTTGGTCGTGACGGTGAAATCCGCCAAGGAACCGAACACGCGAAAAGAGTTAGCTATCGATATGCAGGGATTGGCATTCGGCAGCCACTCTCCCTATTTGGCAACATGTTCCAAGGTGACTTCCTCTCCGTCGCAACATCTATAGAGATCAGCTGCAACAGGGCGACCACCTAAACAAGCAATGCAAATACTGGTCTACTAACTGGCAAGAGAAAGTGGGCTGAGCTACTGAAGCTGGGTAACTTCTCAATATGCAATCAATATCGACTTTTCTTCCAAGCTCTCCCAGACCGAGATCAAGTCATCTTTTGAAGCCCTCAGCATCATTACCCCGAAGTGCCAACAGCAATCCGCATAAATTCAATTGAAACGGTCTGCTCCACACTGACGGCATGGCAAATAAACCCTGGTTCCAAGCCAACATCCACTCGCCTGGCACAGGCTTCGCGCTTTTGGTCATTGCGTTCTGTTTGTTGATTCAGACCATCCCTTCGGCAATATGCGTATTGACCCCCAGGACTGGCTGGGATCCACCGTTATCTCCGGAAAGGGTCAGGTATTGCAAGGGCGGCTAATTAGGGAGCTTTAACGTAAAGCAGTTGTGCTGGTCAGCGCCGCCAGCCCTGCCCGAACCCAACAGGGGCACGCATCGACTTCTGATCAGCATCAAAACGCATCATTTCGTTCAGCAGCTCTACAAAGACGTTAGTGACGTACTTTGTAAGTGGTTTTACTCGGATTTAAATTAATAACTTTTCGTTGCCTTGCAATCTATTGATCAGCGATCGACAGTAATATTTAAAATGCTTTTTCTTGAGTTGGCAATGGTTGCTCAAACGAAGTCAGGAATTATTAATGCAGACACTCTATGGAGCGGCGAAATATTCCTTATAGGCAGCATCAAAGTCACGAATGGCGCAACACTAACAATAGCTCCAGGTACAAATATAATAATTGAATCAAGTGGAGATTATAAAAAAAGAATACTTGTAGATTCAAACAGCTTTCTTGTAGCCAGTTCTGAAGATCAACGAATTACATTTTCGTCTGACAATAATGGGGCGGGTTCTTGGTCAGGTATTGAATTTGCTGGTAACAAAAACAGTGGCTCCAGCTCTGGCTCTGTACTGCAAGGAGTAAATATTAGCGATTCAGAGAATGCAGTTAGTGTAAATGGCCAAGGAATACTAATTCAAGATTGTATATTTGAAGGAAATACCACATCAATCTTCCTGAAAAATACTGATGATATAAAGATAATTAATTCAACCTTCAAAGACATAAGTGGCGGCATTAATACGCCTTATGAAACAGTGGGTTATGGTCCACACATAAATACTGAAATCACAGGCAATACCTTTAAGGGAGGAGGCGCTGCAATTGCGATTTGGCCGAATCAAAGAAATGTAGACAATCTAACTATAAAGAACAATGCAATTGCAGGAACGCATTCTGAAGGAATAAGGATTGGTGGCGGCGGATATGGCAGTCATCTTGGCGACATCGAAATAGCTCAAAACGATATAGATGCTAGTAATGGTATTTCAGTAGATTCATACAGCTGGATAAACTCAACTACTCCGGGACTGGTCATAACTGATAATTATTTATCAGGAAATGGGGTTGGACTAGGCTTTGGACACGTAGATTCGATGATTGAAAACAACATACAAGTCAAAGGGAATAGATTTAGTAACAGCACAACAGCAATTAAGTATATCCTATACAATAGCTTCGGATCAGGACCTCATATTGATGTGTTTGACAATAAATTCGATTCCGTAAATAATGGCATTGATATGCCTGGTGTATCCGTAATCGCAAGGTCAAATACATTTTCAAATACCAGTAAATACGTCTTGAAACATGCAAACTCTCATACTATTTTTTCGGGCAATGCTATTGAAAGTTTTTCGGGTGATTCTATATTCCACACTAGGGATAGCAATCAAATAGGCACTCCAATTAAATTTTCATCTAACTATTTTGATTCGGCCTCGTCAGCTGCAGACCTGGCAGACGATGGTGCGGAAAACTTTTTATATAAAGCAATACTTGCCGATGGATTCATCCCAACCTCTTCTTATGTACTTTCAACCAGCAAAAAGACTGTCGATGAAGGGAGTACACTTATTGCATCTGTCAATACAAAAAATGTTAAAACTGGAACTACTCTTTATTACTCGATCGTAGGAGCAGTGGATGCTTCTGATTTCACCGATGGTTCAGGAGAGAATGGAAGTATCATGATAAACTCTAGTGGAAAAGCCTCTTTTGAATATAAAATAACATCCGACAGTATCACAGAAGGGTCTGAATCAGCACGTATCCTTCTCTACTCAGACAAGGAACGCACTACATCCATTGGCAATGAAGTCTCTATTTCAATCAACGACACTTCGACTACTCCAAAAGCTAGCTATTCACTTTCACTTGGTCCATCACCGATCAATGAAGGAGACTCCTTCATTGGATCAATTACCACAACCAACGTCAAAGATGGAACTAAGCTCTACTACACCATTAAGGGAGATGTTGATGCTGAGGACTTCAACGGCAAATCACCCTTAACAGGCGATGTCACGATTGATTCTTCTGGTAATGCATCCTTTACCAGAAAGGTCCTGGCTGACAAGCTCACAGAAGGATCAGAAACAGCACTCGTTGTTCTGTATTCCGATAAAAAACGCACCCTGCAAGTTGGTGATGCCGCATCGGCTCCTATCAGTGATGCCTCTAAAGCACCCAAGAAACCCTCCTACTCACTTTCTGTCAGTCCATCGGCGATCGATGAACGCGATTCATTTCGCGCATCCATTGCATCAACCAACGTCAAAGCAGGCACCAAGCTCTACTACTCCATCAAAGGTGACGTTGATGCCAAAGATTTCTCTTCTCCCTTAACCGGCAGCATCGCCATCAATGCCAGCGGCAACGCTTCGTTCACTCGCAAAGCCCTTGCCGACAAACTCACAGAAGGATCAGAAACAGCACGCATCCTTCTCTTCTCCGATCAACAACGCACCCTGCAAGTTGGTGATGAAGCGTCGGCTTCTATTAGTGATACATCTAAAACACCTGCCAAGGCTGCTTATTCGATTGCTTTCTCCAGCATAAAGATCGAAGAAGGAGACATCTTTACTTCTACTATCGCAACAAAAAATATTGATCCAGGTACACGCCTTTACTGGAATCTTTCAGGTGCTGGGGTCAATACATCAGACTTCTCATCGGGCTCTCTTAAAGGCTCATCAGCTATCGATAAGTCCGGTGAGTTCACACTCACCCATGCCCTCGCAGAAGACAAAATAACAGAAGGATCTGAATCCCTTGAGCTCCAGCTCTTCTCCGATTCAAGCCGCAAAACACTCCTCACCCAAAAGAAAATCGATATTGCTGATACGTCTGTCACTCAGCAAAAGGCGTCCTTACTCTCTGCCTCCGTCAACGCAAGCACTCTTAATCTCTTTTTTGATTCTTCCCTAGACAACACTAAGCCAAATCATAATCGCTTTTCTATCACTGCTGATGGCACATCCATCGACATCAGTTCGTCATCGTTAAACGCAGATGCAGGCTCCCTCAAGCTCAACCTGGCTTCTGCAATCAAGCCCAATCAAACCGTCAAGCTCGCCTACAACGACTTAAACGGCAACCAAGCCTCCGGTGTTCTCCAAACGCCCAACGGCACTGACCTTGCTTCTTTTTCAACCCGCGTAAGTAATAACAGCTCAGATAGCAGTGCACCGAGAGTTACAGGTGCAACGATCAATGGGAAAGTTCTCTCACTTTCTTTCGATGAAGTAATTGCAAAAGCCACTCCTTCTAATCGTTCTTGGATACTGAAGGAAGACGGCAAAGCCATCTCCATTACTTCAGCTTCCGTTGATAGCAGTTCTGCTCAACTTGATCTCACACTTTCAAGCGCTGTTGATCGTGGCAGCAACATCACCCTCTCCTACAGCGATATAAGCGGTGATCAAAAAGCTAATGTCATCCAAGATCTTGCTGGAAATGACCTTGAATCGTTTAGTAATTTAAGCGTTGAAAACATATCCATACGATCCATTGATCCTCTCAATATCAATACAGCTGAAATTAATGGTAATGAAGTTGTTCTTGCCTTTAACCGAGAACTCAGTTCTACAACACCATCCAAAGGTACCTTTCGGCTAAGAGCGAATAACAAGGATATCAAAGTCAAATCAATTACTCTTTCTCCAAATGATCGAGAAGCTGTTCTTAAGATCGCCTCCCCTGTCGCCCATGGAGATAACGTAACCCTCTCTTATACAGACGCGCAGGGCAATCAAAAGAACAATGTTATTGAAGATATAGATGGTAATGATCTTGCTACAATTAGTAATTTTACCCTCATCAACAATACACGCAAATCAGCAACAGATTTCGAAGTTGACTATGCCGATGCTGATGGCAAAATTATCAATCTCTACCTTACCGATAGTCTCTCCTCTTCCATACCAAAAGCTGCACGCTTCCGCGTTACTGCTGATAAAAGAAAACAAAAAATCAGCTCGGTCAGTACAAGTCAGTCTGACGGAATTATCACTCTTAATCTCAAGGAATCAATCAATCCAAAGCAGGACATCTTAATTTCATATCGAGACCTCACAGGAAATCAACTCTCAGGCGTTGCAGAAGATACTGATGGGAATGACCTTACGTCCTTCAAAAACCTTTCTCCAGTTAATGACACATCGACCTTTGAAACGCTAACCGACAATAATCCACCAAGTCTGGAAGATGCCTATCTCGATGGTACAGAACTCGTGCTTGAGTTTGATAAAACACTCCAAACAGGAAAAGTCAGTCCATCACGTTTTAAATTAAGAGCTGGCAAAAAACGTGTCCGTGTTGCTTCTGCACTTGTCCCACAAGATGACGATTCAACCGCAATCATTACTTTAAAAAAACCACTGGCTGCATCAGCAAATTCTCTTTCTCTTACCTACAAAGATCTCAAAGGTGATCAATCCTCAAACATCATCCAGGATGATTCAGGTAATGATCTCGCATCACTACGTAACTTCAACATTGAAATAATCTAAGTGCCGATTTTTTGGTGTAAGCCCTTACATACATATGAGTACTTAATACTTGATTACGGTTCATTTATGGGCTTGAAGTTATATTAATGCCAACATTCTCAGCGTCTGCGCTGACTGCTGCTTCCAGATACTGAATTAATTCCCAACCCCGTCATCCAGTCGAGCTGCTTAATGCAAGCAACAACAGCTCCAGGATTTTTCTGTTGCTTCGCTTGACCAGCCGCGGACATCAGCGTCTGTATTGACCAAGCCAGCAGTTCAAGCCGGTCAATCCCTGTTTCATCAACATCGTCCTTGATCTGACTCCAGGCACGCTTCAGGAGCTTGTACCCCTGCGCTCGGGAGATACCCCACTGTTGTCTCGCAAAGGTGAGACATGCAGTGTTGAGCTCACCCTCAAGGATCATTCCTTGGAGAGCATCGATACGGTCGGAGGTCTCTGCTGCTGTTGCTCGTGCCATGGCCAATCAGCCTCCGTATTGAGCAAGTAAGTAATGAGATCTCGCTGGGTCATTGCCACAACTCCAGCGAACAATGGCACCAAACTTGAAAGCGTATCTGGATGTCTGCGATGCATTGATGCAAGGCAATTTGTCACACTGAGAAGATCGGTAGAGATCATTCATCAACCATCCGACATGAAAGACTCGAACTAAGTAATCCACTTATTCTCATTTTAGCCAATGATAGCGGAGATGATTATTTTCATAATTCTCCTGAAGGTATTTTGAAGATGATGAATTGCCCTCAATTACTGAGGGCTTTCTTTTGCTCTGTTTGACTCTCGGTAACAACAATTACGCTGCTATCCGAGACGTAACGAACTGCTGTCTTTTGGGTTTGCCGCCACATAGTGAGCCGTCGTGGACGTACTGGCATGACCAAGCGATCCAGCCAAAACGAACACATCACACCCACGCCTGATGGCATGCGTGGCATGGCTATGCCGCAACTGGTGCGGATGCAGATGAAAACCAGCCGCTCTGCCCCACTTGCGGCAAACATCACCAATCGCTTGGCGACTTAGATGCGCTTTACGTCGTGGGCTTGGAAAGAGGTAGCTGTCGTCTTCGCCGCGGCCCAAAGATTCGAAAAGAGCCAACGTGTCCCCGCTAACGCGGACCACTCTTGATTTAGATCCCTTCCCAAAGAGGTGGATTTGCCCGCCATCGCTTAAGCGTTCAACGTCCTCCCATTTCAATCGAGCAAGTTCCCCAACTCGACAACCAAGCAGATAACTTCCTTTAACCAACACATAGTCACGAGGTGCTCTGGGGTCACTGCGCATGGATCTGCAGATTGCAGCCAGAAGCAAACCGACCTGCTCCTCAGACAAACCTCTGGTTGTTTTCTCTGCGTGCAGCAACGATCGCGACGGGATCGGATTGCGCGGCACACCAGTCACGGCTGACCGGGACGGTTCTGATGCCCAGCGAAACAGTGATGACACTGCGGCAATTCGACGATTAAACGTCCGAGGCTTCAGCCGTTCGGCTTCAACCTCACGGCGAAGCTCGTCCACAAAGTCTTGGCAAAACGGTGCAGTCATTTCCCGCAAAAGCAAATGCGGATTGTGCAAGTCACGCCAACGCATGAAGTCACGTATTTCGCGCCTGTAGCCGCGAATCGTTTCTTCGCTGCCTGTGCGGCTGCACTGCGATAAAAACCGCTTGACCAAAAGCGGATCGCCCCAGATAGCAGCACCTGCAGAAGCGGCATCAAACATTCGACTGACAAACGCCAGTGCTTCCGCCTTATCCATGCCAGCCATGACCGGCGGAATGGATTTGTTCGCAGGAATGTTCGCAGCCTGTTTTGAGGCTGCCGTCGTAACTAAATCAGAACCTCTAAGACCGCTTTCTGCAACTTCGGTTTGAAGATTGTTGAGGGGGCCTTCCAGCCCCCGTGAGTCAATTGGGTGATAAGGCTGACTTCACCCCATCTCCCTTAAAAGGGTCAGGCAGCAACAGGGGCTGCTTGACGGGAGAAACGTACGATGTTGTTCGCAGTTACGAGATTTGCTCTAACCGAGCAGGCTTCAGTCACCCTCCTTATGTCCCGTCGAAACCATTGCAGCCCCAAGAGGGGAGTAATGGAGCTGAGCGGAATCGAACCGCTGTCCGAAACACTGGTGTGAATCACCTAGTCCGGTAAACCGGACCCTGTCATTCTGACAGCATTGGTCGTCTGGAGCACAAGAAACCGTGGGTCGTGAGAACCGGCTGTCAGCGGTAGCGGTGCTTCCACAGGGGCTGGAGGCGGCTGGCTGCAACGAACTCTCCAAGCTCGGCGCCCATCACGTGCGACCACTGCGTCGTGCCGCCGAATTTCAAGCCGACATGGCTTGCCTTTATCGCCTCCACCTCCAAGCCCGTTTGCCATTTCGGATCCTGCGGGAGATGGCCCGTTTTACTTGCCAAGGAAGGGACGATCTCTATGACGGTATCCGTCACGCCCTCAACTGGGAGCGCTGGCTGCACCCTTCCATGAGCTTTCGCGTCGATGTCACCGGGGCGGCGCCTGGGCTCAATCACAGCCATTACTCAGCTTTACAGGTCAAAAATGCTCTCGTGGATCAGCAACGAGACATTTGGGGCCAACGCTCCTCGATCGATTTAGAGGCACCCGATCTTTCCCTCCATCTCCATCTCAACCGCGAAACAGCTGTGTTGAGCTTGGATGGCAGCGGTGGAAGTTTGCATCGTCGAGGCTATCGGGCCGCCATGGGCATCGCGCCCCTCAAGGAAAATCTCGCCGCTGGTCTGATCCAACTCAGCGGTTGGGATGGTTCAGTTCCGCTTGTTGATCCCTGCTGCGGCTCCGGCGTGTTGCTCATCGAGGCCGCCCTTATGGCTCTTCAACAAGCACCGAGCCTCGGTCGCAACTTTGGCTTAGAAGGCTGGGCGGACTTTCAACCCGAACTCTGGCAAGAGGAATGCGACAGAGCTCAAAAACGCCGACGAGGAGACCTCAACTTGCCTCCTCTTCTAGGAATCGAACAGGATCCACTGGTGGCCGAACAAGCCCGCATCAATATTGCCGCCGCCGGATTAGAGGGGGTGATTGAGATCCGAGAGGGATCCTTTACCGAACACGACTTGCCGGACGGCCCTGGGGTCTTGGTTTGCAATCCCCCTTACGGACAACGAATTGGAGAGGAAGAGGAACTCGACCACCTCTACAGCGCTCTGGGTGGATACGTTCGTCAACAAGCGTCGGGTTGGCAACTTTGGTTGCTCAGTGGCAATCCAAAGCTGACGGGGGCCCTGCGCATGAAAGCCTCGAGGCGCATTCCGATCAGCAATGGGGGGATCGATTGCCGTTGGTTGCACTACAGCATTCGCTAGCAAGCCATCAACCGCCACCCAAGGCTGAGTTCAAGCGCGGCGACCGATCAGCGCTCGCACTGTTTTCATCACACCCTCCAGCGTTTGCGGCAGGAATGGCCCTTTAAGCACCTGCCCTCCGATCCTCAAGCTCACCCCGGCAAACACCAAATTGCCCACGGATAAAGCGATTAATGCCTGACTCAGATCAAGGCTCCAGCGCTGCTGAATCCAGAGCAACAAGGCGCCCTCGCCAGCCAACAGGGCTAGCAACATGGCTGTGCCACCCATCGCCAAAAACAAGCCGCCGCTGATCAACCGACGCTTCTCTCGATCGACTTCTTGCAAGGCGATCCGCACGTGCAAATCCATCACCGATGCCGCCAGAGCGGTGGCCCGTGCCGCAGCACCAAAACCTCGCGGGGAATTTGATTCAGCCATCAGGACTGACGGCCTCCACGAAGCATGGCGCCAAGCAACACCCCAACACCGAGGGCTACGCCAACGGCTAGCAATGGCCGCTGGCGAACGGGGCGCTCAATCTTCGGCCGCAGCGTGCTGTTGAGCTCATCCAAGAGTTGCTCTAACTGCTCTTCCAGCGGATCGAGGGTATCGGCCAAATACCTACTGCGATCTCCGGCGCTATGCATCAATTCCTCCAGTTGCTCCCTCGCACCTTGGGGAGTGAGGCCCGTATTCCGTTCAATCAAACGCACCAGTTCCTCAACGCTGCCGCGGGTTGCTTCCAGGGTGTGATGAGCCAACTCAGGCCATCGCTTCTGAATGGTGGGTAGCAAGCTTTCGAAGCGGTCTCGGAAGTGGTGCTCGAAGTTGCCGTCGGGCTGCGGCGAGGTCGAGTCCATAAAAAACGCTAATAAACTAGGTATGCCTTGAGACTAGGGAGCCTGCAACGTCTGGGAAACTCCATGCCTCGCTACGCCTTGTTGCGGCACACAGGAGCCCCGGACGATCCCGGTGGCTGTCATTTCGACCTGTTGCTGGAAGATGGCGCGACCTGCCGCACATGGCGATTGGCTGACGTGCCGACCATCAATGCTGCGGAGCAAGACGCCATTCCGTTACCCGCGCATCGTTTGGTTTGGCTGGACCCGCGCAGTGCTGCGGTATCAGGCGGACGGGGTTGGGCGGAGCGCATTGGCTCGGGTCGATATCAAGGAAGCCTGCCCCCCAACACCAACGACCCTGTGGAGATTACTTTGGTTAATGGCGATCTCAGCGGACAACTCAGGATCGCCGAAGGGCATTGCTGGCTCCACAAGCCTTGAGATTTTGAAAAGCTCCGCTAAATTCCGGTGGCTGACAGTCCGTATTCCTGTTGGTTTACATCAATCAGGTTGGGTTAAAGCACTTCAAGTCCTTCGGTGGGGCGATGTCGATCCCTCTTGAAGAGGGTTTCACCGTGGTGACCGGTCCCAACGGATCCGGCAAAAGCAACATCCTTGATGGTGTGTTGTTTTGCTTGGGGCTGGCCAACAGTCGCGGAATGCGGGCCGATCGACTGCCAGATCTTGTTAACAGCGGTGTTCTAAAAGCTGGAAAAGCGGCCGAAACATCGGTCAGCGTGAGGTTCGACCTCAAGGATTGGACGCCCGACAGCGCAGAGGAGGGGCTCGAGGCACCAGCAGAAGGCCCCTGGATTCAACATGGGCAAAAAGAATGGACCGTGACCCGCAAGCTGCGGGTGATGCCAGGAGGTTCCTACAGCTCGAGTTATTCCGCTGATGGGGTGGCCTGCAACCTCCAGCAGCTCCAGACCCAATTGCGCCGTTTGCGCATCGATCCTGAGGGAAGCAACGTCGTCATGCAAGGCGATGTCACCCGCATCGTGTCGATGAGCAATCGCGATCGCCGCGGGCTCATTGATGAACTGGCCGGTGTCGCTCTCTTCGATACACGCATCGAACAAACCCGGCGCAAACTCGACGATGTGCAGGAGCGGCAAGACCGCTGCAGGATCATTGAGCAAGAGCTGCTGGCAAGCCGCCAGCGTTTGGAAAAAGACTGCGCCAAAGCCCGTCAATATCAAGATCTGCGGGAACGGTTGAAACTCGGCCGCCAGCAGGAAATGGTGCTGGCCTTTGAAGCCGCCGAACAAGCCCTTAAAGACCTCAGCACGCGCCAACAGGCACTCGAAGCCCAAGAACAACGCGATGGTGTAGCCATCGCGAGTGGCCGAGAGGCCCTCAGCAAAGCCAGCGCCGAGCTGCAAGTCCTTCAAGACCAGGTCAAGGCCCTTGGAGAAGACCAGCTCCTAGCGGTACAAGCCGAACTCGCCGGACTCGATACCAGCAGTCGCGAACTTGATCGTCAGGCCTCACAACATCAAGAGGAAGGACAGCGCCTACAAGGACTGCGCCATGACCTGACGGTCCGACGGCAGGAGTGGCAGCACCAATCCAGATCACAAGAGAAGGATCCCCATCAAGACGCATTAGCCGCTGCCGAAGACACCTGTCGCGCTTCTGAATCTGCCGTTGAGGTGTCCCGCCGCAGATTGGCCGACGTTGCAGGCCGTTCTGGGGCTTGGTTGGACGAGCAAAAACGACGCAGTGCACGGCGACAAGAGCTGCAAAGCAGCGTGAATCCCAAGCTCGAAGAACAACAACAACTGCAAGAACGGTTGCGTCAGGAGTCGGAACGGCTGCAAGAACTGCATCAGGAGCAACAGCAACACGGCGTTGATGAACAGGATGTTCAGCAACAGCTCACCATCCTGGAAGACAGTTGGCAAAAGCTGATCCATGGGCTTTCGGAAGGGAAGCAGGCCCTCCAGCAAACCGTCGATTCCCTCGCCATCCAACAACGGAGCCGTAGTCGGTTGGAGCAGGAACAAACCCGCCTGGAACGGGAAATTGCCCGCCTGGAAAGCCGTCGTGATGCCCTTCATGAAAGCCGTGGCACCGGTGCATTACGCCTGCTGTTAGAAGCCGGACTCGATGGCATCCACGGACCGGTAGCGCAACTCGGTGAAGTGCAAGATCAACACCGCCTTGCCTTGGAAGTGGCTGCAGGCGCCCGCCTCAGCCAAGTCGTCGTGGACGACGACCGCATCGCAGCCAGGGCAATTGAGCTGCTCAAAAGCCGTCGCGCCGGACGGCTCACCTTTTTGCCCCTCAACAAAATTCGTGCCCCAGGCGGCGGAAGTGGAAGCACCGCGGCAGCCTTCGCCCGCGGGGCCCGTCCAGGCGGCGATATGGGCAGCGGATTAGTCGGCCGTGCCGTGGAACTCGTGCGGTTTGAGCCCGTTTACGACCAGGTGTTTGCCTACGTGTTTGGCGACACGCTGGTGTTTGCTGATCTCGCCACCGCACGGCAACAACTCGGGCGATCGAGGGCCGTGACCCTGGATGGAGAGCTGCTCGAAAAAAGCGGTGCGATGACGGGCGGAAGCGTGTCACAACGCAGCGGCAGCCTCAGTTTTGGTCGTAGCCACGATCAAGACGAAGCCGAACCCCACCGCCGCAGGCTTCTGGAGATCGGGGAATCCCTGGCAGCCTGCCGGCGCGAAGAGTCCAAATTGACGCAGCTGCTCGAGCAGCAGAAACCACAGCTGCGGGAGATAGAACAACGCCAAGCCGGCCTGATCGCTGAGCGAAACGTGGCGCAGCGAAACCATGGTCCATGGCTGGAGCGCAACCGCCAAAGGGCGGAACGGTTGTTGCGTCTTCAAAACGAGCAGACCACGCAACGGCAACGGTTGGAGGTCGTCGATGCAGAACTCAAACCACTACAAGCGGAACTCGCGCAACTGAATGAAGCGGAACGCAACAGCGGCGATCACGACGATGCCGCGGCCTGGCAACAGCTCCAACATGACCTCGAGGCGGCTGATCGCCGCCTGGAAGCCGCTCGACAAGAGCGTGATGTCCTACTCAATGCGAAGCGTGAACGGCAGCTCGCGCTCGAGCGCCTGGGGGACCAAGAACAGGCCATCGCCGCAGAAGAAACTCGGCTCCAGGAGGCTGTTCAAGCCCTCGCCAAATCCCATGGAACGTGGCGAGATCAACAGTCTGAACTTCAAAACAAGCGGACATCATTAGAGGCCCAGCAACAGGATCTCCAAGAGCGCTTCGGAACCCAACGACGCGCCCGCGATGCCGCGGAAGCGGAAGTGGCCCGTCAACGCCAAGCCCTACAGCAGGCCGAATGGAACCTTGAGCGTTTGAAGGAAGATCGCGAAGGCTTGATCGAGGAGCAGCGCAGTGGCGCAATTCGACTCAAAGGAATGGCAGAAGCACTGCCGGATCCACATCCAGAGATCCCTGAATCGATGCGACATGAGGGGCTAGGCATGCTCCAGGGTGAACTCCAAGCGATTCAGCGCCGCATGGAAGCGCTGGAGCCCGTCAACATGCTGGCCCTTGAGGAGCTGCAAGCCCTGGAACAACGCCTTGGGGAACTCAACGAACGGCTAGATGTCCTCAATATTGAACGCGAAGAACTGCTGCTTCGTATCGAAACCGTCGCCACGCTGCGCCAAGACGCCTTTATGGAGGCCTTCACCGCAGTCGATGGTCATTTCCGTGAAATCTTTGCTTCGCTATCCGAAGGCGATGGGCATCTGCAGTTGGAAAACGGCGATGAACCGCTGGAGGGAGGCCTCACGCTTGTGGCACATCCGAAAGGAAAAACAGTACGTCGCTTGGCGTCGATGTCAGGTGGAGAGAAGTCGCTCACAGCCCTCAGCTTTTTGTTTGCTCTGCAGCGCTTTCGTCCGTCGCCCTTTTATGCCCTCGATGAAGTGGATAGCTTTCTTGACGGCGTGAATGTAGAGCGATTAGCCGCCTTGATCGCCCGACAAGCCAAAGATGCCCAGTTCATGGTGGTGAGTCACAGGCGTCCGATGATCGGCGCTTCGGAGCGCACGATTGGCGTTACCCAAGCGCGCGGAGCCCACACCCAGGTTATTGGACTTCCCGATGCAGCCTGAAAGGCCACAACGGATCCACTGCGCCACAATGATTCGAATTGTGCATGGCCGAGGGACCGTTTGACCCCGACCCCTTCAGCTAATGACCCCCTGACGGGTGTTCCCAGTGACCGCCTCTGGCTGCGTTCAGAGCTCATGGACACGCAGGTGATCACCCGTGACACCGGCCGTCGTCTCGGCGTGGTGGGTGAGGTGATTGTTGACATCGACCGACGCGAGGTGGTGGCGGTCGGTCTGCGAGATAACCCCCTCACTCGCTTTTTACCGGGCCTTCCGCGCTGGATGCCCCTCGACCGCATCCGTCAGGTGGGGGATGTGATCTTGGTGGACTCCGCTGATTCCCTCAACGAAGCCTTCAATCCCGAGCGCTACAGCCGTGTGATCAACTGCCAGGTGATCACCGAATCAGGCGAGCAACTTGGTCGCGTGCTGGGATTCGCCTTCGACATTGAAACTGGAGAACTATCCACCCTGGTGATGGGCGCCCTTGGCGTTCCGCTGCTGGGTGAGGGCGTCTTAAGCACATGGGAGATGCCTGTTGAAGAGATCGTGAGCAGCGGCCCCGATCGAATCATTGTTTATGAGGGAGCTGAAGACAAACTCAAACAACTCAATAGCGGGGTGCTCGAGAAGTTCGGGGTGGGCGGGCCCAGCTGGGAAGAACAGGAGCGAGAGCGCTATCGGGTGAATCTTGTGCCCGTAGAGAACCAACTCAGCTCTGGACAACCCGTTGAACAAAAGCAGCGGCAGTTGCAAGCGTCCGAAGCGCAACGCTTTGAAGCTGAGGAAGAAATGGAATATGTGGAGCTTGAGGACCAACGTCGCGATTCGCAGGTCCAACGCCGCTACCTCGAAGAACAACCAACTGATTCCTTCGAACCCGCCCGATACAACAATTCGCGTTATCCGGAACAATCCCGTTCCGACTCAGCCCCCTACGGGCAGGCAGGGTTCGATCAACCTCGTTTTGAAGAGCCTCCTTTTGAAGAGCCCCGGTTCGAAGAGCCGCGAATCCAAGATCAACGCTTCGATGGGCAGCCTTGGCAAGAGGAGCGTCCCGAGGAATCAAGCCTGAACGTCGAACCTGGCCCTCGACGAGCGATGCCTGCTTCACGGCGGCCTGTGCAAAAAATCAGCGAGCCCCTCGATGTCGAACCGATCCAAGACGATCTCGACGATCCCTGGTAAGCGCGATTCAATGCGTTCATTGCCAAACCAGACCAGGGGTGACGTCAACACAATCGAGAGAACCTCACTCCCCGTGAATCAGCGGTTGCGGGCCCTGCCAACCAAAACTGGTCGACCCAATTCACGTACTTCGCGTTGGGGAGAGCTGATCTATCGCAGTGCCGTTTTATTGCTTTTGGCCCTGATAACTCACGCTGTAGGCAAACCAACAGCCGTTGAGCGCTTTATCGACGACAGGCTGCAGAAGGTACTCGACAGCCATCAGCTCAAACGATCTCAACTCACGGCGTCGGTACGGGTTAGTGAAGTCACCAAAGCCACCACTTTCTGCAATGTCGGCAACGGACGGCTCAATTGGACCCGGTAACCATCAAACCGCTTTGAAATCCAAGGAGGCGCTGTTCACGCAATGACGCTGACCCGTTGGTGCAGGTCCGTCGGAGAACACATGTCCTAGATGACTGTCACAACGGGAGCAGGTGATCTCCGTCCGGACCATGCCGTGGGTTACGTCCTGTTTTGTAGTGATCGCTTCTGGAGAGATGCCATCCCAAAAGCTGGGCCAGCCTGTGCCCGAATCGAACTTGGTTGTTGAACTGAACAACGGTGTTCCGCAACAAACGCAGTGATAAACACCAGCCGCTTTGTTGTCCCAATACTTACCTGTGAAGGCCCGTTCAGTTCCCCCACAGCGCGCTACCTGATATTGCTCAGGGGATAACGATTGCTTCCACTCGTCGGTGCTGCGGTTGATCAGATCAAGGCTGGGCATGATTAGGGCAATTGCATGTTGGTCACCTTAGGCAGAGGGAAGCGTGCGGGGGAGCAGATCGCGCACTTCGGCGGCCAATGCCATCACGGCACCGGGCTCACCCCGCAGGGCCTGGAGGTCCTCGCGTTGCCCCTCCAAACGCTCTGGAGATGACAACCATTCGATCGCTTCCGTGGCGATTTGTTGGGGTGTGATTTCACCAATCCGCTCAGGCACCACGGACCGACCCGCCGTGATGTTGGGCCAAGCCACAAAACCGTTGTTGCGCAGTCTCCAAAACGTCAACAACGCACCGAGCAAGCGACGCAAACCGGGGATCCGCGCCAATAACCCAAAACCGCCATCCCATGCCCGCATCATGTCCAGGTGCTGGGTGGGCACCATCACGATCATGGGAACCGCCAACGCACCGAGTTCAGCGGTGTTCGCCCCCACGGTGGTCAGGGCCAAATCGCACTGGCTCAGAGGGCCATGGGCCGGATGCTGCTGAATCAATTGGATTCGTGTTCCGGCCTTGGTGACCAGCGCATCGTTATCCACAGCCACGACCGCTGATCGATAGAGATGGGCAATCGGGTTGGTCGGGCCCGCAAACCGCAGGAGTTCTTCAACACTGGTGGTGGGAGCCAAAGGGAGTAAAAAACGACACTGCGGACGCTCCCGGGCGATGTGATCAGCGGTTTCCAGAAAAAACGGCATCCCGACGCTCAATTTGGCGGCCTTCGACCCCGGCAATAACGCCACCCACTCACCGTCCGGTAGCGGAGCCTCTCGACGCGCAAACGATGAGAGGTCGGCCATTAAATCGCCGACAACCCGACATCGGCCTTGATACCGGACCGGCAACTGACGGCGTACCGCCTCTGACATCGCAGCGATGCTGTCGTTCCACTGCGGCCAACGCGCCACCCACTCTGCATAGGTGATGTGGCGGTACCCGAGACGGGCGGACAAGAGCACCGTCCAAAACTGATCCCCCCCCAGAAACACCACGATTCCTTTCTGAGGCCACAGCCCAAAGCGCCGCGGACGCAGCAGGAGTAACCAAAACGATCGAGCCGGAATGATCCGATCAAACAGCTGCCAGGGTTGAGCAGCCCGATGCTCCTGGCCCGTGGCATTCGGACATGGCACCAAGACCAATTGAAGGCTTGCGGGCGAGCTGGGGTCTCGCGGTCGCAACGGCTGAAGGATGTGGAGCCGTTCCGCCAGAGGTCGAACCCAGGTGCTCAACTCCCCTGGGCCATTCGAAACCAGGACGATCGTCAATCCTGGTTCAGCGTTGCGGAGGCTTGCCAAAAGATTGAAATGCGGATGGCGAGACTTGAACTCGCAAGGCCTAAGCCACACGCCCCTCAAACGTGCGTGTCTACCAATTCCACCACATCCGCATGGTCGATTCAGTCGCTCGGACTTCATCGATGAGTGATCATACCGGCCGGGGTGAATAAGGTTGGCGTTTAGAGCTCCTGATCAGTTACCGCTGATACGATCCGGCTGAGGCCTGATGACACTGCGGGATGCCCATCGGCAAAGTGCTGATCGCCAACCGCGGCGAGATTGCTCTTCGAATTTTGCGGAGCTGCAGAGAGCTCGGCATCGCCACCATTGCTGTGTACAGCTCTGTCGACAAAGACGCTTTGCACGTTCAGCTGGCTGATGAAGCCGTTTGCGTCGGCGAAGCGCAAAGCAACAAGAGCTATCTCAACGTTCCCAACATCCTTGCCGCCGCCACCTCTCGTGGTGCCGATGCCATCCACCCTGGCTACGGCTTTTTGGCAGAAAACGACAAATTCGCCGAAATGTGCAATGCGCATGGGCTGATTTTTGTCGGACCATCACCCCATGCGATCCGGTCCATGGGTGATAAATCGACCGCAAAAATAACCATGCAATCGGTGGGAGTTCCCACCGTTCCAGGCAGTGAAGGATTGCTGTCCAATCCGCAAGAAGCCGCCCAGCTAGCCGCTGAGATGGGCTACCCCGTGATGATCAAAGCCACCGCTGGTGGTGGTGGCCGAGGCATGCGTCTCGTGCCGGAGCCCGATCAGCTTGAAAGCTTGTACAAAGCAGCCCAAGGGGAAGCGGAAGCGGCCTTTGGCAATCCCGGGCTCTACTTGGAAAAATTCATCGACCGCCCTCGCCACGTGGAAGTGCAGGTGCTTGCGGATCGTCACGGCACCGTTGTTCACCTGGGCGAGCGGGACTGCTCCATCCAACGTCGCCACCAAAAACTGCTGGAAGAAGCGCCAAGCCCTGCCCTTGATCCCGAGCTACGGCGAAAGATGGGTGAAGCGGCAATCGCCGCAGCCCGCAGCATCAATTACGAAGGTGCCGGCACCGTTGAGTTTCTCCTCGACCGCAGCGGCGGTTTCTATTTCATGGAGATGAACACGCGGATTCAGGTCGAGCATCCGGTCACGGAGATGGTCACGGGCGTCGACCTCATCGCCGAACAGCTACGCATCGCTGGAGGCGAGCCGATCAGCATGCACCAAGACGAGATCCAAATGAATGGCCACGCCATCGAATGCAGGATTAATGCAGAAGATGCCCGCCACAATTTCCGCCCAGCACCGGGACGGATCACCGGATGGCTGCCCCCCGGCGGGCCTGGGGTGCGTGTCGATAGCCACGTGTACACCGGTTACGACATTCCCCCTTTCTACGACTCGTTAATTGGGAAGGTGATTGTTTGGGGCAAAGACCGGCAACACGCCATGAACCGGATGAAACGGGCACTGAATGAATGTGCCATCACGGGGATTCCCACCACGGTTGAGTTCCACCTGGAGATGCTCGACCGTCCCGAATTCATCAACGGCGACATTCACACCAAATTTGTGGAGCAAGAAATGCTGCCCTGAAGCAGCTCAGGAGTTGACGAGAGCTTGACCCTCAGGCAACCGCCTGGGCACTGCGCAGCAGGATTTGCGAGAGAACACCCTGTTGTCCCACCAGCAGCTCCCGAAACAGGCTGATCAATCCCACCCAGATCACAGGGGTGACATCCACACCTCCGATCGGAGCCACAACTTTGCGCGTAAGGGCCAACACGGGCTCCGTGGGCCAGGCGATCAAAGGCCATGCCCCTTTTGTCATATCAAGCTGTGGATACCAGGTGATAACGATGCGAAGCAAAAATGCAACAGTCCAAGCAGCCAGGAGGAGACCCAGCGAAACATGGACAAACGGCAAGGCCTGAAGCAGCAGCGGCGTCACAAACCTCAAAGCAATCGAGCCACCATCGTAGAAACAGGACTTTCATCATTAGGATCGCGCTGGCCACGATGCTGACGGCAACACCCCGATGACCTCCTCCCTCTCCAACTTTCTAAGCAGCCTCGTGTGGGGAGCTGTGATTATTGTTGTGCCCGCCACTATTGCTTTGATCCTGGTGAGTCAAACCGACCGCCTCGATCGCAAGCTCTGATCAACAACTGGCATCACTCGTAAACTAGGGCTCAAGCGGGAGCGCACCTTTGGTTAATGCCAGTCTTAATTGGGCCAGCATTGTCGGAATTGTGCTGGCCGTCGGCGGTGCGTTGCTTTACTTCCTGCGCACGTTCAAGCCTGCGCTTGCAAGGGATTATGACGTTTTTTTTGCCGCCATTGGACTCCTCTGCGGAGGAATTCTTTTCTTTCAAGGCTGGCGCCTTGACCCCATTCTTCAGTTTGGCCAATTTCTACTGGCCAGTACCACCGTCTTTTTCGCCTACGAAAGTGTGCGGCTAAGGGGCGTCGCGACGGAACAAGCCCGCCGCTCCGCTTATTTCGACGACGAACCTGCCCCAGAACGTGAAGAGTCTGGCGCCGGAGGCCTTCATGGCGGTTGGGACGACGACTACGACCGCTTTGACGAACCACAGCCGGTCCAACGCCGTTTCGGTGGACGCAATGCCGGCACGGATAACCGTCCAGAAGACGATTTTTATCGCCCACGACGCACCAGCCGAGCCGCGATTCCAGAAGAAGCAGCGAGTCGTCGAGGGCGGGGGCACGACGACCAGGACAGCCAGGATTGGGATCAAACCGACGAACGCTCCCGTCGCATGGCACGATTCCGCGCCGGTGAAGCCAAAGATGAGCAGCGGTCCGATTTCGGTGAACGGCGCTCTGATCGTGAAGATCAACGCCGTGGCAGTAGACCCACGGGTCGCCAAGAACGCCCCACGGGATCTCCAGTACGTCCCAAGGCAGAAGAAGCCGCCTTCAGCACCAGTCGGAGTGGGAGAAATACAGCATCAGCAGCTGCACCCCAAACCAAAAGCCCCTTCCTTAATTCAGCCCGCGAGAGAGGGGGGGAGGCTACAAGCCGCCCCATCAGTAGCCGGCCCCGATCCAATACCCCTTCCGTAACGGCACCGACAAGCCAGTCCCAATCGAATCCTGAGACAGGGCGGCCAGAACCACGAAGCTCTCGTCCTCGTGACAACAGCCCTCGTGACAACAGCCCTCGTGACAACAGCCCTCGCAGTAAAAGCCCTCGGGCCCGGGACAACAGTTCCCGCTTTGACGACTGAACCGTCTCCTCTCACCGCTGCTGACACTCCTGATCGGCCTGAGCCTGGGGGGCTGTGGCGGCAGAGTGGAACGCGCTAGCGGAGGATTACTGGCCACAAGCCAACAGGATCCCGCCCTGAGTGGCAACGGGAAATGGCTCGCTGTGATCAGCGACCTTCGAGGGCGCCAAACGGTGCAAATGCGCAATGTGATCAATGGATCAATTCAGGCATTGCCACAGCTCAAACGTCATCAACCCCACAGCTCTCCATCGCTGAGCTGGAATGGTCGATACATCGCCCTGATCACCCAACATGGACGGCGGCGAATGGCAGTCATCGCCGACCGCCTCAATGGACGATTGCACCCCATCCAGCTCCCTGGCGGACGGGATCCGATTCAAGTGAGCCTGGCACCTGACGCCCAAACCCTTGCTCTGCAAGTGACTGATCAAGGCCTCTGGCGCGTGGAGATTTTTGACCTGAGTGATGTGTTGGAAATCGACCGCCCAGCCGGCCAAGCCTTGAGCACTCCACCGCTTACGCCAGCCCCATGAGAATGGTCAGCCTGAGCTTGGGGGTACTCCTGTTCTTAGCCGGATGCAGTAGCGATCGTCCGCGACCGAGACCCGAGCTCAATGGGTTACTCCGCCAATCAGTCAGCAGCCGGAGGGACCCATCCCTCGGTCAGATCTGGCTCGCGAGCCTTGGCAAGCGGGGCGGTCGAGAGCGGATTGAACTAATCGACCTCAGAAATCGCCGACCGGTGCCACTACCAGGCCTCAATCGAGCGGATGCCCAACCCATCAGCCTGAGCGTGAGCGGCGATGGTTCGCGCATTGCTGTGGTGCAGCAACGGGATGACCGCACCGAGCTCTTTCTCTACCGACGCAATGCAGCAGCCCTGCAGCGCATCCCACTCGATCCGCCTGGCGTCCCTCGGTCGGTCAGTCTTGATGGCTCAGGGAGGCTGCTTGCAGTACAGGTGAGCCGAAACGGACGCTGGGATGTTGATCTCATCCGTTTGCCTTGATTAAGGCAGCAGGCCTGCCCAAGACAAAAACGTGTCGCCACTCAACAGTTCGACCAGCACCACCGCCACAAACCCAATCATGGCGAAACGCCCGTTCACCCTTTCGGCATAACTGCTCCAGCCAAAGGCTGGAACGTCGGTTGTGGTGGCGGTGGCAGATCGGGGCTGCTTTTGGCTGGCGTCAGCAGCGTTGGTGGTCTCAGAAGTCATCGGGTCGATCAGACGCGGCCGAATTCATAGCCTGCCGCAGGCAACAGACGCCATCCTCCCTTTCCATCCAGCTCGAGCACCGTGTCGTGGAATTCAGTCAGGGTGGGGCGGTGTCCAACACTGATGAACGACATCTCACGCCGACAGAGCAACTCGTAAAGGTGGCGCTCCGTTGCCACATCCAACGCGCTGGTGGCTTCATCGAGAACCACCATCTGCGGAGCATTCAGCAACAGTCGAGCAAAGGCAAGCCGTTGTTGCTCGCCTAAGGACAACAGCCTTGGCCAATCTTGCTTCACATCCAGATCGGGATAACGGTTGAGCAAATCAGGCAGACAGGCCTCACCCAACACAGCCCGGAATTGGTCATCGGCAAACCGATCAGACTCCAAGGGGTAAGCCAGTTGCTCGCGCAAGGAGCCCAAGAGCATGTAGGGCTTTTGGGGAATAAACAGCAAGTCTCCAGTTGCAGGGCGTTGAATTTCGCCATCGCCTTGCACCGGCCAAAGACCACTCACCAGTCGTAAAAACGAGGTTTTACCGCAACCAGAAGGGCCCACAACGAGCAATCGCTGACGGGGCTCGAGGCTGAGGTTGAGATCTTTGATCAAAACCCGATCACTAAAGGGCGGAACCAGGTCCACACCCTTCAACAGCAAACGGTTTGCTTCGCTGGTTTGCGTTATCGGAGAAACGTTTGGTGAGTCGTCGTGCTGAGCGCTGATCTCATCAACGCGGCCCTGGAAGCCCTCAAGGCGTGAAATACTGGCGGAAAATGCCGCCAATCGATCAATGTTATTGACGATATAACTCACCGAAAATAACACCTGGGAGAACGCAATACTTGCTTGCCCAAAAACTCCAAAATCGACTTCTTTAGCGAAATAAATTGGTGCAATAACCAACCAAGGCAGAAAGCGAGAGAAATAGTCATAGGAACGCTGAATAACACTGATCAGGGCCTCCCAAACAATCAAACGGTTGTAGTTCTGAATGGCACCATCTAACCTGCGATTCGCCTCTTTACCTTCTTGGCCTTCTCCACCGTAAAAGGCAATCGATTCGGCGTTATCTCTGATATGAACGAGCCCATAACGAAAGTCGGCCTCTAGCTTCAGTTGTTGATAATTCAAAGCCACAAGTTTGCGACTTGCAAAAATAATTAACCCAGTTCCAACAACTGAGTAGACCAGCAGCATCAACGCTAAACGACCGTTTATTGTCCAAAGAACAATGATGAAACTGAGGAAGGTCAGCAGAGCAGAAATTACCTCAACCAATACACTTAAACTTGTGATCGTAAAACTTCTAGTATCGTCAGAAATCCGCTGATCGGGATTATCAATATCGGAAGCATTCTCATCATTAGGATTCAGAACATAATATGCACGATTTGATAAATAGCGGCCCAACAAGCGTGAACTCAGCCATCGGCGCCACATCAATCCCACCTTGGGAATTAAGTAACTTTGCAAAGCCCGAATTGGCAATGCCACTACAAGGCAGAATGCATAAATTGCAACAATTTTCCAGAAGCTACTCTCGTCATATCCGACCAGAGCATTTTCAATATTTCGAGCAATGAAACTAATACCCACATTGATCCCGTTAATCACAAGGATCAACAGAGCAATCACACCCAGCAGCAACCAAGGCAACCAGCGCCCCTGACGAAGCTTGCTGCGAAAGGCCACAAAACAACCACCGCCCACCAGGGTGAGGCCACTCACCAATGGACCGATCCAACCCGACCAGATCGCATCGACACGCTCAGGGATCCCCGGCAAGAAGCGTTCCTGCAAGTTGGGGATCAGCGCTCCACTGATCTGGACCGCTGCAGTAAGCAGCAACAGGGTGACACCAACAACAACAATTAGCAGCGCAACTACGAGCAGCAGAAACTGCCAAGAGCGACTCTCCTCAACGGGGAGAAAATATGGCTGTGCGAGGCGCTGCAGCCGGCCGAGCTGCTGACCAAAGCCCTGTAACGGACGCCTTGAAGGTGTTGTCATACCTCCATTCTGTCGTTGGTGCCCTTAACCAGGGGGCCAAGCCAGGGGACGACCACCAATGACATGCACATGGAGGTGGAACACCGTTTGTCCAGCGCCAGCTCCACTGTTAATCACGGTGCGCCAATCGTCCAAGCCCTCTTGCTTGGCCACGCGAGCTGCCACCAATAACAAGTGCCCCAGTAGAGCCTGATCACTGTCTCCCGCCGATCGCAAACTTTCAATCGGCTGGCGCGGAATCACCAACACATGGGTTGGTGCCTGGGGGGCAACATCGCGAAAAGCCAGGCATAACGCATCGCTATATACCTCATCGCAGGGGATTTCACCGCGAAGAATTTTTCCAAAAATCGTGTCGTCCGCCATGGCAAGCAACAGGGAGGTGACGAGGGATGAAACGGCAGAGGTGGTGAGACAGGCCGGGCATGAGTCCCGTACTTCACAAACTCTTTGAAGATGCTGGCACGGTGTCTCAGCGCTTCGCTCCACGCCCTCAAGGCCAAACCCATCACCGTGGAGGTAGATCTAGCGCCAGGCCTCCCAGGAATTCAGCTGGTGGCTCTACCCGACAAAGACATTCAGGAATCCCGCGAACGGGTGCGCTCAGCCCTAAGGAACAGTGGCTTCCGCGGTCCATTGGTGCGTGTGGTGATCAACCTTGCGCCAGCCCACCGACGCAAGGAAGGGCCGGCCTTTGATCTCCCCATCGCACTGGGGCTGCTGGTGGCCAGCGGACAACTTGATCGCCCCAAGCTCGACGGCCTGTGGTGCGCTGGTGAATTGGGACTGGACGGCAGCCTGCGGCCCTGTCGTGGGGCGATCGCTCTCGCTGATTTGGCCATGCAACAGGGGGCGCGGGCCCTCGTCGTGCCCCCTGCCAATGCGACTGAGGCTGCGCTCATTCCGAACCTCAACATTTGGACAGCCCACAACCTGAAGGAGTTGGTGCAACAGCTCAAAGGGGAATGCCCGTTTGTCCGCATTGGACACCACCCATCACCTCAAAAGGCCACCACTGCCGCCATCCCCCTGGAGCTCGTGGGCCTTGGCATGGAATGGAGGGCATGGAAGGGCCGAAGGGCCGCCCATGCTCTCGCGCTGGCGGCAGCCGGGGGGCATCACCTGTTGATGGTTGGGCCACCGGGATGCGGCAAAACCCATTTGGCTCGCCAATTACCGCTGTTGCTTCCACACCTCAACACAGCTGAGGCGCTCACCATCTCCCGGATTCACTCGGTGGCAGGGGAGTTCGATATCTGTGAGCAGTTGCTCCATCAGCGACCCTTTAGCTCTCCACACCACAGCGGCTCGGGGGTTGCGCTCCTTGACGGAGGCCATACCCCCAAACCTGGAGAGATCAGCCTTGCCCATAGCGGCGTTCTGTTTCTCGATGAGTTAGCAGAGTTTCCGCGCCCGGTGCTCAACCTGCTTCGCCAACCCCTCGAGGACGGCAAAGTGCGCCTTAGCCGAATGCGGGAGACCACGGTCTTTCCAGCGGCGGTGACCTTAGTTGCCGCGACGAATCCTTGCCCATGTGGCTGGCATGGTGACCACGAACAGGCCTGTCGTTGTACATGCTCCCAACGACAGCGCTACTGGCAACGGCTCTCAGGCCCTCTCCTTGATCGGATTGATCTGCAGTTGCGATTAGAGCGTCGATCATCAAGGCAAATTCGGACTTGCCTGGACGCCACCCAACGTCGCAAAACACACTCTCCATGGCTGGAGCCCTCGCGGGTGAATGCGACTCGTCAACGAATGCAGGCCCGAAATCCCAGTGGTTGCAACAATCGCTCGCTCACGGCAGCGGATCTACACCGCCAAGGCCAATTCAAGGCTGATGGGCTCACGCTGTGGGAGCGGGTTATCGAACAGCGCAGGCTCACCACCCGGAGCAGCCTGCAATTACTCAGGGTGGCCCGCACCATCGCCGACCTGAACGGCCACAACATGGTGCAGACCGAAGCGATCGCCGACGCGAGTGGTTACCGCTGCACTGATCTCATGGGAGATCACTCCGCTGGGGCTGAATCCCGATAGATGTAGAGGTGACCGAGGGTTTTCGTTCCATACGCCCGGCGCATCAGCGACCAACCGGGCTGGAGCTTGAGTTGAACAAAACCGCTCGCTACTCCACCGGCCTGGGCTACCAGATAGACCGGTGCAGAGGGATTACGGGTGGGGGCTGCCAACAGCTCTATATCGCTACCGGTCTTGACCACCGTGAGGCGATAACGGGTGCCCAAATCATCGCCACCAACACGCAAGGAATATCCATTGCCGTCGATGTAGCGGTTACAAATCCCTGTGAAATCAAAGCTTGAAAGCAAAGGATCCACAACGGCAGGCATGCCGCCACTCACGGCGAAGCAAGGGCGCTTGTTGGCGCGCTGCTCATAAATATTCAGCTGAGACCTCTCGCCCTTGCCGATCGGAGCCGACACCAAAATGAAGTTGGCCTGCTCCACGGGAACAGCCGTGAAAAGGGATCCCTGGGCCATCACCGGCACAGTCCCTGACAGCGCAACGGCGAGTCCAGCAGCGGTAGGCAAAAAGCGAGGGATCACGGCCGAAAGCTGAGTTAAAGGGATCGTAAAAGTGATGGCGGCTTCAAGCCCGCCCCATCAGGCCGGTTTGTTCAACCGAATCGCAACAACAAGTGTTCCAACCGTGGCGGGGGCGGCCACCGCCAAAATCCAACTGGTGGTGGACACACCAAGATCAGGCTCTCCATAGGCAAGCTCAAACACGCATCCAGTGCTGGCAATGCCCAAGACGCATGCCAGGGCTAGAAAAAGTCCGGCCAAAGGTTTCATCGGCATGGCTCAGGACACGCTTTGGACATGCTTGGACTGAAAACCATTCTCCTTCAATTCCTTCTGAAGACCGGCTTGATCAGTCACCCGATCCACAAACAACACACCATTGAGATGGTCCATCTCATGCTGAATACAACGGGCCATTAATCCGTCGGCTTTCATTTTTCGTGGACGTCCCATCTCATCGCGATAACTCAATTCGATGGCAGTGGGACGCACCACATCGAGATAGACCCCAGGAATACTCAGGCAGCCCTCCTCGTAGGTATCCAAGCCAGCACTCGCCGCTGTGATCTCTGGATTAATCAACACCAACGGTGGTGTTGCTGGATTCTCCAAGTCGAGATCAATCACCAAGAGCTGCTGATACACAGCAACTTGAGGAGCGGCCAATCCGATGCCTTTGGCGGTGTACATGCTGCGCAGCATGTCCCGAGCCAGTTCGCGGACTTGATCATTGACCTTGCCAATCCGCTGGGCGGGCTGACGCAGAGAGTCAGCGCCAAGGGTATGAATCTCTAACGGAGGGGTTTCCAGCGCCGTCTTCGGCACCAACATTGTGTCCCTGGCCTTGTCAGCCGCTCGTGCCAACTGCGCAAAGCTTCCCGCCAAGACCACTCCTGCATTGATTAAGCATGTTAATCGGGATAATTCAGACGCCATGGGACGCACGCCACTCTCCGCACAAACCGCCATTGGCCGGCTCCCAGGCCTGAAGGAACCGAGGCTCGTCCAAGGACCAGACGACAGTCTTTGGCTGATCTGGCTTGAACAACGTCCTGCAGAACAGGGGCGAACGACCGCAATCATGCGCCGCTTTGGCGAGCCGAATAGCCCTGAAATCGAGCTGACGCCAGCACCGATCAACCTGCGCAGCCGTGTGCACGACTACGGCGGAGGGGTCCTGGCAACAGCCACAGACGATCACCATCTGCATCTGGTTTGGATCGATGCCGGATGTCTATGGCAACAACGATTCAGCTGGACAAAAGCAGACACGCGCCAACGTCTCCCAGAAGCTGAAGCCCCAGCGCAACGGCTGACATGTCCAGGGCCCTGGGAGCTGGCGGATGGCCTGCTGAATCTTCAGCGAAACCAATGGATCGGCATCCGCGAACAAAACGGGAAGGACGCACTTGTCAGCGTCGACCTTCAGCGCACCGATCAAGAACCAGAACTACTCCATCAACCAGCGGATTTTGCCGGATATGCCGCACTGAATCCGAACGGAGACCGTCTGGCCTGGGTTGAGTGGGTGCAGCCATCAATGCCTTGGGACAGCAGCAGCCTGTGGTGCGCTGAACTAACTCCAACAGGACAACTCATCAACCCAATACAGCGTGCCGGAGGGGATGGCGTTTCTGTCTTTCAGCCCCAATGGCTTCCGGATGGCCGGCTCCTGGTGGCGGAGGACAGCAGTGGCTGGTGGAACCTCATGCTTGAGGATCCAGCCAGTACTTCGTGGGAACGGCCTTGGCCGATGGCAGCGGAAACCGCCATGCCCCAATGGATTTATGGCATGAGTACCACCGCTTGGGATGGAGAACGACTCCTGGCGGCGACCTGCACAGATGGCACCTGGTCGTTGCAACGCCTGGGACTCGACGGAACAGTGGTGAAGCTGGAGCAACCCTTTGATGATCTGGCGGGTCTACAGGCCTGTCATGGCAGGGCTGTTGCCGTCGCAAGCAACAGCAGCAGCGTGGCTGGGCTCCTCGAGCTCGACCTTCGACCCAGGACGATGGCCTGGAGCCATTCGCCGTCCATACCACCACCGCTGCCTGCTGAGGAGATCAGCGTGGCGCAACCTTTCTGGTTCAAAGGACACAAGCAGCAACGCACCCATGCCTGGTATTACCCGCCCATGGGAGGAGAGGATGGACCCGCACCCCTTCTGGTGAAAAGCCACAGCGGTCCGACAGCCATGGCCCGCCGCGGCCTCAGCCTGGCCATTCAGTACTGGACCTCCCGCGGCTGGGGTGTCGTGGATGTGAATTACGGCGGGTCCACCGGTTTTGGACGTGCTTACAGGGAACGACTGAACCAAGGCTGGGGCGTCGTTGATGTGGTCGACTGCGCAGCCGCTGCACAATCATTGATTGCCTGGGGACACGCCCATCCCGATCAAGTGGCGATCGAAGGGGGCAGCGCCGGGGGATTCACCGCCCTGGCAGCACTGTGCTTCACGGATGTGTTCCGAGCTGGTGCCTGCCGCTATGCCGTTTGCGATCTCACCGCCATGGCGACAGACACCCATCGATTTGAAGCGCGGTACCTCGACGGACTCGTGGGTGCCTGGCCTGCGCAACGCTCCATCTACAACGACCGTTCTCCTCTGCAACATGCAGATCGCATTCGTTGCCCAGTGCTGTTTTTCCAGGGTTTAAAAGACAAAGTGGTGCCAGCGGAGCAAACCGAGCGGATGGCCGCCGCTTTGCGCAACAACAGAATCACCGTGGACGTGCGCCTCTTTGACGATGAAGGCCATGGCTTCCGCAACCAAGCGACCCAAATCACAGTGCTTGAGGAAACCGAGGCATTCTTCAGGCTCCACCTGGGACTAGGGCAAGCAGAATAAAAATAAATTGACGCAAAACACCCACAAAAGCCTTACTTAGCGGCGAAATATTTTACGTATAATTTTATTTAGAGTGTCGCTGGCGGGGCCATTGCGTCCGCAAGCAGAGCAAGTCTTCAATCACGGCGGCTCTGTCTAAGGAAATACGGCTGTACCGCTCCGCGAAAGCGCCGAGGACCAACTCGAGCCACCCGCGCCGCTGGCTCGAAAATGTTCACTGTGAACAACTTTGCGCCGCTTAGCCCCCTATTGAGTATCACTAGATACAGAATTCTTGTGCGATCCCGACTCGGGCGCCTGGGCATCGCGGCCCTTTGCGTTCCTGCATTGCAACTCCTGGGCACAGCCCTGCTCCCCGCCCATGCGGCCACCGGCAGTGCTGCTTCTGACAACAGCTTGATCCTGATCAGCTCCGCCATGGTGCTGCTGATGACTCCAGGACTGGCCTTCTTCTATGGAGGCTTCGTCCAAGGACGCAATGTGCTCAACACGATGGGGATGAGCATCGTGATGATGGGGATCGCCACCCTCACCTGGGCCGGCGTTGGCTTCAGTTTGGCCTTTGGCGACGGCGGCAGCTGGAATGCCGTCATCGGCAATCCCTTTGACCATGCCTTGCTGGAGAACCTCTCCGGCACCTGGGATGGCCTCACCATTCCTGGCCTGTCATTCGCCCTCTTCCAGGGCATGTTTGCGATCATCACTCCCGCCTTAATTTCCGGGGCGTTAGTGGAGCGGCTCAGCTTTCGCTTCTGGTGCCTATTCACCCCGCTCTGGCTGCTTGTGGTGTATGCCCCTCTGGCCCACATGGTTTGGGGAGGGGGTTTCCTGGGCAAAGATTTGGACTTCGCCGGTGGCACCGTGGTGCACATCAGTTCTGGCGTGTCTGCCCTCGTCTTGGCTGGACTGGTGGGACGCCGTCAGGGTTGGCCGCAGTCGGGCCGCCCTCCCCACGACGTCACCCAAATCATTTTGGGTACTGGCCTGCTCTGGTTTGGCTGGTTTGGCTTTAACGGTGGAAGTCAGTTGTCGGTTGCCGGCGCTGAATTGCCCTTCACCACCACCCATCTTTCAGCGGCTGCAGGTCTGGTGACATGGGCCCTTGTCGAAACCTGGCGCGATAACAAACCCACTGCGGTCGGAATGGCAACCGGTGCAGTTGCAGGCCTTGTGGGCGTTACCCCCGCTGCGGGCTTCGTAACACCAGGCGCAGGCATGGCGATCGGCGCCATCACAGCTGTTCTTTGCTACGTCTCCGTTCGAATCAAAGTACGGCTGCGCTTTGACGATTCCCTCGACACATTTGCCGTCCACGGAGTGGGAGGCACGATCGGAGCACTCCTCACTGGCGTATTTGCCAACGCAGCTTTGATCGAAAACCATCCCGCTGGTGCGGTGCTTGCTGAGCAGGGGCGTATCGCACTGATGCTTGGGCAACTTCAAGCTGTGCTCGTGGCCTATGGCCTGGCTGCAGGGGGAACCCTGGTGATTGCCATGGCCTTACGTCAATGCGGTGTCGCCTTCAGGGTCCCCGCCGAAGCTGAGCAAATGGGTGTCGACGTGAACGAACATGGAGAGGAAGCCTATGCAGAGCGCACGGGCTCACCAATCCTGCACTGAATCCAGAACGATCCCTAAGTCTGGGGGTACAGCGTCAGCTGTGCTCCCGCAGGAAAGACACCGCGGAGGCGAGCTCCTCAGCGAAACAGTCGATCTCTTCTATTGTGCTGGTAAAACTGAGGCTGGCCCGAGCTGAAGCCGTCACCCCATACAGGCGATGCAACGGCTGACAACAGTGATGTCCACTTCGAATACAAATGCCTGAGGCATCCATCAAGGCCGCGATGTCGTTGGCATGCACACCCTCCACGAGAAATGTGGCGAGGGCGCCGCGACCAGGCTGCTGCTCAGGAGTTGGCCCCAGGATCCGCAGCCCATCAATGCCTTGCAAGCGGAAAAAAAGATGCTGGGTGAGGAGGGCTTCCCAAGCTTGAATCGCCTCTAAGCCAATCTCCTGTAAGTAGAGAAGGCCTGCCCCCATTCCCACGGCTTCGCCGATGGCGGGAGTGCCGGCTTCAAATTTGTGGGGCAACACAGCCCAGGTGCTGTGATCCAAGAACACGTCTTGGATCATTTCGCCACCGCCGAGGAATGGAGGCATCTCCTCTAACAACGACTCACGTGCCCAAAGGAAACCCATTCCGGTAGGACCACAAAGCTTGTGAGACGAGCCGACCAGAAAGTCGGCTTCGAGGGCCACCACATCAATGCTCTGATGCGCCAGGCTTTGGCAAGCATCCACGAGCACCAATGCACCAACAGCATGGGCTGCAGGGATCACAGAATCCAGGGGATTACAGCATCCCAAGGTGTTGCTGATATGTACCAAGCTCACCAGCCGGGTGCGCTCCGACAACTTGGCTTGGAAATCCTCTAAATCAAAGCGTCCATCTTCGGTCAGCCCGACATGGCGAAGGACACAACCGGTGCGCTGCGCCAGAAGCTGCCAAGGCACCAAATTGCTGTGATGCTCCATCACCGTGAGCAACACTTCATCGCCTTCGCGGAGGGTGGAATCACCCCAGCTGCGCGCCACAAGATTGATCGCTTCACTGGCGTTTCGCGTGAAGACAATCTCGCGGGGGCTATGGGCACCAACAAAGGCAGCTGCTGTGGTTCGAGCCGCTTCAAACGCCTCGGTGGCCCGGGCGCTGAGCTGATGGGCACCCCGATGCACATTGGCGTTATCGCAGCTGTAGTAGCGCTGCATCGCATCGATCACCTGCTGCGGCTTTTGACTGGTAGCAGCGTGGTCGAGATAGATCAGTGGCCGACCATCTGGGGTAGCTTGAGCGAGTATTGGAAAATCAGCACGAAATCGTGACGAAAGATTCAATGAATCCACACCAGATCGCGCCGGGGAAGGTTTGAGCGTGGTCATGAGGCCAGTCCCTCAAGCACGCGTTCCAGCGGTCGCCAGGCGGTCGCATGAGTCGGGAGCAGGTCGACCACTTCTTGGCATGCACCGCGCAACAGCAGCACCGCGGCATCGGAGGCTCCGATCCCACGACTCCGCAAATAGAAGAGCTCGTCTTCCTGCAGCTGGGAGACCGTGGCGCCGTGGGCACAACGAACATCATCCGCCACGATTTCCAACTCAGGCTTGGTATCAACGCGGGCCCGATCCGAAAGCAACAAATTCCGACTCAATTGCGCTGCATTGGTGCGCTGCGCCTTGCGCGGCACATTGATCGCACCATTGAAAATTGTGTGAGAGCGCCCTGCCGCGAGGCATTTTTGAAGCTGATCCAATTCACCATCGGGCCCTTCGAAACACATCGACGTATGAACAGCAAGCTGCTGCTCAACGTCGGCAACGGCCAGACCCTTCAACGTCGTAGAGGCTTGTCCATCCACCTGCACCACCCGCGGCTCGATTCGTCCCAACGACCAACCCTGCACAACAGATGTGAGGCTATAAGCGCTGCGGGGCTCTTGCTCAACGGCCAGTTGAGCAAACAACGACGCCAGACCATCGGCACAAGCCAGAACACCGTGGTTCATCTGCGCTTCTTGGCCGAGATGCACCTCCAAAAGATGACTATGGGCCGCTTCACCTCGTCCTGAAAACACTTGTAGGAGCTCGAGCTGTGCTTTTTCTTCCACCACCAGCAACACCCGTGTGGCGATGAGGCCAGAGGCGGCCGCCACGACAAGTTCCAGCGGAGGAACTGTTCCGCGAACCCGAAGTGCCAACAGCTGATGGGCGGACGCATGGTTGAACTCGATCAACCAATCGTCGGACCATCCACAACGATCGAGACTGTGGCCAAGGGCAAGCTCCAGCTCCTTTGGCTCAAGGGGCGTGAGACCCTCCGGCAAGGTCACACCCTCCAGTGGGTCATTGACTCCATCAAGCACCAAGCGCACAACGCCATCCATACGAGGAGGGGCATCTGACGCTGTGGCCACGTTGCTGATTGGCATCCGAGCCACAGCTTCCAGTCGGCTCAGGTTGGTGAGGCGCCATGCTTCATCTTTCCGCGTCGGCAAGCCCAGACGACTAAGCGCGACCTGACCGCGTTGCTGAACCGGTGCCAGCACATGTTCGCTGGTGGACACAGCCATGGTTAGGCCACTCCCTGGGCTGCGAGCTCTTTATCCACCCAGTCGTAACCGGTTTGCTCTAGCTCCAGTGCCAACTCTCGGCCTCCAGTCCGAAGGATGCGACCCGATGCCATCACATGGACATAGTCCGGGGTGATTTCATCAAGCAAGCGTTGGTAGTGGGTGATTAACAACGTGGCGTTGTCTGCATTGGCCAACTGATTCACACCACCAGCAACGATGCGAAGAGCGTCGATATCCAACCCGGAATCAGTTTCATCAAGAATGGCCACAACTGGCTCGAGTAAAGCCATCTGAAGGATCTCATTACGCTTTTTCTCGCCACCAGAAAAGCCTTCATTGACGCTGCGCTCTAAGAAAGCGGGATCCATCTGAACCACTTTCAAGCGTTCTTGCACGTGGTCTTCAAAATCAAAAGTGTCCAACTCCTCGAGGTTCCGCTTCAGGCGACGCGCATTGGTGGCAACCCGCAGGAACTCCAAGTTGCTCACACCAGGGATTTCAACCGGATATTGAAAACCGAGGAACACACCAAGACGAGCCCGCTCCTCGGCCTCCAGCTCAAACAAATTCACGCCGCGGTAAAGCACAGTTCCGGAGGTCACGCGGTAAGCGGGATGACCGGCAAGAACCTTAGAAAGAGTGCTTTTCCCACTGCCATTACGACCCATCACGGCATGGATCTCGCCAGAGCGCACCTGAAGATTCACACCCTTCAAGATGGGCTGATCCTCTACGGACGCATGTAGATCAGTGATGTCGAGAAGAAGCTCGGCGTCGGGGCGAATCACTTAGAGAAAACGAGGAAAAAAGTGCAGTAAATCAAGGAGCGGGGATCAACCCACAGACCCCTCAAGCTTGAGAGCCAGCAACTTATCGGCTTCAGCAGCAAATTCCATGGGCAGCTGGTTGAACACGTCCCGACAGAAGCCAGACACCATCATCGACACCGCCTCCTCAAAACCAATACCTCGGCTTTGAAGATAAAAGAGCTGATCTTCTGAAATCCGACAGGTACTGGCCTCATGTTCGATCGCGGCTTGGGGCTGTTGCGAGCGGATATAGGGATAGGTATTCGCTGCTGCCTGATCGCCGATCAGCATCGAGTCGCACTGGCTGTAGTTACGGGCACCCTTTGCCTTTGGACCTATCTGAACGAGTCCGCGGTAGCTATTGCTGGAACGGCCAGCACTGATGCCCTTGCTCACAATCGTTGAGCGCGTGCGAGGCCCTATATGAATCATTTTGGTTCCGGTATCCGCTTGCTGACAGTTATTGGTGAGAGCAACGGAATAAAACTCTCCGACAGAGTCGGCCCCTTGCAACACGCAGCTGGGGTATTTCCAAGTAATGGCTGAACCGGTTTCCACTTGCGTCCAACTAATTCGACTGCGAGCACCACGGCATTGGCCACGCTTGGTGACGAAGTTGTAGATACCACCGACGCCGTTCTCATCTCCGGCGTACCAATTTTGAACAGTGGAGTATTTGATGGATGCGTCGTCTAAAACAACAAGTTCCACCACTGCAGCATGCAGCTGATTCGTGTCGAACATTGGAGCGGTGCACCCCTCCAGGTAGCTCACAGAGGCGCCTTCTTCCGCCACGATCAAGGTGCGTTCGAATTGGCCGGTATCGCCAGAATTAATTCGGAAGTACGTCGACAGCTCCATAGGGCATTCCACACCCTTCGGAATAAACACGAATGAACCATCACTGAACACAGCTGAGTTCAGTGCCGCAAAGTAATTGTCGTTACTGGAAACCACTGAACCGAGATATCGCTCAATCAACTCAGGGTGATCTTTGACGGCCTCCGTAAACGAACAAAACACAACTCCGTGCTCCGCCAGTTTTTCCCGATAAGTGGTGGCAATTGAAACACTGTCGAATACTGCATCAACCGCCACGTTGCTGAGACGTTTCTGCTCACTAAGAGGAATCCCTAATTTTTCAAAGGTTTCAAGAAGCTTGGGATCGACTTCATCAAGACTTGCTTTTTTCGCCTGTTGCTTTGGAGCTGCGTAGTAAATGATATTTTGATAATCGATAGCTTCATACCCCAAGGCAGCCCAGTCGGGCTCCTCCAAGGTGAGCCAGTGGCGAAAAGCTTTTAGCCGGAAATTAAGCAGGAACTCAGGCTCATCCTTTTTGGACGAAATAAGACGCACGACCTCTTCACTGAGACCCTTCTCGATCTTATCGGTCTCGATGTCAGTGACGAAGCCGTATTTGTACGGCTGACTAACAAGGTCTCGTGTGGAGGTGCTGGTCATTCAGGTCAGCCTGCGGTGGCTTGAATCGTTTCTGTGGTGATGGTCTGGGTTTTCTGAGGACATGCGAAAGGATTGTCTTCCGTCAGAAACAACATGCAGTGGCATTCCTTACGCTCTCGCATGGGAACGCAAGGGCAATTCCAAAAAGCTTGGGACACCTCAGCTTGCTTGTCTTCGTAATGACGACATGGGCAAAGGGCACCACCTAAATCTTCCTTATGACGAGCCAGTCCCTTCAGGACCACCGACGTGACACTTGGCTCGGAACAGAAATACGTTCCAGTGCGCTTGGCGTAGGTCTCTGCGAATTTGCGAATGATTTCAAGGCTTTCAGCTGTCGGCTCTGTAGCGGCGTCGGGCATGGAGAGATCAGCGAATTACGAAACCCCGGGGTTTCCTTATGAGCAGCCTAAGTCAGAAGGCAGCTCATTGTCGGGCACACCATTGTTACTGCCAATGGGATCAATCCACTGTCATGGTGTGGGAGACTCCAGCTCCTAATGAGCACATCGGCCCAGCCCAGCACCCGCGAAACCGTGCTCTCCCTGCTCCTTGAGCGCGGCGAGATGGATGCCTGTGACCTCGCAGAAACGCAGCGCATTTCAGTGCAAGCGATGCGCCGTCATCTCCGTGCCCTGGCCGAGGATGGACTCGTCGCTTCCAATACAAGTTCCAGCGGGCCAGGACGGCCCAGCAATCGCTGGTTTCTCACCGAAGTCGGACGCGAAACATTCCCCGATGGAAGCGGGGGGTTTGCCTTGGAGTTGCTCGATTCACTGCGGTCCAGCCTTCCAGAAGACGCCTTCCAGCAGCTCCTGCAAAGTCAGGCGGAAGGGAAAGCGCAGCAGTACCGCCTTCAACTCGGCGACGGTCCTCTTCAAGAGCGACTCCACCAACTCGCGCGCCTACGACGCGACGAGGGATACGTAACGGTCTGCAGCCTCGATGACGACGGCCACAGTTGGAACCTCCAAGAGGCGCATTGCTCAGTTCAGCGCATCGCTGAGGAATTCCCGACCATCTGCGACCAAGAACTTCTACTCATCCGCCGGACCGTTCCCGACTGCCTGGTGGAACGAGTGCATTGGCGACTCGAAGGCGGACACACCTGCGGATTTCGGATTACGCCGATCGAGACCCAATGAACATTGATGCCGACACGATCGCTCGCATTGATGCCACGTTGCTGCCTCAGCTCGATCGCCACCATCTGCGATTGCTGGCCCATTGCCTCTCAAGCTTTCGCGACATGTCTTCTGACGTCGATGGAGCGCTACCGAACGCGGCTCAACGACGGCAGTGGTGCGAGCAACAACCAGTCGTGGCAGATGATCCCCAATTTTTACGCATACTTCTTGATCAGCTAAACAACGCAGCGCAGCAGCTCGCGGACGTGGCCGAGCACTGCCGCAAAGTCCCCCTAGAGCTCAGCCTCGATGACCTCATCGCCGCGGCAGAGAGTCGCTGCCGCTCCTAGCCAGCACCAACAAACTGCCATCATCAGCGAAGGTGAGTTGCGACGATGACCCTCAAGATCCCAGACGCCCTCAATTTTTTCCGCCTTAGCTGCGGTCGTTGGATGTCTCAGCGCAGCCAACACCACTTGCTCCACCGTCGCGCTGAAGCCGGGGCGTCCTTCATCGTTGTGGAAGAGCTGCTCAAAGGCGATGAGCGCCTTGCCGAAATCGCAAAACGCAATAACCAAGACCTCAGCAGAATCATTGGAGGTTGTTGGGTTCGCTGGAGCGGTTCCATGGCCTGGGACCGTGCAGGAGAGTCCCATGAAGACCAAACCATGTTTGGTCTGATCCCGAGCGATGACGCTGGGCGCCATGGCTTGCTGTTGCGCGATCGGGGCTATGCCGAAAAAGCCCCAGTCGCTGGCCAATTCCGCATGGATGACGAAAACGGCTTGATCCTCACGACGGACTACGAAATGATGAGTTCCTTGGAACGCTTTTGGTTTGCGGGGCCCAACCTTCGACTGCGGACAAGCACCGTTCAAGGACTCTCCAACAACGCCTCCTTTTGTATGGAGACCCGCCAGTTGGACGACGGCCCGTCGAAAACCGTGGTAGCTGCGGCTGCCGCGATCCAACTCGCACCGTTTGGCTGGTAAGTATTAGTACTTAGGCCAACTATTACGGGATGTGATCGCTGCAACAGCGGCAGTCAATGAAACCGGCGCCCCCCTTACGATCGTCGACAGTGGATGTTGAAGCTCTAGTGGCCATTCCTCTTCTGGAGTATGCACCGATCACCCAGAACTCCTTGAGGACTGGTATTTCGAACATTCGAGTTGGTTCCGATGAAGGATCCCGGGCTTATTCCTTTGCCATTGCGGACGACCGGGACAACCTGGACACGGTGATTGAAAGCGCCTACCGCCAGATTTATTTCCACGCCTTTAAATCGGATCGCGACTCCAACCTCGAATCTCAGCTCAAGGATGGGCAGATCACGGTTCGTGATTTCATTCGTGGCTTGCTGCTTTCGGACACCTTTAAACGCAGCTTTTATGGGTTCAACAGCAATTACAAAGTGGTCCGTCACCTGACGGAACGCATCCTTGGCCGAAAGGTCAATGGGAAGGGAGAAGAACTGTCTTGGTCGATCGTGATTGCCACCAAAGGCCTCGTGGGATTGGTGGATGTGTTGCTTGACAGCCCTGAGTATTTAGACGCCTTCGGATACGACACGGTTCCTTTCCAGCGCAACCGAGTCCTGCCAGGACGAGCACTCGGCGATACCCCCTTCAACATCACCAGCCCTCGTTACGACGAGTACTACCGAGGCATCCTCGGCTTCCCACAAATCGTGTTCATGGGCGGCCCCGGCAAAGCGCTGCCAGCACGGGCAAAAATCAAACGCGGTGGATCCCCAAGCGATTACCTGGACTGGATCAAGGACATGCCCATGCCCAGCACCCGTGGAAATGTCAGCAACACGGAAATGGATTACTTGTCAAAAGTTCCCTACCGCAGCATTGGCAGATGAAGACCGGTACACATCCAAAATCACAGCAGGGCTTCGGCTCTGCCTTTTTTATGGCTCTGACTGTGATCCCCAAGAATTGGAGTCAGCATCCACTGACCAGTGACGGTGCCGAGGGGCAGAAAGGAAATTTTGGGCTCAAAATGATTCCGAATTAAACCTGGAGCTTTGGACGTGTCCCCAACTATTTCATCACTGGCACGTCTAACCCTCCGTCAACTCCGTCAAATCGCCAGTGACTTAGGGGTACCGCTCTACAGCCGCAAGAGTAAGGAGAACCTCGTTGACGAGGTGGCGGTTCGCCAAGAAAAACGCGGTGGAGATCTCAAAGCGATCGAAGCTGAGCTGAATGCCCCCACCATTTCCACCATCGAAACACGTGTGGTGTTTTTACCTCGCGATCCCCAATGGGCCTATGTGTTCTGGGAGATCTCCGATAGCGACCGCGAGCGTGCACAAAAGGAAGGAGCGAATCGCTTGTGTCTGCGCTTAGCCGACGTCACTGACATGCAAGACGGCAGTTCTCACCCCCATACCCTTCAGGAAGTTCCCGTCGATAGCCACAGCACCGAGTGGTACTTACCTGTTCCGCTTTACGACCGCGACTACCGGGTTGAGTTGGGATACCGCATCTCGAACAGTTGGATGTCTTTGGCTTTTTCCTCCATTGCCCGAGTCCCTGCTCTTCATCCAAGTGAACAAATTCTTGATCAATTTGTGCCGTTCAGCCTGGACGCATCGCCTGCTCCCGCCCCATCTGCCACTGCTCCCACACCACAGGCACCGGCACCGGCGAACGAAACCAGCGACAGCGGCCTTCACGAGCGTTTGTACCAAAGCGCCACTGTTCATTTCCGTCGTCGTCGAGTTGGCTCTGAGGAATTCCAAGAGGCGTTCCACGATTCCTCTGCTTCCAGTCGTTCTGGACTCAATGATTCCGGTATTGGCCTATGGGCAAGCGGCCGCAACGAGTCCGGCCTTGGCGGTGTTGGTTCACGCCAACGCTCGTTCTGGCTGGTAGCTGATGCTGAGCTGATCGTTTATGGAGCCACTGATCCATCTGCACGCCTCACCATTGGTGGTGAAGAAGTGCCCCTTTCAGCAGACGGCACATTCCGCATTCAAGTTCCATTCCGGGATGGAGAGCAGCTCTATCCCATCGAAGCCACAGCGGCTGATGGCGAACAGAAGCGCAACATCACCCTCAACTTTGAGCGTCAAACCCCTGACGACAACAGCAACCCTGCAAGCGAAGCACGAGCTGAATGGTTCTGAACAACCCCTCTGAACAAAAGACTTCCTCTGGGTTGCGTTGGTTTGTTGCCCTGACCCCCCTCGCTGGGGCGGTAGTGTTTCCAATCCTTGTTCCGATTGTGATGACACGCGTCGGGATTGGAGCGGGCGTTGGCGTAGCGCTGGCTTTGAGCTCCTTATGGTTCATCGCCATGCTGAAAACATCTGAGATGCCCCATTAAGCAGCCATTGCAAGGTGAGAGGGGAATACTTTCATCGTGTCATCTCCATAGATAAGTCGAAGGCTTTGATCACCCTCTACTGGACGGAAAAGGCAGGGCAGAATGTTTGATTCTGCACAAAACATGTAGCTCTGAGATCTAAGTGAAGATTTTTGCTGCCTTCTCTGAAGAAAGTTTTGAAAAAGTTGAGACTCAATTTATACAATAGTTTTGATACACATTTCAATCAATTATTTTTCCGATTTCACTGCTCGGCTCGAAAGATATTTCTTTGCAGTGCCAGTGTTTACCGAGCAGATCATCGTGCCGCTCAGATGTCACTTTAGTGATACCACCGGCATGACAGGGAACATACTCACCAAAGTGAACTTGATCCTCAAGGATATATAAATCGACTCTGATGCAGTCAAAGCATCTTGAAAGATAGTGAGCAATATTTACGGCTTTATCAAAAATGTTGGGTTTTGGGAAATTGTCTTCATATTCTTCAAACCTGGATATCGAGTAAACCAATTTTTCGAAGTTGATGTCATAAGCTTTTTGCCTTCTTACTCCATCGCTCATGCACGTGCAATGCTGAATGATGATCTTATTATTTTGCTCGATATCAGGTATGCAGCGGGGCTTAAAATCAATTTTTTCGTGGATCTCAAACATATCATCACGCGAGAGATAAGCAAATCCACCTTTTTCGAGTTGGCACAGCTCGGTTGGCTTACCCATATCGATATAGAATGTTAGGACCTCAATCTCTTAGCGACAAAAGAGAGTCACTTATTTTTATTAAATCTCAAGAAACTTGCATAAAGGGAACAAACAGTTAGCCTCATGGCTATACATAATATCTTGCCTTAATCAATCGCAAGTCAACAATCCTTGAAAATGCCCATCTCCCGAAAAGACCCAAGACCACAGATCGGAAGACTTTTCACGATCTTATTTTTCGCCAGCGGATCCGCCCTTATGGTCGTATTCTCTGTAAAGCTAATCACCAACTCACTAGAGCTAGCATTTACAGATTTTTTGCTGCTCGCAGCAGGAACTTTATTTGTATGGATTAGCTTCAAATTGAATTTCAACAAACTTATTTACTCCAGAGGAGGCGAACAGCGCATAAATCTCATTTTTTTCAAGATAGGAATATTCATAAGCAGTCTAGTAATAACATTAAAAGTATGCGCCGGCAGCACCAGCTCTTACAGAAGAAGTCTCCAGGAAGGCGGCATCGTTGAGTGGACTTCTTTTTTATCATTGTTACTAACAGCCTACATTCTTATATATTGCGCCACATCAATACGCCCTACATCATTGAAAAGCATCTTTTACTTTCTTTCTGCCAGCTGCTTCGTCGTCGCAATGGAAGAAATGAGCTGGGGACAGATGATTTTTAATTGGCAAACGCCAGCTGAAATATCTTTAATCAATACTCAAGGTGAGACTAATTTCCACAACATTGGCTTTATTGACGCACATTCAGATTTTGCATTTGGAATGATTCTTGCAGTGGTGATTTCAATATCTTTGTTGGGAGACAAATTCTCTAGGTTCGCGGGGAAAAATTTTGCGGCCAATCTCGTAGCGCAAATAGCTCCATCCAAAATGCTTTTAATATATTTCATTCCCGCATGTATTTTTAGCTTTTGCCTATATTACGATTTGCACGAATTTACTAGGGGCTTTACTTTTAGAGGAGAAGAGGAAATAGTGGAAATGCTTGCAGCAATCGGTCTCCTAGGATATTCAACTGCCATGGCTTCTAGATTCTCAAATAGCACTTAATAAGGACTTACAGAAAGGCTTGTGAGGCAGTTATATCTCCAGAACTGTCAGCGACCTTGTCGAACCAGTC